>JAPYTP010000268.1 GCA_029941885.1 Myxococcota bacterium
TCCTCATTCCGTGCCGACGGGCAATCGACCAGATCGGCTCGGACTCGACCCAGGCGTGCGGTGCTTTACGGCTGAAGCGACCGCGTTCGGGGTCGATGAACAGGTTGTTGACGAGTCGATGGACCTCGGGCCGCACCCCGGTCGCCATGCTCACGTGGCTCGGGAAGGTGTTCGACGGATCGATCGGAATCAGTCCGTCCGCGCTCGCCCCGACACGGCCGAGTTCGACGAGACTGGGAAGTCGCTCCGGTCTCACATCTGCCGGCCGGGTTCCATCGAGTGAGATCAACACGACACTCGCGTCTCGCGAGGCGGTCGCCTGCGAGCGGAGGGGAGCGGCGGTCGACTCGGCGCAACCGATCACGGCGAGAACCGCGAAGAGCGACAGGCTCCCGAGCAGGACCCGTGGTCCATCCGGCGTCAGCGCTTCCACGATTCCAAACCAGCGTCTCATCTACGCCTCCTCCCCCATCTGGATGGACCCGCTTCCACGGGATGCGATCTTCGGGACGGGAACTTACCATCCGGCCGCATGCTGAGCGTACTCTCGATCGCGGGTTCCGATCCCACTGGCGGAGCCGGCCTCCAGTCCGACCTCCAGGTCTTCCGAGCGTTCGGTGTTCACGGAGGTGCCGTCCCCACAGCACTCACGATCCAGGACGGCCTGCGAGTCCACCAGGTGCTCCCCGTCTTTCCGAGTGCCCTGCTCGACATGCTGCGCACGACCCTCCGAGCCCTTCACCCGACCGCGATCAAGATCGGGATGCTCGGCACCGACGATGCCGTCCGCAACGTGCTGCTCGCGCTGGCCCCGATTCCCGAAACGCGGGTCGTGATCGACCCGGTTCTGGCAGCGAGCGACGGCAGCCCGCTGCTCGAACGCCGCGCCTATCCGGCCCTGCGCAACCTCGCCCTGGGCCGCTGCCTGCTCACACCGAACTGGCCGGAAGCGGAGGCCCTGGTCGGGGACGCATTGCCTCGACGTCGCGACGGCGAGGCCGCCGCACGCCAGCTCCTCGAGGATCTCGAACTCGAGGGCCTGCTCTTGAAAGGGGGCCACCTCGAGGGCAACTCCGACGATCTCCTGGTGCTTCGCGAGGGGGACCCGAAGACCGGCAAGGTCACCAGCGAGTGGTTGCCGGGGGAGCGTATCGCGGGGGGCCCCGTTCACGGGACGGGGTGCGCGCTCTCGGCCGCGATCGCCGCCGGCCTGGCCCTCGGTCATCCGCTGCGCGATTCCATCGGCACGGCCCGCCAGTTCGTTCGCACCGCCATCAGCCGCGCCCAAACCCTGCCCAACGGGGCCCGGATCCTCTCGTGCCCCTGAGCGTCACCGCGGAACCCTCGACGCACGAACACTCGGAGACCGGGGAATCGCCTGAGACACCGCGCGCGACCTATCAGCGGGGCCTCGCCGACGCGACCCGCGACGAAGCGTTCTGGAAGGCGCGCTCGCGTCTGGTTTCGAACACCCGCCTGGCCTGTTTCGCCGTCCTCCTGGGGGTGGGCTGGGTCGCCTTTGGAACGCGCACGCTCGATCGCGCCTGGATCGCACTGCCGCTACTCGCCTTCATCGCCCTCGTGGTGGCCCACGATCGCGTCCTGCGCCACGGCGCGCGGGCGATCCGGGTGCGGCGATTCTTCGACGACGGGCTCGCGCGACTCGACGATCGCTGGGCCGGGCGCGGCGACACCGGCGACCGCTACCACGATCCGCAGCATCCCTACGCCCAGGATCTCGACGTTTTCGGGACGGGGTCCCTGTTCGAACTCCTCGCCACGACGCGCACGACAGCGGGGGGGGATCGTCTCGCCTCCTGGCTCTGTAACGCCGCGGTTCCCGAGACGATTCGCGAGCGACAGGCCGCCGTAAAGGAGCTGCGCCCGCGACTCGAGATGCGACTCGAGATGGCGATCGCTGGCGACGAAGCGGGCTCCGCGACCCAACAAGAGGCGCTCGAGGCGTGGGCCTCTGCTCCGGCTGCTGCCCTCTCTCGGGCAATCTTCTTTCTTGCCCTCGCCGCGACCGTGCTCTCACTCGCCGGCCTCGCGGCCTGGGTGTTTACGAATTCCGGTCCCGTCCCGTTCGTGGTCGCGCTCGCGATCCAGGGCGCCTTCGCCCTCTCGCTGCGATCGCGGGTGCGCCCGGTCCTCTCCGCCGCCGAGACCCCCGTTGGCTCGCTCGCTCGAACCGCCTCGCTGCTCGCCTGCGTCGAGAGCGAACGTTTCGAGTCTCCCCTCCTCGTGCGACTCCGCGACGAGCTCGAAACGACCGGGCGACCGCCCTCCGGCGAACTCGAAGCGCTGCGCCGATTGGTGGACCGGCGCGATGCGCGAAACAATCAATTCTTCGCGCCGATCGCCGCGGTCCTCATGTGGGGAACCCATGCCGCACTCGCCCTCGAAGCCTGGCGCGCGCGCTGCGGTCCGCGCCTCGTGGTCTGGATCGAGTCCGCCGGGGAAATCGAGGCTCTCTGCGCCCTCGCCAGCCATGCGTACGACCATCCGGAGGATCCTTTTCCCGAGATCGTCGATGCGGGTCCCGTCTTCGACGGCGAGGCTTTGGGTCATCCGCTGCTCCCGAGCGAGCGCTCGGTCCGCAACGACCTTTCCCTCGCAGACCGGCCCCAGGCACTCGTGATGAGCGGGTCGAACATGTCCGGCAAGAGCACGATGCTGCGCACGGTCGGTTGCAACACCCTCCTGGCGCTCGCGGGGGCGCCGGTCCGCGCTCGCCGATTGCGAGTCTCACCGCTGCGAATCGCCGCGTCGATTCGAATCGTCGACTCCCTACAGGACGGGCAATCCCACTTCATGGCCGAGATCACGCGCCTGCGACAGGTCGTCGAGATCTCGCGAGGCGCTCCGCCTGCCCTCTTCCTGCTCGACGAGATCCTTCACGGCACGAACTCACACGACCGTCGGATCGGTGCCGAGGCAGTGATCCAGGGCCTGGTCGAAAACGGCGCGCTCGGAATCGTCACGACCCACGATCTCGCTCTCACTGAGATCGTACCGGCAAGCGTGGGCCGGCTCGCGAATGTCCACTTCGAAGACCACCTCGAGGAAGGCAGGATGGAATTCGACTACGCCCTCCGCGAGGGTGTGGTCGAGAAGAGCAACGCCCTTGCGCTGATGCGGTCCGTCGGACTCGATGTCTAGAGCGCACGGGCGGGCCGACGGCGCAGGCTGAACCGGCTCCGCCAAGCCTGCCGGGAATTCCCAGCCACAACCCCTCACGAGGTCACCATGCCCAGTTATCTCCGCGTCCTGCCGACGATCGTCTGCCTCGCCTCGCTCGCCTGCGCTGGGGCGGGCGCCGATTCACGCAGCCGACCGACCACGCCCGATCCACGGGAGGAGAACAGTTGGTTCGCCGCGGGACGCGCCGCGGTCGCCCGGTCGGCCCCCTTCGTGGCCAATGAGGGCCCAGCCCGAAATGTGATCCTCTTCGTCGGAGACGGAATGGGAATCGCCACCGTCACCGCTGCCCGCATCCTCGAGGGACAGAATCGCGGCGAACCGGGGGAGGAAAATCGACTTTCCTTCGAAGATCTACCCTTCGTCGCTTTCTCGAAGACCTACAACACCGATGCCCAGGTCTCCGACTCCGCGTCGACGATGACCGCGATCGTCTCGGGCGTGAAAACGAAGACCGGTGTTCTGGGAGTCGATGAAAGGGTCCGACGCGGGGACCACAAGAGCGTGGACGCCGCTCGGGTGCGGACGATCCTCGAGGAAGCCGAGGACCGAGGCCTTGCGACAGGAGTCGTGTCGACGGCGACTGTCACTCATGCCACTCCAGCGGGATGTTATGCACATGTTCCCTTCCGCTTCTGGGAAAACGACTCCCGGATGTCCTCCGAGGCCCGGGACGAATCCTTTCCCGACATCGCGCGACAGCTCGTCGAGTTCGGCCATGGTGACGGGCTCGAGGTGGCACTCGGCGGCGGGCGCAATCATTTCAAGCCCAGGGGCGAAATCGACCCGGAAGACCCGCAGCGTCCCGGTAGCCGCCTCGACGGCCGTGATCTGACCAAGGATTGGATCGATGCCCGAAAAGGTTCGATCTACGTCTGGAACCGCGAGCAATTCCAGAATATCGATGTCTCGACGACCGAACATCTGCTCGGCCTCTTCGAGCCGGGGGACATGAATTGGGAGGCCGATCGGGCCGACGACGAGGCCGGTGAGCCCTCGCTCGCCGAAATGACCCGCGTTGCGATCGAACTCCTCTCGAAGGACGATGACGGCTTCTTCCTGATGGTCGAGGGCGGCCGGATCGATCACGGACATCACGCCGGGAATGCGCATCGGGCGCTGACCGACACGATCGCTCTCTCCGACGCGGTACGGGTCGCGCTCGAAAAAACGGACGCGAGCGAGACGCTCATCGTCGTCACAGCGGACCACAGCCACACCCTGACGATCGCGGGCTACCCGAAGCGCGGCAACCCGATCCTCGGCAAGGTCGTCGGGATCAATTGGTTCGGCGACGGTGGCGACCAGATCGGACTCGATGCGCTGAAGAAGCCCTATACCACGCTCTCCTACGCGAACGGACCGGGTTATTCCGGCGCCTCGGACGACCAGCTGGAGGGCGCCCACTCCTTTGGGCATCAGCCCTGCGGCCGCCGGCCGCCCTTCGAGTGCAGCTTCCAGGGGGTGGCCGACGGGCGCCCCGACCTCCGCGAGATCGACACCGAGAGCCCTTCCTACATGCAGGAATCCACCGTCCCCATGGCTCAGGAAACCCACGCCGGCGAGGACGTTCCGATCTACGCCGGGGGCAGACGAGCGGCCCTATTCCACGGCGTCCGCGAGCAGAACTACATCTACCACGCGATGGTGGAGGCGTTCGGTTGGACGAGGGCGGGTGTCCCCACCGACTAGGTGGCGAGTGGACGCACCTTTTGCCCGGCTCCTCGCAATCGGGCTGGCTATTCGACGGTCCAGATCTCGCCGAGCGTGACACCGTCGCGGGTCAGCAACTCGCAGGTGGGTCCCGTCCCTCCCGCTCGTGGTTTCCCCCCACCGGTCGAATCGAGGATTCGCTCGATCATCGCGAGCCTTTCCGGCGGCTGATGGGGCGATTGCAGCTCGATGGGAAATTCCGACTCCCGACCGGCGAGCTTGGCGACTCGTTGTACGACATTCGACTCAAGGTGTGCGGAGAACCGCCAAACACAGCCTTCCGCCGCGCGCCCTAACACAAATCGGGGCATAACCCCTTCATTAGAACACTCGATAATTCGACCCCGATGATCGTACTCAAAACGTAATTCTAGAATCGAAATGATCGCATCAAGGCCAACCGCAACATGGGTTAATTCGGACACTGAAAGAGTCTATTGGAATCAGGCAATATTGTGTAGGAACGAATCCGATTGGCGTTATGATGGCGCAGCACCGAGCACGAACGGAGAGGAAGATGATCGACCACCCCAACTCGCTCCTCCTTCACCAATGCCTGCAAGCAGCGAGCGATGGAGATCGTCAGACTCTCCGCGCTCTTTGGGCGGACGACATCATCTGGCATGTCAAGGACGCCAGCCCCTGGCAGGGTGAGATCAAGGGCCCCGAAGACATTTTCGACTACCTGGCCGACCTCGGCGAAGTCGGCTCGACCGGCTTCCATACGGAAGTCGAGGACGTGATGGTCAGCAATCGGCGGGCCGCCGCGATCTGTCACTCGAGTGCGGAGATGGGCGATCGGGCGATCGACACGAGCTTCCTCTTCATCGCCACGATCATCGACCGCCGCATCCAGGAAGTCGTCACCGTCCCAATGGACCCGGATCGCGTCGAGGCCTTCTGGAGCGCCTAATGGGTTAGACGAGTGAGACGGGCGAGAGCCCGCTCTACTGCGCTGCTTCGAGCTTCGTGAGCAGCTTTTCCCAGATCCCACCGAAGGCGCCGTTGCTCATCACGAGCACGACGTCGCCCTCTTCTCGCCCGTCGACGACCCAGTCCACGATGTCGTCGATCTCCGCGAAAGCGGCGGCGTCGCGACCCCGTTCGCGTAGCGAGACCGCGACGGCCTCGGCGGACAAGCATTCCGTCACGTCGCCGGTGATGCTGTAGATCGGATCATCCCCGACCTCGGCGATCGCGGTCCGGTCGGCGCGATCGAGGGCGCGCACGTAGTCGTCTTGAAAGATCGCTCGGCGGCTCGTATTCGTACGCGGCTCGAGCAATGCGATCACGCGACACCCTGGATGTCGCTGGGCGATCGCTTCGATCGTTCCCTCG
>JAPYTP010000269.1 GCA_029941885.1 Myxococcota bacterium
TCGCCGAGCTCTTGACCGACGGGAACGCGGACGATTCGAATACTGCTCTCGATCTCCTCTCCACGATTGAGGATGACATCGCGAGCTTCACAGCCGACTCCGCCTACGACACGATCGCGATCTACGACGCCGCAGAAGCGAAGAATGCGAAAGTCATCGTTCCGCCGAGAAGGACAGCGACGAGATCGAAGCGATCCAGAGCTCGCGATCGCACGGTCAGACGCGTAAGGAAAGTCGGGCGTCGCCGGTGGAAGAAGGAATCGGGATACCACCGGCAGGCTCGCGTAGAGAACACCTTCTTCCGATACAAGTCGATCATTGGCGACCGGCTGCGTGCGCGTCATCCCAAGTCACAGGAAGCCGAGGCCCAAAACGGCCGTTTGATCCCCGATCAAGAGCCTAGTTGTCAGAATACCTAGTATCGGTGGTGCTGAAAACGCCGCTTAAAACTCCTATCCGCACGATCTGGGTTCCGCTATTGAGCGCCATGAAAGGCTGGGCGGGGTTCTCAACTATTACGAGAGGAGGGCCGCATAGACGGTCGGCCGAGTTTTGGCACCATAAGGGTTTCGTCGATCCGCGTCCGACTCTTCTTCATCTTCCTCGCCTTTATGGAGGATTCGGTTTCTGAGCGCCGCAATGTCTTCGAGCACCAGATACCCAACCGGGACAAGAAAGAGCGTCATGATCGACGAATAAAGCACGCCAAACCCCAACGAAATCGCCATCGGCACCATCGGCGTCGCCGCCACTGACTTCTCCGCCATCAGGGGGAGGAGCCCAAAAAACGTCGTAGCGGTCGTTAGTGCAATCGGCCTGAAGCGGTTGACCGCCGCCGATCGAACGGCATCTCCGAGGGCAAGTCCCTCGTCGCGATGAACGTTGATGCTGTGAACCATCACAAGTGACGCGTTCACGACGACCCCCGCGAGTGCGATCATCCCGAGAATCGAGAAGAAAACCACATCCCAGCCGAGAAGCAGATGCCCCATGATTGCACCGACGGTCCCGAATGGAATCACGCTCATGATGATCAGGGGCTGCGAATACGACTTCAACGGAATGGCGAGAAGCACGAAGATCAGAAGCATCGCCATTCCGACACCCTTTAAGACGCCGCTTGCAGCCTCGGATTGCTGCTCCTGCTCGCCGCCTAACCCGAATTTAACGTTAGGGTAGACCGCTCTATACGTCGGCGCCCAAGCCTTGAATTCAGCGATGATCTGATCTGGGGTTGCGACGGAGCGGTCGACGCTCCCCGTCACCGTCACGATCCGGTGGCGATCGAGTCTCTCGATGCTCGCGAATCCTCGCGTCACTTCGGCGTCGGCGACTGCGCCAAAGGGCACTTCGACTCCGTCGCGAGTCCGAATGCGCATTGCTTCGAGTGAGCCGAGCGAGCGGCGTTCGGCCTCGGGATAGCGAACCATGACACGGACATCGTCGCGGCCACGCTGGATACGCTGCGCTTCCTCACCATAGAAGGCCTGGCGAACTTGGCGCGCGAGATCGATCTGGGTCAGGCCGAGCGGAAGCGCGCTGTCTCGGACGGAAAGCTGCACTTCCTGTTTGCCCGCTCGAAAGGTATCGGCCACATCAGAAACGCCGGACAACGTCGCGAGAAACTGCTTCACCATCGCAGAGGCCTGCGCGAGCCGCTCGACATTCTGTGTCCCGTAAAGAACGATGTTAATCGCTTCGCCCGCCGAGAAGGCATCGGATCCAAACTTGAGTTCGACCGCATCCGGGACTGACCCGGTCAGTTCTCGCCAGCGAATGAGCATCTCTTCCATCGTCAGATCGCGGAATTTACTGCCCACGAGTTCGACTCCGACCTCTGCGATATGTGCCCCACCTTCGCCGCCTGACGACGGCGGTCCGTCTCGGCTCAGCTGTTCGCCGATCGACGCGAAGGTATGAACGAAGATCGACGGGCCCGGATACTCGGCGTCGAGTTCGGCGTGGAGTCGCTCCGCCGCATCCTGAATCTGGGCGACTGCGAGTTCCGTCCGCTCGATCGGCACTCCGCGCTGCATGGTCAGCGTTGCGAACCCGATATTGCCTTCGACCTGTGGAAAGAACTGATATCGCAACCGGCCACTCTGCATCATGGCACCTGTCAGAATCAGAACGCCTACGGCGGCAACAATCACGGCATAACGCCACTCGAGCGCGGAATCCAAGATTCTCCGGTAGTGCACATTCCCCAGTTTCTCAAGCCATCTCACCATGACGCCTTGAAATTTAGACCACCGCTGGGAAAAAGCGTTCGGCGTAGATCGCTTACTCGTCGTACCGCGATGTGCCAAGTGAGCCGGTAGAACCAGCTGAGACTCGACCAGGGAAAACACGAGACAGAGGATCGCCGTCACCCCGATCACACCAAAGAAACCGCCCATCCGACCGGGCACGAAAATGATCGGCAGGAATGCGGCCATGCTCGTCATGACCCCAAAAATCACGGGGATAGAAACCGCCTGCGTCCCAGCGATCGCGGCCTCGACCTGATCGCCGAGTTTTATTTCGTAGCTATGCACGCTCTCGCCGATCACGATTGCATCATCGACCAAGATGCCGAGGACGAGAATCATCGCCATGACAGTCATCGTGCTGATCGTGATACCAAAGGACGGAAAGAGCATGGCCGCGCCCAGGAATGCGATCGGTACCCCCGCGGCAACCCACATCGCCAGTCGGAAGCGCAGAAAGAGCGCCAGGATGATCAAGACGAAAACAAGGCCCCCCCCCCCGTTTCGTCGAAGTACATCGAGCCGGGTCACGAGATCCATCGATTCGTCGCTAAAGATCGTGACTTCAACGCCTTCCGGCAGACTCTCTCGAAACTTCGGGAACCAAGCCTTCACGGCGGTCGCCGCCTTCAGCACGTCCTCTTCGCCGATCAACTGAACCTTCACGACGACGCTCGGGTCACCGTTGAACTGTCCGCGGAGTTCCGTGTCTTCAAAGCCGTCGATGACCCGACCGAGATCGCCCACACGGACAAGCGTCCCATCGTTCCGCGTAAGGACGACGATCCGTTCGAACTCGATGCCGCGGTAGGCCTGCCCCTTCGCGCGAAGCAGGATCTCTCCGCCGCGCGTCTTGACTGAGCCGCCGGGAAGGTCGAGCGAGGCGTTACGCACAGCGGCGGCAATTGTCTCGAGATCGATGCCATGTCGTCGGAGCGTTTCTTCGGAAACCTCGATCGAGACTTCATAGGGTCGGTCGTATTGCAGAACCGCCTGGGAAACTTGGGGAAGCGCCGAAATCTCATCCCTCGCGCGCTGGCCCAACCTCTTCAAGTCACGCTCGTCGAGCCGCCCGGAGATCGCGATCTTCAAGACGCCGCGGCGAAAGTCGTATTTCGAGACCGAGGGCTTTTCCGTCTCGATCGGAAAGGTATCGATCGCATCAATGCGATTCTCAATCTCAGTCGCCGCCGCCGTCACGTCCGAGCCGACAACGATTTCGGCGATGACGTTGCACGCGCCCTCTGCCGCGATGGTCTTGATTCGGTCGAGGTCGGGGGTTCCCTCGATCGCCTCTTCGATTCTCAAACAAACCGACTGCTCGACTTCTTCGGGCGAGGCGCCGCGGTACTCCACCGTAATCGTGACCGCTTCGGGCTCGATCGCCGGAAATTCCTCTTGGCGAATCCCAGACAAGGTCACCACCCCACCGACGATCATCACTAACATCATCAGGTTGGCCGCGACGGGATTACGGACGAACCATCCAATCATGCCACTCATGATGCGTGGGACTCCTGACCAACCGGATCCTGATCTTGAACGGTGTGTACCTTCATGCCCTCGATCACGACCTGGAGGGGCGACACACAAATCCGCTCACCGTCGGCCAGAGGGCCTTTGACGAGTACATCATCACGATCGATTCGGAGAACGCTCACCTGCCGAGTGCGAAGATGGCCTTCCTCATCGACAACGAGGATATTTGAATCTTCACGCAGCGCATAACGAGGCACGACGATCACATCCTTCGCCTCGGGCCCGATGATCTCCGCTTCGACAAAGAGTCCGACAGCCAGGGGGGGGCGACTTTCGATGTCGCTCACCGCGTAAGGGTCTTCGACTCGCGCGACGACATTGACCATCCGACTTCGGGAATCAATTTCCGCTTCCGTCCGCACAACACGGCCGGTCCATTCATGGCGACTCCCCGCGAAAATGGAACTCAACCGGACGACGGGTCCTTCACCCGAGACATCCACTCCCGCGCGACGTGGGTCGGGTAAGTCGAGGAAGGCGAGTTCTTCATCTGGAATCGGCAATCGAATTTCGACGTAGTCCGTCGCGTAGGCACGCGCGATCGCGTTGCCCTGTGCGATGTACTGGCCCGCGTCGACATGCTTCTCGCGAACTCGGCCATCGAAAGGCGCAATGATTTCGGTCCGGTCGAGATCGCGCAGCGCTTGCTCGAGTCCAACTTGCGCGTCCGAGACGTTCGCCTCCGCAACGCCTGAGCCGCGACGCGCATCACTCAACTGAGAAGGACTCGCGACGCCCGCATCCGACAGCCCTTGCCGACGCTTGAATTCCGAAGTGGCAAACTCGAGTTCGCTCGTCGCCCGTTTCAGGCTTGCGCGCTGGCGCTTCACGGCGAGTTCGAAATCGCGCTTCTCGAGGCGCAAGAGCGGATCGCCCTGTTTGATAAAACCGCCTGCGACCAGCGAGGGTGAGATCCAGACGATGCGGCCAGAGATCTCGGAAACAAGGTCCGCTTCGGTTCGAGGCTGAACCGTGCCTTGAGAGCGCACGCGATAGCGAATCGTTTCCATTTTCGCAGCGATCGTTCTGACCGTCGGAATCGCCCGCGCGGGTTCTTTGTATTCCACGCTCGGCGCGGTCGCGACGAGAACGAAGGCGCCGAGGATGGAAAGTCCGGCGATGATGAGAGGGACCCAGAGTTTCTGCGACATGGTCATGACTAATTGCCTTCCGCGGATTGGCCTTGTGAGGATGCGTCGGCGACCGAATCCTCCTCGAGCGCACCGCGCTTTTCATTGGCTTGCTTTCGAACCGTCTGCCGGAGCAGACAGGAAAGCCGATAAACAGCTTCGGAGGCCGTTGCGCCATCCGAATTTTCGATTGCATGAGACAAACGCCAGAGCAGGGGTTCGACCTCCGCCTGAGCCGGCGAGACTCGAAAGGCATCGTTGGCGACCGACATTAGATCGACATTCGTACTGAGACCGCGCCGCATGAGTCGCAAGACCATGTTGCCGCTCGCTTCGACCAGGCAATCCGAAAGTTCGGTGACGAGTTCCGCGCGGTCGTATTCTTCGGGCTCGGTCTCCATCATCGTCTTCAAAATGGAGAGCATTCGCGCGCGCTGCTCCTCGTTCGCTCGCTCTGTGCCGAGTCGAGCGGCCATCGCACGAAAGCCACTCGTCGCTTCGAGCGCTTGGTCGAGAATCTCGGGATCCGGCGAATCGTCGAGGGCGAGTAGATGCGCGACGACATCGAGGCTGGCCTCTTCGATCGGAGCAACACGCGCTCCGCCGGGATGAATCGCCACGACGCCAAGCTGTTCTAGACGCTTGAACGCTTCTCGGACCGTGCTTCGATGCACACCGAAGCGCTGCGCCAGATCTCGTTCAGAGGGCAGTCGCTCCCCACATCGGTATTGGCCTCGAAGGATGTCGTCGCGAAGACTCGCCGCGATGGACGAATCTTGTGATGTCGAAGGCATGGGGGTTGAGGCTCCGGCTGGGGCGCGCAGGAGTTTTGGTCGGACCACTATGGCACGGCCAGATCATCGCGTCAGCCCAAGTGACTACTTTTTATCAAATTTCGACGAATCCCGGCCTAGCTTCGGAAAGAAGATGGGGGGAGCTGCGAGCGATGAGCGAGCAGCGAGTCCTGATCGTTCGGCGCGCTTGCGCGCAGATCGATCAGGTCGCGCGTTCGAATCGCGCCCGGGTCACCATTAATTTGTCGGCGCTGCGGCGCCTCGCGACCGGCACGGTGGCCGGTCTTGCGCTGACAACAGACCAGTGAAGACTGGCTCTCAGCGATCGACGAAAACCGGGAAGCGGCGC
>JAPYTP010000270.1 GCA_029941885.1 Myxococcota bacterium
TGTACTTGGGGTGGACTCTTGAGTTCATGCTGAGAATGTGGCCGATTGGGCCGAAAGGACCGCGGAGACCGGGGCAATTAGCCAATTTTCTCTACGATTCGTGCACCAACGCCGCACCAACGCCTAAAGGCGGCCTAAGACGCAGCGCTTTCGGGTCTGCTGAGTGCCTCGCAGGCAAGCCAGGCGCTGCGGCTCACATGTGTCCGTGTTAAGCGTCGTAGATTGTGGGGAGGGCGTTGATGGGGCGGGCTTCGGGGTAGATCTCGGCGAGGGCTGGGGCAAGATCGTTCGTGTAGCTCGTGTCTTCAAGGCGCTCCGGGTCGACGCGTACGCTCGATTTTCGAGTCGCGAGATCCTCGTTGTAGAATCGCGCGACATCGTCGAAGGAGAGTGATGTTGCACATTGGCGAATTCGTTCCTTCTCACTTGGGTAGACGTCCGCCTTCCACAACACGCTCACCCGGTAGGTCTCGAGGGGCGCGCGAAACGCCGCGGCGCCGCGGTCGGTCACTTCCCAGTCCCCGCTTCCGTCGCTGGTGGGTGCGAACTCTGCACGGGAAGTGACGCGTCGCGTTCCTTGGTCGTAGGGACCGATCGGTCCGACCTGGTGAAACATCCCGTGGTTGTCACCGACAAGGGCGGTGTTCGCCATGTTCGTACCGTGGTCCACCGGCTGAGCGTCCGGTCCATTAGGCCAGTATCGGAGGGCACCGCCTTCGACGTCGTTCATCCACCAAATGGAGGTGGCCTGAACGATGGACCATTCATCAAAGAGCCCCGACCAGAGCATCGAGCGCAAGAGCCACATCGGCGTGTTCTCGCGACTCCGACCTTGGAAGCGCGGATTGTCCGTGTGCGCCGGCCCGCCTTCGGCAATCGCGACCATGGCGTTTACGTAGAGGCTGTGCGGAAGGATGACTTCGGCGTTGTAGAATTGCTTTGCGGCTTCGATGACGCGTTTGTGATGCAGGAAGAGTTCACAGCCTTCGACTGCGAGGTCGGCGTGAACCCAATCGTTTTGAAACCAGAGCGCACTCGTCGGCTCGTCGGTCTCGGCGGCGCCTCCCGCGTACCAGCCACCGAGCGGCGTGTAAGGCGCGTTGCGTTCGAGAAGGCCTCGGACGAGTGCGAGATCATCGATCACGTTCTCGAGAAGAATTGGCGGGTCCGAATAATGAATCATCGCACCGGCAACGCTAATCGACGGAGTCGGAAGGGGCCAGCCCAATGGACGGCTCCGTTGTGGCGAGGCCCTTTAAGGGCCTGATCAAGCCCCTTGGGGAGGCGCATCGAGTTTGATTTCACCTAGGCCGCGTGCCGCGCGCGTCCGACTTCGATCCGGGGCAGGGGTGGGCGCCCGAGAATCACGTCCGCGGCCTTCTCCGCGATCATCCTCGTCGGTGCGTAGATGTTCGCGTTCGTGATCTTCGGCATCACCGAAGCATCCACGACGCGGAGCCCTTTGACGCCGTGGACCTCGTTTGTCATCGGGTCGACGACCGAGCCGGCGTCGATTCCCATGCGACACGTGCACGAGGGATGGAGCGCCGTCTCGCCTTCCCGCGCCACCCAGTCAATGATCTCCGCATCGGTCCGCACGTTCCGTCCCGGAGAAATTTCACCGAGATCGAATTCAGCAAAGGCGGATTGAGAAAAGAGATCGCGGGCACACTCGATCGCGGCGACCCACTCGCGCCGATCGCGTTTGGTCGAGAGGTAGTTGAACCGGAGGCGCGGATGAATCTTCGGATCCGCGGATCGGATGCGAAGGTCCCCTCGTGTGTCTTCTTGCTCATAACGGTCGTTCGGATAGACATTTGCGCCCAGAGCCGGGCAATCACCAGAGGGATGCCGAGTTTCTACGCGTGTCGCCGTAGCAGCTCGCGCGTGCGTGCCGTCTTGTCGTCGATCCAGCAGGACTCCATCACACGCGCTTCTAGTCGGGTCGGTCGCTCAGGCCTTCGGCCACGATGAACTGGCATCGGGTATGCGCGATTCGCCAGCCTTCGGGCGTCCGGTGCAGCTCGTCCTCATACACCGCGCTTCTCGACTCACCGGATGTGCGTTCGATGAACAGGAGATTTCGCTGCGTCCGAGCCCGATCGGGTCCGGTCATTTCGATGACCGGGGGGCCCCCGAGATGTAACCCGCCCGGCGCGTTGGTCGCCATCTTGCGCAGGCCCTCGTGTCCGTCCCACGACCGTCCGTACACCTCGTAGCGGGCATCGGGAAGGAAGAGACCCACCCAGCCTTCGGCATCGTCGACGTCGAGGGTGAGGCAGTAGCGAGCGAGGAGATCGGCGATGGCCAGATGGTCTTCGGGTGTCGGGAGCACGGCTTCCTCCTGGTGGTTTCCACGATTGATGCTGTTCCGTCCGGGTCAGTTCGACCAGGGACCTCCGTTAGAGGGCCGATCCAGCTCCCTCATTCCGCCATTGGTCGAGGGAGGCAAATCTACAGGAGCCGGCGCAAGAACTCCCGCGTCCGCACGGCCTCTGCTTCGGTTCTGCAGAACTCCATCGCGATGAGCTCCGTCGCGCCAGCCTGCTCGAGCCGATCAAGCGAAGCCGCCACTTCGGACTCGTCGCCGACGAGGGCAACGTCCTCGGGACCATCCACTCCCTCGCGCGCGAGCACGTCCACATACGACGTGAACTGGCTCGTTTGCCCATAGGCGCGCGACACGTCCTGCCGCGCTCG
The DNA here is from genome assembly GCA_029941885.1 of Myxococcota bacterium. Lineage (GTDB taxonomy): Bacteria > Myxococcota_A > UBA9160 > UBA9160 > UBA4427 > UBA4427. Next base: position 2,701 of record JAPYTP010000270.1, read on the forward strand.
CTCGGCGTCGTCGGTCACGCAGATCGGAAGTCCGACTAGAATTCGCGGTGCGGGTCGGCCAGCCCGCTCGGCCGCTCGACGGATGAGCGGGGCCACGTGCTCGCGCACAACCCGCGGCCCGGCCAGCCACAGGCTCGTGCCCGCCGTGGCGCTCCCTGCCAGGTCGAGCATGCGCGGGCCGAGAGCCGCCAGGAGAACCGGTGGCGGGGTCTCGCTCATCCGCACGATCTGGGCCTCACAGCGGAGCAGTTGTCCCCGAAGCTTGGCTTCCCCGGTCGTCAGGAGCGAGTCCAGCGCCGTAAGGTACTCGGCCGCGTATCCGGCCGGGCGCTCGTAGGACAGTCCCATCTGGTCTTCGACGATCGGACGGTGGGAGAGGCCGATGCCCAGCTGGAGGCGCCCGCCCGTGGCGGCTTGGACCGTGAGGGCCTGCATCGAGAGCACGAGTGGATGGCGGCCGTGGATCGGCACGACAGCGGTTCCGAGTTCGATGCGGGGCGCGTCTCGCGCGATCGCCGTGAGGGCCGACAGCGCGTCGACGGATACGAACTGTGCGAGCCAATAGCTCGCGAAGCCCTGCTCGTCGGCCTCGCGTGCATGCGCCGCGACGGCCTCGAGGTCTCCGCGACCGCTGACCCGGGTTCCGTTGATTCCGATGCGCATTTCAGCCTCCAGAGGATCGGTGCGGATCCGTCATGCCATGTGCCTCGTTCGCTTGGCCACCCTTCTCTCCGCTGTGGCTCGCTTGCGTTGGTCTCCCGCGCTCAACTTTCCGTGGACGATCGCGTACGAGTTCGCGTGGATTCGACCGGGGGTTCGTCATCTTTGATCGCCTTCATCAATCGCCCAGGAGGGAGCCTGGCGGTTGCCCTGTGATCATGGCGAACTCATCTCTTTCAGCTGCGCCTCGATCACGTCCATCAACGCGTTGTAGCTGCCGCGGAGACGCTCGGCGATTTCGTGCGGGCCACGACTGATTGCGATCGGGATCGTTAGGCACGGTCCCAAACGACCGGCAGCTTGTTGGGGGAACGCCAGACTTCGCCTGTCATGAAGCTCTCGTCTCGGTGCTCGGGGTCGAAGCGGAGCCCGGGCAGGCGGTCGATCACGATGTTCAACGCAGTCTCCATTTCGGCCCGAGCAAGCAACTGGCCCAGACAGACGTGGGCTCCGCCGGCGAAGGTCAGGTTGGGTTTGCGTGGTCGAAACAGATCGAACTCGTCGACGGTTCCCGCCGGCTCGTAGAAGTCGGGGTCTCGGTTGGCTGAGGCGAGGCAACCATTGACGTTCGAGCCGGCCGGAATTTTCACGCCCTGGAACTCGACATCGCGAGTGGTGCGTCGGCCCAATCCCGTCAGCGGCGGATCCCAGCGCAGGGATTCTTCGACGGCCTTCGAGATCAGAGAGCGGTCTTTCTTGACGGCTTCGAATTGATCGGGATTGGCGAGCATCGCATAGAGGAGCGTTCCGGTGGCACGATAGGTGGTTTCGGCGCCGGCCGGCGCCAGCAGCATGAGGAAGGGGATGATCTCATCGTTGCGTAGCTGTTTGCGGTTGACTTCTGCCTCGACCAGTAATGTGATCAGATCGCCTCCGCCGGAATGCTTGCGGCGGATCTCGATCACCTGCTCGAAGTAGCTCTTCAGGACCTGGGAGGAGAGCAGCGCACGCTCGGTGTCGCTCTGGATCGAGATCACCTCGATCGCGCGGCGATGGAACCATTCGACATGTTCTATGGGGAGACCCATCATGGCCTCGATCACGCGTACGGGGTACAAGAGCGTGAGTTCGCTTGCGAGGTTCGCGTGCCCGCGGTCTGCGAAGGCGTCGATCATCTCGTTGACCGCCTCCGGAATCAGGTTGTCCTTGCAATGGGCCAGATCTCGGCGCTTGAAGGCGTTCTGGATCAGTCTGCGATGGAGCGTGTGCTCTTCGTCCATCATCTCGAGGATGCTGTGACCGAAGAACAGGCCGATCCCTTCGGCGTGATGCACGGAAGAGAAGGTCTCGGAATCCTGAGCGATCTTGCAGACGTCCTCCTGGCGGTAGACGATGTAGTTCTCGCGGTCGCCGGATGCGTTCATATATGCTGGCACCTCGTCATCGGGTACGCGGTAGACGGGCTGCTCCTCGCGGCGGCGGTGAAATTCGGGATAGGGATCGATCTTCGGGCCGCGATTTCCGCTCGCGATTTCGAAGGCTTCGAAGATGTCGAAGTCCGGGTCTCCGTCGAGCGACATGTCCAGCTCGATATTGCGCAGCGGCTCGACATCAATTTCAATCGCGGTTGCCATGTCTCTGTTCTCCCTTTTCTACTTTCATCTACCCTCCGGCCGAACCGGTGAGGGGTCATTTGGGGGCGCGTGTGACGGTCGCATCGATCGGTTCGGCCTGTGGCTCGAGTGATCGTGGTGACTGCATGAGGAGCCGCTCTGCGACTCGCGCTTTGCGTCCTCCTCGTCCATTATGCCCACTGCGCGGAGAAGGCGCACGGAGGGGAAAGGGTGGCGGATTTTGTGAGAGTGGCGAGTTTGGGGGAGTTGCCGGTCGGGGGACTGCTCGGGGTCGAGCTGGACGGTCAAAAAATCGTACTCGCCCATGTCGATGGTGCTGTCTATGCCCTGGAGGGCATCTGTTCCCACCAGGAGGCCCTGCTCGCCGAGGGCTCGCTCTATGAGGAGTGCCTGATGTGCCCGGTCCACGGCGGCGAGTTCGACGCGAGGACGGGAGAGGCGATCACGCTGCCCGCGATGGATCCGCTTCGCCGCTTCGAAGTTCGAGTGGAAGACGGCGACATCCTCGTCGCCCGTCCCGGTTGAGGGCGTTGGTGCATGAACCGGAGAGGTGTCGCCGGATTCTCCGTTTCGGGGACCTGGTTCATGCGCCGCGGTGGCTACGATCGCTGGCTCGTGCCGACCGACTACAGCCCCGACGTATCGACACTTCGAGAGGCGGGCGTGCGCGGTCGCGTGTTCTGGCACGAGATCCTGTGGATGCCGATGGGCGCGGTCGACGCGTATCTCGAAGCGATCGGCGAGCGGTTCCTGCCCGCCGCCAAGCGTTTTGGCGCGCAGCTGATCGGAGCGTACCGGGTTGCCTTGCGGCCACGGCAGGTCCTGATGATGCTGGCGTTTCAAGAGTGGGACGACCTGGCGGGGCTGCTGGAAGCGCGAGAATGCGACCCGGAACTCCGCGACTGGTTTGCAGAGCGAGAGGCACGCCTGCAGGACGTCGAGGAGCTGATCCTGCAACCGAGCCGCGTGTCCCCGCTCGGTATTCGCGACTGACGTACCGTCCCGGAACGGGCCCCTTCGGGCCTACTTGTCAGAATGCCTAGTATCGGGGGTGCAGAAAACGC
>JAPYTP010000271.1 GCA_029941885.1 Myxococcota bacterium
CTTTACCCCGCGATGATCGCGGAGCGCTTGGATCGATTCCTCGACCGGAACGGACAGCGCTTCGAGAGCGGCGATCACGCCGACGATATTCTCTACGTTGTGGGCGCCGAAGAGCGGGCTCTCGACATCCCATCGACGGTCAGCGACGCGATCTTCCAACACGAATCGAAGCCCGCCCTCGCCGGGCGTCAGATCCCGGGCCCACCAGGCCGCCGTCTCGGGCACATCGGTCTGACCTGCGCGTTCGACGCCGTAGCCCAGGACTTCACAACTCGCGTTCCGCAACACGTCGCGCACTCCCTCGTGGGCCACCGCCGCGACGATCCTCCCACCCGACGGCATCGAACCCACCAGTTCGCGAAACGCCTCCTTGACGTGGTCGAGATCCCGATAGATATCGGCATGATCGAACTCGACGGAAGTCAGGATCAGCGTATCCGGGTGGTAGTGCAAGAACTTGGGGGTCTTGTCGAAGAAGGCAGTGTCGTACTCGTCACCTTCGACGACGAAATGATCCCCCGCCCCTTCGCGAAACGAGCCATCGAAATCGAGGGAGATCCCACCGACGAGGAGCGACGGATCGCGACCGGTCGCGAGCAAGAGATGCGCCGCCAGATTGGTCGCCGTGGTCTTGCCGTGGGTCCCGCTCACCGTGATGCAGTGGCATCGGGAGATCGCGAGTTCGTAGAGCGCGTCCGAGAAGGAGCGATAGGGAACGCCTGAATCGATCGCCGCGATGGCCTCCGGGTTGTCGGCGCGGACCGCGTTCCCGATCACCACGAGATCGGGGGAATCGCCGATCGGCCCGCTGGGCTCGAGGTTGCGCGGATCGAAGCCTTCGACGACCTCGATCCCCCAGTCCGCCAATGCGGTGCTCATGGGCGGGTACAGCTTCTTGTCGGAACCGGTCACCTCGATCCCGCGCGCTTTCACCAGACCCGCGAGGGAGCCCATCCCCGTTCCGCCGATCGCGACGAAATGGACCCGTCGAAGCGCCTCGGCTCGAAAGGGGCGCCGGTCATCTCGAGAGGTGGTCGTGTCGCGATTTCGAGGCTCGCTCATCGGGCGATCATCCTGCCATGAAAGCCTCGACGATGGCGTCGTGGATCTTCGGGCGGAGATCGAAGCGACTGCGCTTCGCGACCTGATGGATGCGGTTCGTCAGCATGACGACGATCAGCTCTCGCTCGAGGTCGATCCACAGAGAAGTGCCCGTGAATCCCAGGTGTCCGACGGATTTTTCGGAGAAATGTTTTCCGGAGGACGACACACCGTCGGTCGGCGTATCCCATCCGAGCGCCCAATCCGAGGACTCAGGCAGCAGCTGCCGCTCGCAGAACTCCCTCACTCTCGCCTGCGGCAAGGAGTCGTTCCGCCCGTGGTACGCGTCGACGAAGAGCTGCGCGAAGCGCATGACGTCGTCGACGGTCGAGAACAGACCGGCGTGTCCCGCGACCCCGCCCATCGCGGAGGCATTGGGATCGTGGACCTCGCCCCAGATGATGCGCTCCCGCCAAGGGCAATTCTCCGTCGCGGCGACCCGGCGCCGAATGGCATCGGGCACCGCCTGGGATCCATCGACCGGGATCGGGAAGAAGCGCGTGTCGACCAGGCCGAGCCGCGTGAAGATTCGCGACTCGCAGAACTCGTCGAAAGGCTGATTGGAGGCCGCCTCGATGACGGCGGCAAGCACGATGAAATCGAGGTCTCCATAGACCGCCGCGGCGCCCGGCGGATGGACGAGGGATCCGCGCAGGACGCGATCGAGGATCCACTCGCGACCCTCCGGCGTGCCAAGCAGTCGCTCCCCCGTCTTGCGTTCCTTCTGGATCAGCAGCTCGTGGAACTCGCGCCAGGGCTTGAGCCCAGCCGAGTGGCTGAGCAGGTGACGAATCGTGACCTCTTCCTTGCCGCGGTCGGCGAAGCTCGGCAGCGTCTTGGCGACCGGATCGTCCAGCGCAATCGAGCCCTCCTCGCAGAGCATCATGATCCCGGTGGTGGTCGCGATCGGCTTCGTGAGCGACGCCAGATCGAAGATCGTGTCCCGGCGCATCGGGAGACGCTCAGGCCGAGCGGCGGCGAGCCCGCGCACCCATGCGTACTCGAGCATCTCGTTTTCGCAGGGCATTCGTGCAAGCACGACGGCGCCCGGGATCTCCTGCTTCTCGATGGCCTTGTCTAGGGCCTTCTCGACCTTGCCGAGCTTTCGCTCGATCAGACTCCGCTTCATTCTGCTCTACACCCCCTCATCACCCCGATGACGCGCCCACGCTACCGCGTCGTCACCGCCGATTCCAATATCTCGAGCTCGCCGCGCGCCCCGTCGAGCGCCGCACGCCCGGCAAAGGGCCACGGCATGTTCTCAGTGCCATGTCCGAAAGGCAGCCCCGCGACAACCGGAATCCCGAGCGACCCGAAGACGTCGTCGAAGAGCCTTTCCACCGTCCATTCCGGATAGCGTTCGTCATCGCAGTCCGTAAATCCGCCCAGGGCGATGCCCGTCGCGCGATCGAATTTCCCGGCAGCGCGCAGCTGCTGGAGCATCCGGTCGATTCGATAGGGCAATTCGGTCACGTCCTCGAGCATGACGATCGCCTCACGCGTGTCGATCTCCCAGGGCGTCCCCAGGCTCGCGACACAAACCGTGAGCGAGCCCCCGACGAGGCGCCCCTCTCCCCACCCCGGAACGAGCGCCCTGCCCGCGTAGCGGGGATGGGGCCCGGTCCCCTGCAGCGCGCGAATCAGCGCGGAGCCAGTTTCGCCCTCGAGCGCGCCCTTCTTCTCGAGCATCGGGCCATGGATCCCGAGCAGTCCGGCACGCTTGCGTTGCCAGAGAAGGAGCGTCGTGATGTCGCTGTAGCCGACGATCGGTTTCGCGGCCGCGCGGAACGCCGTGGCGTCGAGCGCTGGAATGATCCGATGGCAGCCGTAGCCGCCTCGCGCACAGACGATTGCGTCGATATCGGGATCGCAGATGAAACCCATCAGCTCCGACGCCCGGCGTTCGTCCGACCCGGCCAGGTAGCCGTCGCGATCGAGAATATCATCCCGCACCACGACCTCGAAGCCGAGACGTTCGATCGCGACCCGCCCGGACTCGAGCGCCTCGGGATCGAGTGGACCCGCCGGCGCAGCCAGGGCGATCCGAGCGCCCGGTCGAATCGCGCGCGGCCGCCGAAGGCTCGGCATCTAGAATCCGCCCGGATCGGTATCCGGGCCGAAGCTGCCCGGTCCGCCGTACGAATCGCCGGACGGAGGGCGCGCGTAGTCGCCGCCGGGGGCCCCTTCATACGGGTTGTCGGAGAGCGGCCAGTCCCGGAACTGGGCGAAACGTCCCTCGAACTCGAGTTTGACGGTTCCGGTCGGACCGTTTCGCTGCTTGGCGATGATCAACTCGGCCATGTTCTCGAATTCGGTTTCCCTGTTGTAGACGATGTCCCGATAGATGAACGCGATCACGTCTGCGTCCTGCTCGATTGCGCCGGACTCACGCAGATCGGCGAGCATCGGCCGTTTGTCTTCCTTGCGCGTCTCGGGGCCACGATTCAGCTGGGAAAGCGCCATCACCGGGATATTGAGTTCCTTGGCGAGACCCTTCAGACCTCGACTGATCTCGGAGATTTCCTGCTCCCGGCTATGGGTATTCCGGTCGCCGCGGGCGAGTTGGAGATAGTCGACGATCACGAAATCGAGACCATGCTGGGAATGCAGTCGTCGGCACTTGGCCCGCATCTCGAGCACGGAAGCAGCCCCCGTGTCATCGATCCAGAGTGAAGCCTCAGCCAGGGTTCCCGCCGCCGCCATCAGCCGCGAATGTGATTCCGTCGAGATCAGGCCGCTCCTAAAGAGACCGAAGTCGACCTGAGCCTCGGAGGACAGCATGCGCATAACAAGAGATCGAGTCGTCATCTCGAGGGAGAAGACCGCGACCTTCTTGCCGTAATCGACCGCCGCGTTGCGACCGATATTCAGGGCAAGGGCCGTCTTTCCCATCGAGGGTCGCGCCGCGAGAATGAAGAGGTCCCCACCCTGCATTCCACCGGTTATCTCATCGAGCTTCTCGTAGCCCGTCGAGAGGCCTGTCAACTCACCGCTTCGGTTCATCAAGACGTCGATATGGTTGACGGCATCGTGCATCTCGACGGAGATGCTGGATAGGCTCGTGTTCGCCTTCTCCGTCGAGAGTCCGAAGATCCGAGTCTCCGCCTCGTCGAGCAACGAATCCGCGGATTCACCATGTTCGTAGCCCAAGGCGACGATCTCGCTTGCCGTCGAAATCAGACTCCGCTTGATCGAACGATCACGCACGATCTTCGCGTAATGGATGATATTGGCGGGGGTGGCTTCGTAGTCGGCGATCTCGGCGAGGGTCACCGCTCCGCCGACACTTTCGAGCAGGCCTTCGCCCTTCAAGAAAGCCGCCAACGTCGTCAGGTCGACGGGCTGGTTCTCGTCTCGCAACCGCACCATCGAGCGATAGAGCATCTGATGGGAGGGGTGGTAGAAATCCTCCTCGCGAACTTCCGTCACGACCGCGTGAATCGCATCATTGTCAAGTAGGATCGCCGAGAGAACGGCCTTCTCCGCCTCGATGTCATGCGGCGGGACGCGTCCGACAATCTCTTCCTGTCCGTGCGCCCGCTCGCTCACGTCGCCCCCTCCGAGTGATTCGATGACCCGCTGTCTCCGACGAGCGCGGGGTCTCGAGCATACCATTCCATCAAGCCCGCCGGTCGAGAGTTGGTCGCGAGAATCGATGCGAAGCCCGATTCGATCCACAAAAAAAAAGATGCCCACCTCCTGATCCCCGAACGGGGTTTGGGAGGCGGGCATCTCGATCTGGTTCGACCCGGTCAGGACGGGTAGCCACCCGGACCGACGCAAGCGCTCTCGGGCGGCTACTCCGCGGCGGTCACCGTCACCGTAAACTCGGCGACCACGTCGCTTCGCAGTCGGATCGAGACGGTGTGTTCACCGACGGTCTTGATCGGCTCGGAGAGTTGGATCTTGCGGCGATCGACTTCCAGGCCCTTTTCGGCCAGGAGATCGACCAGGTTCTGGGTCGTCACCGAACCGAAGAGCTTGCCCTCCTCTCCGGCCTGCGCTGCGATTTCGAGCACGACGCTGTCGAGCTTCGTCTTCACGGCCGTGACGTCCTTCAGCTCCCTTGCGAGCTCCTCGCCGATCACGCGCCTCTTGTGTTCGACCTCATTGACCCGCTCGGCGGTCGCAAGGAGTGCCATACCCTGCGGAATGAGGAAATTTCGCGCGTAGCCCGGCTTGACCATCACGATATCGCCGGCGTCGCCGAGCGCGTGCACGTCCTCATTCAGGATGACCTGGATCTGTCCCATGATTCTGAACTCCTTGCCTCGCCTAGAAATGGGACGGGGCGTAGGGCAGCATCGCCAGCTGCCGGGCGCGCTTGATCTCGAGGGCGAGCGGGCGCTGATGCTTCGCACAGGTTCCGGAGATGCGCCGGGGCGTCATCTTGCCAGTCTCCGTGATGAAGAGCCGCAGCGTTTTCACGTCCTTGTAGGAAATCGTGACATTCTTGTCCGCACAGAAGCGGCAGACCTTCCGACGCTGGAACATGCCCTTGCGTTTGGCCTGCTTGCGAGCTTTCTTGCGAGCCGCGGCCCGCAATCGGCCCTTCACCGTGAGCGGTGCGCGCGGTGGGCGGTCGCCTCGATCGCCTCGATCGCCACGATCTGGGCGCTCACCTCGATCTGGGCGCTCACCTCGATCCCGATCATCGCGCGGAGGGCGCGGGCCGCGATCGCCGGCGGGACCGCTCGGGCCCGCGGCCGGGCCGCTGGGACCGCTTGGACCGCGATCTCCCCCACCGCGGGGACCACTGGGCGGAGCGGAGCCACCCGCGGCCGGGCCGCTCGGCGGCGTCGGGCTGGATCCCGTCGTCTTGTCCGTTTCTTCGCTCACGACTTCTCCTCCTCGGCATCCGCGGTCGGCGTTTCGGCCTCACCCGGGGCTTTCTCTGCGCTGGGTGTCTCCTCG
>JAPYTP010000272.1:0-2831 GCA_029941885.1 Myxococcota bacterium
GTCCACTACCGTGACAAGCAGAACCTTCATCATCTTGGGCGCTACGAGTGGGCTGTTCGCGTCCTGTCGCCATTGCCGAATCGGAATGCCGTACTCGACTGCGCTTGCGGCGTCGGTTATGGGAGTCGGAAGCTCGCGGAAATATTTGAACGTGTGGAAGGGATCGACATCTATGATCGAGCGATCGAGATGGCGACTGAACGCTATTCACATCCCAACATCGAATGGAAATGCATGGATGTGGCGAAGCTGCGCGACACGTTCGCGGGCGAGTCCTTCGACGCGATCGTGAGTATGCAGACGATCGAGTCCGTCGATGACGACGAGAAATACCTGGACGACCTGCTGGCGCTCCTCAAGCCGGGCGGCGTGCTTCTGATCGATACGCCGCTACGTAAGACACGGATCGACAATCCCGAAAGCCCTCATCACAAGCGCTACTACGGTCTCGACGAATGGCTCCAGATGCTTCAGAGCCGATTCGAGATCCTCGTCTTTGGTTCGCTGCCCGAAGCCGCCTTGCTCGAGAGTTGTCAGATGTCGAGCCGAGGCTCAATCGTGCATTGCACGAAGCCCAGCTAGCCGCTCGACGCTAATGGATCTCTATCGACGCTTGGGCTGTCCGGTGACAGCGTCCAACTGAATCGGACGCTCACAGACGACCGGATTCATTCGATTGAGGTAGCGCGGCTTGTCGCCGTTGATGACCGTGTCCCAGAACTCCTGATTAGGAAGGGTCTTGTCCTGAGTGTGCAGTACCGTCCCGAAAAAACGTCGCAAGAGGTTGTGAAGCGAGAAGAAGCTGTACTCGATCTTGTGATGCTCCCAACCGGGATTGAGTAGATTGGTTGGTTTTCCGCACGGGGTCGAGAGTAGAAGGATCCCCTCCTCCGTCAGGTTCTCGGCGAAATTGATCAGAGCGATTTCTCGATGCAGAAGATGCTCGATAGTGTCGAAGGAAAGAACGCAATCGAATTCGCCGAGCGGTGCACCCGCCCGCGTTTCCCATTTGACGAGATTTCCCGATTCAAAGCGGAGGTTCGGCGCGCGATAATTCTTCCGCGCATAAGCGATCGCGCGTTCGTCGTAGTCGACACCGAGGATTTCCGACTCAGGATGTGCGTCTGCAAGGAGTTTCGAGCCATATCCAGCACCACAAGCAATGTCGATGATACGCTTTCTGCCCTCGACGACAGGAATGGCCCAGGTGTAGCGACCCAAATGATGGATGCCTTGTTTGTGTTCGTGTTCGACATAGACCCGGACGTCGAGGCCTCCCTTGGGTATCCAATACTCGATCGTTTGCTTCTGGTCTTTGTTTGCCCCTTGAGGCGTGTTCGCGGTGGACAAGGATGGTTTCTCCACGGGAGTGGCGAGGTGTCGGTGGGACTCTCATCGGTATCTTACCACGCTCGGGTGACCGCGAGTGCTTTCGTCCGTGCTTCGATACGTTCGAGGCCGCATCCTGTCCGATTTCTGGGATGACCAAGCCCAGTTCAATCGTCTAGCGTTCGGCGTCTAGTCGAGGGTGAGGCGATGGTGTCGGAAAGAGAAACGGGCGTAGGCGCATTGCGGTTCGATCGATCATGGGCGTCCGTCGGCATCCTCGTCGTGGGCTTTCTCGTCAGCTATCGCGGGCTACTCGACTCTGCGCGATTCACCTCCCAGTTCAAAGACAGTCTCGAACAAGCGATCTACAACCCAGCGGATGGATACCCGTTTATCGGCGTCCTGGTATTTCTCGTACTCTCGAGGTTTCGAATCGAGTCGATCCGCGCAGCCTGGGGCGCTGCCGGGTCCTGGGTGTCGGGTCTAATGACGCTGGTGGTAGGCACCTTGCTTCTGGGCTGGGCTCATCAGATCGCTGCGGTCGACCTGCTGATGCCAGCGCTGGTGCTTCAACTGATTTCAGTCGCCTTGATTCTCGGTGGTGGCGCCTTGCTTCGGGCGATCGCAGTACCACTCCTCGCACTCATCGTCACCATCCCTCTTTCCCCGATGGCGATCAATCTGCTGGTCTTCCCCATGCAGATGGTCACCGTTTCGATGACATCCTTCCTGTTGAGCATCGTCGGCCGCTCCTACGTCGTTGCGGGCGACTTGATTATGACGAATGGAAACATATTCAAGGTGATCGAGGGATGTAGTGGACTGAAGTCCATGATGAGTCTTGCTTTGGCAGGCGTCGTCTTTGCCGAACTAACGGGACGAGATTGGCGGGAAAAAGTCGTGTTGATCGCGTTCGCCCCGCTCGTAGGAATCCTGGCGAATGGTTTTCGTGTCCTGATTCTGGTCCTGCGTGAAGTGTCGGCCGAGTCCGTCGAGCATGCGGCCTATGGCCTTTTGATGATCGTCATGGGTGTGGTTCTTCTCGCGGTGTTCGAATGGATGCTGTCGCGAACACTCTTCGCGCGCTGGCGTCAGGGGAGCGCGTTCAACATCGCGAGCGATCCGCTTGAGACGACACACGGACAACCTGTTCGGCGGCTCGCATTTCTTGCGCTGATTGCCATCTCGTCGTGTGTATTTCTGCAGATCCTTCCGATCGGTCGCACCGATACCCTTGGGGCAAGGGTTATCAACATCGAAACCCTGCCCAGAGAAATCGACGGCTGGGTGGCGAAAGGAATTCGCTTCGACGATTCACTTCTCGGCTCCGTCTGGTTCCGACATCGAATCTATCGATCGTATGAAAAGGATGGCGCTGCAATTCGCGTCTTCGTCGGTCTGGAAGATGTTGTGGAGAAGGGGCGAAGCGGATATTCCCCTAAGACGATCATTCCACGCTCTGGCTGGAGATCTATCCGGCAAAGCGCTGTTTCTAGTTCGCG
>JAPYTP010000272.1:2931-5975 GCA_029941885.1 Myxococcota bacterium
TCATTCCACGCTCTGGCTGGAGATCTATCCGGCAAAGCGCTGTTTCTAGTTCGCGCCTGACCGCGTTCGATGGGGGAGTAGTCTTGATTCGATACCCGAGCGGTTTGGTGATGGTTCATCACCGACGATATGGCTATGCCCCCTGGGGCATGGAGCTTTTCTCTGGCTGGCTGGGGCTCGACCGTCAATTCTTCGGCGGGTCGGAGGTCGCATTGGTCGTTCGGCTCGAGACGGATGTGATCGGTACAGATCCGACAGCCGCTGAGCTGAGACTTCGTCAAATGGAGGAGAATGTCGAGGAATGGGTTCGACCCCTGGGTAGATCAGGCAAAACACGTAATACTCGGGGAGTAGGAAAAGGCTGGGGGAACGCCTTCCCAAATTTTGCCATTGGGGCGTGGGGCGCGATTGAATGAATCGATCCGTTACTGGCTTCTGTTAGATGCTGGATTCAGATTTTTTCCGTGTTGACTGGTCCACGTTAGTCAACCCGAACCGGAGGTTTCGATGATTTCGTACAACGCTCGTTTCATGGGATCGGCAATCGCAATGTCGCTGACGTCGCTCTTTTTGCTGGTCGCAGGGGCGGCATACGCTGGTGGAGGGATGGACCCGGTCGAAAAGGACACGGTGGGTGTCTTCGATCCGGCGAACGAAAATTTCTTTCTGACGAATACCAATGCTGCGGGTGCCGCCGCAGTGGCCGTTAGTTTCGGACCCTCGGATTCGGTTCCGGCAGTCGGCGATTTCGACGCCAGCGGAAGTGACGCGGTTGGAGTCTATTCTCCGTCGTCGGGAACCTTCTATTTGAACAACACCAACGTTGAAGGTGTCGCGGATACGACTGTCCGATTCGGCCCAAGAAACAGCACTCTCACTCCGCTGATCGGAACCTGGGATGGATTAGGCACCGATACGATCGGACTGTACGAATCCGTGAGTGGTCGGTTCCTCCTTCGAAATTCTCTTACTCCGGGCATTGGCGAAATCGTTACGCGCTTCGGACCGAAGAATTCGACTCTCGTTCCGCTTGCGGGAAATTGGACGGGCGCCGGCGCAGCGGATGGAATCGGCCTCTACGACCCAGCGACCGGTTCATTTTACCTTCGGAACGACGCGACGACAGCTGGTGCTGCGGACTTCTCATTCGGGTTCGGTTCCGGCGGATTGGGTAGAACTCCGATCGTCGGCGACTGGGATGATGATGGGATCGATACGATCGGCCTTTACGATTCAACAATTGGCACTTTCTTCCTGAAGAACTCAAACTCCGATGGTATTGGAGATGTTACTTTCCGATTTGGCAGGGCAGGCGCAGACTTGACGCCGGTCACGGGCAACTACAACGGAGACTGAGTCTTCCGCCCACGAATAAGATCTCGATCCACGAAGAGAGACGAACTCCCCGCGCTGGGTAACCTGCGTCGGGGAGTTTTGTTATCTGGAGTTCGGTTTGGCGAGGATCCAGATTCCGAGCGCTTGTCGATGGCGTTGCGGGATCTGATCTCGGATGTCTCGTTCAGCCTCTTGCCAGATCCGCGGCGAATGGGTGATGAGTTCCTGCTCGTCGAGTGCATTTGTACTCGCCTGTGTCGCCGCTCCCCCCCCATCCGTCCAATAGCACCCGCGAATGATCGATTCGCCAGGGAAGAGTTCCCTTAGATCCCCGCTGGTGTATCCGAGGCGATAGCGGCGCTGCTGCTTCCAGGCACGTGCTCGTCTCGTCTCGTCAGACTGTGCCGCCGCGTCCGCGAATGGCACCACCACATAGACATATTTCTCAGCTACAGAAATCAGATTCGACGCAGCGAGTTTGTCGTCATCGATGCCAGCGAGCACATCCATCGCGCAAACCATGTCGTATCGTTTACGGGCTCCCTCGAGGATGTCGTGCCTCCCGAAACTAATATTCTCGAGGCCCCAGATCCGGACGAGTTCGGCCACCTGACGCGCGCTCGCCGTATCCGGTGATGAGTCTCCAGTGAGATGGAAATGCGTTTCAGGAAACTCCAGGGCGAGAGCGAGTTCTGCGAGGCCCCGTCCGCAGCCGACAGAGAGAACGGTGCGGACGTCGTTCGTTTCGAGGAATGCTTGTCTCAAATGCAGGTATCTGTGGAAGTTCCACGAACGCAATACGACGAGTCGTTTCTTGATCTCTTCAATTCGGCCGTCTGTCGTTCCGAGTTCGCAGCCAGGTATCGTAATCTGTTCGTCCCGTGATGACGGGCACTCAGACGTCGCTGAGGTTCGTGCAAGCACCCAGATGCCTTGCGCCTCGTCGATTGTGGAGGGCAGTTCGTTGATGACGTCGCCTTCCGCTTGTCGACGGAACTCTTCCGATCGACAGCGAATCGCGCCGTTGCCCAGGTCGGTGATTTCCAATCTCAGTTGGAGACCCTGGTCCTTCCAATAACATCCTCGCATCGCCACGATGTTCGGGAGAAGAGTTCTAAGTCGCTCTGTGGAGTAGCCATATCGGTAGTGCTCGTTTCGCCGCCAAGCGCGCGCCCGAAGATGTGGATCCTTGAGTGATTCTTCGTCGCAGTAGGGAACCAGGCAGAACAGATACTTTGCTGCGGCATCGACCATGTGCAACATCGCATTTGCGTCATCCTCGATGTGTTCGAGAACCTCGACTGAAGCAACCATGTCGTAACTTTGATCGATGGGGCGAGTCACATCGACTACGCCGAACTCGACATTGGGCAGTCCCCAAGCGTTTACGCATTTCTGCGCGGCCTTGAAGTTGGGTGTCCGATCCGATTCGACATCCGTAACGTGAAACTGGATTTCTGGAAATTCAATTGCCAATGCGAGTTCAGCGATCGCCCGGCCCGCGCCAACGATCAAGAGACTCTTTGTGTGTTGGGCGGAAAGTACAGCCCCTCTAACGTGGACGTACCGGAGGTAGCTCCAACGGCGCTGGAGCATAAGCTGCAGTCGGAGCTTTCCGAGTTGCTTCTCGCGCGACAATGATGTCGGCGAGTGAACGAGGCTGGACAACGGCTTGATAGGCATACGTAGCTATTTCTTCGAGAAGATGA
>JAPYTP010000273.1 GCA_029941885.1 Myxococcota bacterium
GAGCCCGCCTCGGCTTGGCAAACGAGGTCGTGCCTCGCGGGCCGAGCGGGCGGGGGAAACCAGAATGCATACGCGGGCTGCCATGCTCGTCCGGGCGATGTGCTCAACCTCGTTGGCCAGATGTGCGGTCGGGTCGCCGAGCGCGGCGGACTCTTCTTCGAATTTCGACGCGGCATCCCTCTCGAGTACTCCGCTCTCGCTACTGCCCGGCGTGATCTTTCTCGCATAGCAGGTCCGGGGTCGCGAAGGGACGGGGCTGTTCTTCGTCCGTTACATGGACGATGTACTGGTGCTCGCGCCCACGCGCTGAAAGCTGCGGCGTGCGGTTCGAGTCCTGACCGAGAGCTTCGCCCGGTTGGGGCTGGAGAAACATCCCGACAAGACCAACCTCTGCCGAACGGAAAAGGGATTCGACTTTCTGGGGTACCGGCTCCGACGAGGACGCGCCATCGGACTCGCTCGGGTCACCCTGGGCGGCATCGCCGAAAACTACACCGGCTTCAAGAGCAAGAACGCGCCCGGAACGGGCCCCTTCGGGCCTACTTGTCAGAATGCCTAGTATCGGCGGTGCGGAAAACGCAGCTTGTTTTCCTATTCCCGACGACCTCATCGGGCGTCTTGTTGGGGTGATTGTGAGGACAGCACCTTCGGCTTTTCAGGCCCTCGTCACCGAGCTCTCGATATCGGTCTCGCCATACGTAGAACGAAGATCTCGCGACCCCGAAGTACCGGCATGCCTTGTTGATGTTTCCGATTCGCTCCGCGTATTCGAGAACCCGCTTCTTACGGCGAATTTCTCGTTGATCTTTGGTCATTTGGACCTCCTTGGCCATCATCTAGGCAGATGATGGCAGGATGTCCGGCTCGATCTGTAATTTCACATGGGGCGTCATGACGAGTGATGAGATCGGTCGTATGGCGGCGGACATGATGCGAGACGTGCCGTGGTCTGGTCCGCTGAGCACAGAGCTTTTCAAGGCTCGTTTCGCCTGAAAGGCGAAGTCCGAGTTATTCCGGCGCCGGGAAAGGTCGAGGGTCGAGGAAACGTCGAAGGACGTTGCGTGTGATCCGAGAGATGTCGCTGTCGTAGTCGTTCCCGGCGAGCGAGCCTGCCCAGGCGATGGATCCCGTCGAGAAAACCGCTCCTCCGTTCGGGGTCTCGAAGAACACGAGGTCCGCCCTCACATTGGGGTCGCTTGGGTCGGGGGGCACCATTGCCAGAAATTCTTCCTTGGTCTTGATCACGTCGGGCCCGAAGTCACCGGCCGAGGCCAACACGAGCGCGTGCGGGGGAGAGCCGAGAGCCTCGTCGAATCGGTCGATCTCTTCTCCGGCCGCCCCGCCTCCGCGACCCTCTGCACCGAAAACTTCGGCGTCGACGCCTTCGAAGATGAATGCCGCCCGCGGATCGGAAGCGGCCGGTGATCGCCGATAGCCGCTTCGGCTCATGAAGCCCTGGGCCGCGAAGCCGACTCCCACCAGACGGTTTGGCGGCCTGCCAATCCGGCGCCAGAGTCCGCCGAGCTCTCCACCCCAGGCGTGATGGTACTCCCCGGGACGGGATTCCCAGGCGCGCGTACCGTCCTCCGCGCGCCGAAGTTCGATCGCGGCCGGCCATGCGTCCGAGAAGGTGACGCGCCAGTAGAATCCGTTCGCACCGAGATAGACAAGTCTCCCACCCGAGGTGCTGTATTGCTCGAGTGCATCGAGCATGGCGGTAGTGGTGTATTCGGGGTGCGTGCCTGTCACGACGGTTCGATAGGGCTCGAGAAGCGCCGCGCCTTCCGTGTGAAGGAGCTCATCGGTAATGATGTCGTAGTCGAAGCCAAGTTCATCGAGCCAGTCCGGGATGAGTGTGTCGGCGTTGAAGGCCCATAAGTCAGGACGAGGTCTCATATTGAGGACGGGTCGGAGGTGGGAAGAGTGATGAACACCGCTTCCGTCGGTGTGAGCGTGATAGCAAGACGGTCCAAACTCCCCTGCGGCAATCACCTCTTGCAGCCGCTCCGAAGCGTTTCCTCCAGGCGCGGTGGAGAGCTCTCGAACGATCTCTTGCGGGTCGGGCATGTTCGCATAAGCGAGATACGTTGCCGTCGGCACAAGGAAAGCCAGCCGGGACGCGCTGGTGTTCTTGGCGGGAGCAACGAAGAATGGGATTCGGTCCTCTGCAGATTCGCTTCGAAGACGGGCGGCGTAGAGACCGCTCTTCCATTCCGATGGAATTTCCAATTTGAACGAGTCTTCCCAACCCGCGTCGTAGAGGTCATCCGCATGGAAGTGAATCGCAGCGTATTGCTTCGGAGCCTGCCGCCAGTCGTGTTCGCTGCCGTCCCAGTACAAGCCCGATACGGCACGCGTGGGCAAGTTCTCCAGAAAACCGTGCAGCTCATTTCCCGAAAGATCCACAAACCGACGGTTATCGAAGTCACCTGCGAAATCCCACCATCCCACCGCATCTATTTTCGATTTCTTAGGCCTATCAATTTCGGATAGGGTTCCTAGCTCTTCGAACGAGAGGAAGCCGCGTTGGAGTCGAGGCGCCTCGAGCTTGCCGTCGAAATGGGCGCCGTAGACGGGACCGCGGTCGTCTTGGCCTTCCGTCCAAGCGGCGAAGAGAAGAGGCCGTTCTTCGCGCGGCTGAAGAACACGAGCAAGGGTCGTTTCAAACGTTCGAGCCGGCGAGACAAGACGTACTCCCGGCGATTCTGGCTGCGGCTCCTGAACGAGTCTCGCGCGACCCGTCTCCGCGTCGTAGCTCGCGGTGAGTCGAAGCCACTGCCCAACGCGGACGGGAACGTCGCTTCGAAGCTCGACGACGTTCCCACTCCCACCCCCGACAAGGAGACGAGGTTGCCCTTCCTCGTCTAGAAAAAGGGCAAAGCCGTCTTGTCGCTGGGCGTCCCAGGTGCCAGCGATGGCCTGCGGGCGACCGCCCGGCCGCGTTGGCTGAATGGCGATTTGCAGGGTGAAGGTCTGGAGTTCGGGCATACGAGGGACGACTGCGCGAGACCCCCGGTCGATGCGTTGGACGCTCGCCGAATATCTTCCCGCAATGGAGCTGTCGACCTCCTCCTCCTTGAAGCCCGGACCGTCGGAATGCACATCAGCACAACGAATGCGTACGATGTCCGCGGAGTAGGACGTGTCGTCTTTGTCTGTTCCAATCCGAAAGCAGACCGTCTCGCCCGGACGCGCAGTCAGACGGTCGGTGTACCCAATCAGTCTTGAATCGTTAGGCATCGAGAGTCCCAAGTGGACGGAGTGCGGTACACGGCTCCGTCGCAATAGCGGGCGAAAACATGGGTTGAATGGTCGTTGTCGGGCACCCCCGAGAGAGGACCCCGCCGGCCGCCGCAGTCACCATAGGCTAGGGCTTGCCACGAAGCCGTCTCGATTGGGCATCTCGACGCGTGGTAGGGATTTTCGATTCAGCTCGAGATCCTCTGCAACGATCCCGTTCAGCTTCAGGACGTATGCGCTGACGGCATACACCTCGTCGTCTCCGAGGGAGGCCGGACGATCGTACGGCATGGCCCGTCGGATGTAGTCGAAGAGCGTCGTCGCATAGGGCCAGTAGCTTCCCACCGTCTTGATTGGGCGAGGCGTGGTCAGGCTGCCGATGCCGCCGACCAGCTTGTCCGCGGGCCCGCCCTGCCCCTCGTCGCCATGGCATCGCGCGCAGTTCGCCAAATAGATCAACTTGCCCTCGAGCGCGGTGCCTCGGCCCGGCGGAAGGCCGCGTCCATCCGGCGAGATGCTGCGGTCTGCTTGATCGATCTCCTCGGGCGTCGCTGTCCGGCCGAGATCGGGTCCTTCGGCGCGTGCAGCCCCGTTCGTGAGTGGGAACATGAATAGCCACGCCAAGGCAGTCGCGAGCCCGATCGCGCAAGAACGCCCGAGAGACCTATTCATACGCGTTCCGAACGCGGCCGTCCGGCTCGATCGTCCAGCTCTGGATCGCGTTGTAGTGGTAGTACGATCCGGAAGCATATCGGGAGCCCCACTCGTCCCGATTCGGTTGGGTGTTTCCCAGCTCGTCGGAGGCGCGGCTCTGGAGCTGGACCGGTCCCTCGCGCTTCCATTCAAGCGGAATGCGGAAACGGGTAAGCGACTTCGACAGGACGGGATCCTGGAGCGCGGTCGGAGCCCAGGTCTTTCCTCCATCGGCGGAGACGTCGACCCGAGCGATGCGGCCCGCGCCGGACCAGGCAAGGCCTGAAATTTCGTAGAGGCCGGCCGCGCCCCGTGTCGCCGGCGTCGACCATCTCGCGATCCGGGTGTCGGACATCCAACGTTCGGCCGAGTTTTACGCGAAACTATTCGGACCCGAGGTGAAGAAGCCGCCGCGCGCCATCGTTGCGAATCCGGGCTCGGTGCCAAGCCCACACTACTGGGTGCGGCTGGGGGAGGGCTACCTCGCCCTCTCTCTCGCGTCGCCGGAGAACGGCCCGCCAGCCTTCGATCATCCGTGCATCACTTTCGCTGGGATCGACTCCGACACCATGGCCCGGAAGCTATCCAGCCTCAATCGTCGTTTCGAGCGTCCGGCGACCTACGAGATCTCGACCGATTTCTGGGCCGGGGATCCGGCGGGCAATCTCATCCAGATCGATGCCAACCCAGAGGGCTACTGGCACCGCCTCGACGCCCTCGGTGGCGCCGTGCCTGCCGAGGAGATCGGAGTCATACGGGAAGAGCCAGTCTTTCGGACGCTGCGGATCGACCAGCTCGCCCTTCGCGCGATCGACCTCGAGGCCTCGGCCGATTACTACCGTCGGATGCTGGGCTCGGAGGCCACTTGCGACTCTGGATCCGATTTCAGACTGGGCGCGTCGACCCTCACGCTCGAGTCGGCGTCGGCGGAGGAGTTTTTCGTGCTTGCGATCGCCGACTTCGATCGGTCCCAGGTCGCTCAGACGTTGCGAGCCCTAGGGGTCGGCGGTGTCGTAGAGCATCCCGAGGAGGATGTTGTCGAGCTGCGTGATCCGGACGGTCTGAAATTGCAGATCGGCTCGGGCGCGGAGCGCTCGGCGACGGTTGGTCGCTGGAGGAGGAATCGGAATGGAGCTCGAGTTCGTACCGCTACCGAATGGCGTTGGCTCTGAGATCCGCGGGCTCGACCCGCGAGAAATCGGTGGGGCGGAGGAGGCTGCGCTGCAAGAGGCGTTCTTGCGCAACAGCGTGCTGCTCCTACGGGATTTACAGCTGACGCCCGAGTCTCATCTCGCGCTCACCCACATACTCGGCGAGCCGGAGATCCATCCGATGGCGCCGGCCAGACCGGGCCAACCTCCCGAGATCATCGAACCGAGTTACAGCGCGGGCGGTGCTCACGATCCCGACGAGATCGTGGGTCATATCCCCTGGCACTCCGACCAGACCTATACGCAGCGTCCTTGCCGGGGAGCACTGCTTCGCGCGATCGAAATTCCACCCGAAGGCGGGCAGACCGGCTTCGTTGACACGGCCGCGGTCTACCAGGCGCTCTCGGATGACGTGAAGGCGGCGATCGAAGGACTCGAGGCCGTGCATCGGCTGGCGCGCTCGCATCGGCTCCTCGGCCTGCATCAGGAAGAAGAAAAGGCGCGCGAACTGGCAGCTCGATTCCCCGATATGGCGCACCCGCTCGTCCGCGTCGACCCGTCGAGCGGCATTCGTTCGCTCGATATCAGCCCAATGTTCGCCGACGCGGTCGCAGGCTGGCCGACCGACAAGAGTGAAGCGCTGCTTGCGCGACTCCGGGATTTCGCGACACAGAGCCGGTTCGTATACTGGCACGAATGGAAGCCCGATGATCTCATCATCTGGAACAACTACCGCGTGCTCCACAGCGCCGCGGGACACAAGAACCGATATGTGCGGACGATGAATCGAACAACGCTCACTGGGGAGATTGATGGTCGACGGACCACCTGATCGCTCGACTCGGGCGATTTTGACGAGGACACGGCCTCCCCTGT
>JAPYTP010000274.1 GCA_029941885.1 Myxococcota bacterium
GGTGCGGAACTCGGTCCCATCGCCGTGCTGGTGCCCCCCGCGGGCCTGGGCGGCACGACCGACCTCGTCGTCATGACTGACGAGCAATGGGAGAGGGTGCTCGATGTGAGTTTGACCGGCGCGTTCCGATGTATCCGAGCGGCACTGCATCATATGCTGCCGCGCCGTCGGGGCTCGATCGTCCAGGTCGGGAGCGCCCTCGCGTGGCGGGCGCAGGCGGGCCAGAGCCACTATGCCGCAGCCAAGGCAGGCGTCTTGGCGCTGATGCGATCGGCTGCCATGGAAGCCGCCGAGGCGGGTGTGCGCGTGAACGCCGTCGTGCCGAGCCTGGTTCTCCACCCCAACCTCGCCAAGGTGAGCAGCCCGGAGTTCCTCGAATCACTCGTCGACAAGGAGGCCATGAAGCGGTCGGCCGAGCCCTTTGAGGTATCGAACGTGATCGTCTTTCTGGCATCGGATCTCGCCAGCTACCTGACCGGTGAGTCGATCTCGGTCAGTGAACAGCGCGCCTGAGAGGGCAATGGAAGACTTCGCGTGAGCCCCGATGACACACCTCATATTGCCAATGAGCTTCAACCGGCGGTGGTGGTGCGGGCAAGAGACGCTCAGGGTGGCGGGTAGTCGACCTCGCCGCCCACCCGGGTGAACTCCACCTTCGTATCCAGGTTCTCTTCCCGCAAGAGCTCGAAGAGGGTCGCCGAGAGCAAGCCCGATCAGCGCACGTCCCGACTGAAATCGAGCCGCGGTATCTTTCCGCAAAGTTCGCATAGGCGCCATCCAAGGTGTATTTACGGATGGCCATTTCAATTTCAATTCTCTGCCCTGGGATCCAACCGCCGGGCGGTTCGCCGTCGAGTTCTTACCGGGTGACGGCGGAGTAGATACCCACCAAGGAGTCCATCTCCGACACGTCCCAGTCGCTCGAAAAGGCGAGGATCGCGCCCGCATCGTAGAGGTAACGCGCGTTGCGCGTGTCCGGTCCCCACCGCCTCGACCCGCTGGCTGACGCTGCCTGGGTTGACGTGGCGAGGTTGCGCGCAGGCAACTACGCCGAGTTCCTGGAAGCGTGGCAGGCCTTCGGGGGAAACCACTTCCACGTGCACGAGTTGGTGGCGGCGTCGCGAATTCCGTTGACGGCGAGAGCGTGTTCAAGGGCATCGAGGGCCATCCGAACGCCTCGGTCACCGATCGCGTAAACAAGTATCTGAAAACCCGAGGCATCGAGCCGTGGGACAGGGCGTATGCGCCGGGAAGGTGAGTTCCGGGGCGTTGCAAGTTCAACGACCGCGCTTCAGAGCGTCGTACGAGGCAGTGGTGATGGGTCCGAATGAGATCCCGTGGAGCGATTTCTCCCGCTCGTGATTCGTCGCGCAGGAACCCATCCGGCCCGCCCCCTCGTCGGCTCTGATCCTCTCACTCAGATCTTCAATCAGACGCTCCTCCATGTGCTATTTCGCCTCCTTTCGTAGCATTTTGTCACACTATTTTGGTCGTACGGTCTCGGCAGGCCCTTCTGCTGTATACGAATGTCCCGGTGTGGATGCATCCGAGCGTTGCGCCGCTCGGAATAGCGGCGCGTGTGCTGGGGTGCGTGGACGGATCCCGAAGCCGATGGGGATCCGTGCAGCCGCCCGAGCTCTTGCCTCCCATCTGATTGGCACGCTTGGTGCTAGGTCTCTCCACAGGGAGGACCCTGATTCGATGTACAGCGCGACGCGGAACGTCGGGAGGCGACCAAGGTATCTGATGCGTGCAGTGACGATCGCGTTAGCGGCACTGTCGCTCGCGAATCCTGGTATTGCCAGCTCAACGGATGAACATCCAAGTCAACCTCGCGCAGCGCGCTGGGTCGACTCTTCCCCTTCGAGTATCGAACTTGGCAAGGCGACTTTTGGCCTGTGTATTGGATGCCATGGGGATGAAGCCACCGGACGGATTGGAATAGGCCCGCGAATCGCCAGCAAGAGTTATCTGGCGGCAGCGACTGACGACTTTCTCATGCAGACGATCAAAGGCGGACGGATCGGTACCGCCATGGTGCCCTGGGGCGCGATCTTGAATGACGAACAGATCCGTGGACTGATCGCGTATCTACGCTCCTTGCAGCCGGTCGATCAAGCCGCGCTCGACGAGTCGAAGCTCGAGGGAGATGCGACGAAAGGTGAGAGGATCTTCCGCAATATCTGCACCGGATGTCACGGTCGATCGGGGGCCGGCTATCAGGAAACGGCGAACGGTACAGGCATCGGCCGTCGTGCATTTCTCGATTCCGCGACCGATGGGTTCATTCGATACATTGTGGGCCAGGGAAAGAGCCAGACCAAGATGCGTGGATTCGGGGCAGGAAACGTTACGGCGGTCGCGAACCTGTCGGCGCAAGAGATCGATGACACGATCGTCTACCTCCGCGCCAATGCATGGTAGTGGTTTCACGTCTCGAAGCCGCGTGTCATTTGTTTTCCGGACTGACAACGGCTGGGATCCAAGGGGTTGCCCCTCTGAGCACCGTCGAAAGGGGACGAGGTGTCGAATACGAACATCGATGAGCGGCGATCAGACGGAGAGGCTGTGGCTCGATATGGCTCGAAGGATCGCGAGCTTCTGTCGGAGCCACCGATAGATCCTGCTGTGACCGGGTTTCGAAGACGTAGCTTTCTCAAAGGTATTGCCGTCGCCGCGACTGGCGGCACTCTCGCCTGCACGCCTGAAGACGAAGCGCAGTATGTGGAGGCGCCCAATCCCACAACCGAATCGAAGACGGCCGAGGGAGGCCCGCCCGCACCTCTCAAGAAAGAGGTGCCTAATGACATTCTTGCCCAATGTCCGTATTGCGGAGTCGGTTGCGGCACATTGATTCAGACCGAAAAGGGTCGAATCGTAGGCATGAAGCCGGACCCAAAGCATCCCACCAATCGGGGACTGCAATGTATCAAGGGTCTGACCTCAGCCGAGGCTATCTACGTGGACCGGCTAACCGTGCCGCTCATCCGGCGGGACATGACGGACATCATCGCGAATCACGCGAGTTCGACAAAAGGTCGCTTCGACGACTCGGTCTTCCGTGAAGCGACGTGGGAAGAAGCAGAGGAGATCATTGTCGCGCAGACGATTGCGAGTATCGAGAAGTATGGCGGCAACTCGGTTGGACTCTATGGATCGGGCCAGCTTCCGGTCGAGGCCCAATACCTCGAGAACGTTTTCATGAAGGGTGTGATCGGCTCGAATACCATCGAGGCGAATGCACGCATGTGTATGACATCAGCGGTCACCGGCTATTTCAAGAGTCTTGGAAGCGACACTCCACCGACGTCCTATGAGGACATCGAACTCGCTGACATGGTGACCAACTGGGGCCACAATGCCCGTGGTTCGCATCCAATCGTGTTCTGGCGTATCGCTGACCACAAAGCCAAGACCGGAATCCCGACGCTCGTCGTGGACCCGCGACGAACGGGCACCGTCCAGGGCTACGAGGAGATCGATCCAGACAATTCCTATCACTTTTCGACGATCAACGGCGACATCTCGATCCACAATGCGATCGCGCACGTACTCTTGACTAAACATGACGACGCTGTCGCCTGGGATTTTCTGAAGAAGAGCACGACGGGTTGGCAGTCTTATGTGAAGGCCTGCAAGGAGCGATATGCGCCTGAACAGGTCGAGCACATGACCATGATCGATCCCAAATACTTGCGCGAAGTCGCGGCGCAGTGGGCGGAGGCCTCGAAGAAGGGGCGTAAGCGAGGTCGAGGTGGAGTGCTCTCGTTCTGGGGAATCGGGTACAACCAACATCTTCACGGTCAGAACAATACTGTCAGCCTGATCAACTTGATGGCACTTTCGGGCAATATTGGGCGTCCGGGCTGTGGACCCTTCTCGATGACCGGGCAGCCGAACGCGATGGGGGAACGGCTGACTGGAGGACTGACGGGGCGTCTGCCATTCAATCAGGACCTGAGCAACGAATCTTGGCGTAACCACATTGCTGATAGTTGGCGCGTCCCGAGGTCTCGCCTCGCCGCAGTCGAGGGACTGCAGAACACGGGCTATGCGGTTGGCATGATGGAACGTGCTTTGAAGGACGAGGTGAAGATGATGTATCTCATCTGCGCAACGCACATCGACCTTCCTGATCAGAACACACTCGTCCGGCCCGCGTTGACCAAGACTTTCAATGTCGTTCAGGAAATCTATCGGCACGCACCAAATAATCTCTACGCCGACGTGATCCTTCCCGCAGCGACCTGGGGAGAGTGGGTCGGCGGTACATATATCCAATCGGAACGGCGGGTTTATGTCACAGACGGTACTGCGAATCCAATCGCAGGGACGCGTCCCGACATGGACATGGTGATCGACAAAGGCAAGATGATTGCAGATCGTCTCGGCCTCGATGGCGACAAGATATTCCCGTACGAGCGCCGCGAAGACGGATTCTACGATCCCGAAGATGTCTTTCGAGAACTCGTCAAGGCGTCCAAGGGATCCGATGCCGATCTCACGGGCATGCTCGAGGTCGAGAAGAAGGACGGAGTCGGCCTCTACGATCAGATCCGTCAACATCGCGGGATCCAATGGCCTGCGCCCACATATGACATCGCAAAGGCCGGAGGAACCAAACGTCGCTATCTCGGGCAAGAGGGCTGGGATGAGAGGCCCTACGGAGAATTCAGGACGAATGACGGGAAGCTGCATATCCACATGTGCGAGCAGAACTACGAGGGGCGTGAGGAAATCATCGGAGAGATGTCCAGGGCAGGAACCGAAGAGGGCTATTTCCTGATCGATCACATGGATGTCCTCGTCGCGGCCCGCGATAGAGGCCTGACGCCAGAGTTGCCCGACGAGAAATTTCGCGGGCGCTCGGCGAGCGAGACCCCCAAGGACAAATATCCGTTCTGGATCGGATTGGGCGTCGTCTATGAGCATTTTCATACTTCGAAGACGATACGATCTGGGACGACCAGACAGCTTGTTCCCGAAATGTACGTCGAGATGCATGCCGAAGACGCGAAGGACCTCGGCGTCGAGGACGGTGAATGGGTGCGCGTCGTAACGCGACGCGGCTTCTACGAGGCACGCGCCTCGATCGGACTGGACTCGGTCGTGCGACCGGCCAGGAACACGGTTCCGCGCGGCTACATGTTCAGCCCATGGAACTTGTCCGTGGCCGACTCGGCCGACCCCGAGAAGAATCGCTGGCTCGTCAACGCCGTGAGTCATCGAGCGTTCGATCCCGTGAGTGGTCAGGTCGATTTCAAAAAACTTGCGGCGCGCATCGAGAAGATGGGTTGATTTGGAGGCTTGGAGGCGTGCGATGTCGAGCCGGCGCCATTTTTTGGGACTATCGCTGGCTGGCCTGATGGCCGGGCTGGCTGCGCTCTTCTCGAGCCCTCGCAGAGCAAGTAGCCGCCGCTTTCTTCGTCCGCCGGGTGCTCGATCCGAATCGGAATTTCTCGACGCCTGCGTGCGTTGCATGCGATGTTCTGACGCTTGCCCGAATGGGTGCATTCTAGTCCATGGCTTCGACGAAGGACTCGAAAACGCCTTCACCCCCTATATCCACGCACGGTCTCGAGGCTGCATCGCCTGCGGAAAATGTGCGGACGCCTGTCCGACTGGAGCGCTGATCCCCTTCGAGACAACTCCAAAAGGTCTGCTCGAGGGCGTCAAGATGGGCACCGCCCGCCTGAACGAGAGCCTGTGCTTCAGCTACAACGGTCGTACCTGCGGCGCCTGCTACCGGGCTTGCCCCTTGCCCGGAATCGCCATGACGATCGGACTCTTCGAACAACCGCATCTTCAGGGAGCGGACAGTTGCATTGGCTGCGGACTATGCGAGCAGGCATGCTTGCACCTGCCCCAGGCGATTCGTGTCATCCCTGCATCGGAGGCCGTGACATGACAGGTGTTCATCGCCGACTTCCCCAGCTCTTTCGACGCTCGGCTCAG
>JAPYTP010000275.1 GCA_029941885.1 Myxococcota bacterium
GTTCTCCCCTCGGCGGTGGACCCAAATTCGATAGCAGGGTCCCAGCAACACCGTAAATTCTCTTGCGGATACTGATGAAGGCGTGAAACTGAGGGTGAATCGGGCAATGAACGGCAAGAAAAGTCGAAAAAAGTGGGAACTGCCTGCAACGATTGAGTCCCCGGGCGCGCGTCGGGGGGTCGCTCCATGCTGTTTGGAGCTTTATCCCCCCATATTTGGACTCAAATACACCGTCGAAGGTGATCTTCCCAACCCGAACAGCAGACTCATAACTGTATTTTTCTCTTTATGAACTGGTAGATGCGAGGGTGACTGCGTGTCGAAGACGTCTCGATCCAACGATCCGAAACCGACCGCGGCTGCGATTCTGGCCGATGCACAGGAGCGGCTCGTCGAGGCCGCTGGGCTCGCGTGGCAGTGGCACGGGACTCAGACACGAAAAGGTCGGACGACGTCCTACATGAGTCACCTCCTCCAGGTGGAGGGAATCGTGATCGATGCCGGTGGCGGTCCGGACGAAGCGATCGCCGCACTCCTGCACGACGGGCTCGAGGACGCGGCGAGCCCCACCGAACGGGCGGAACGCGAGCGCACGATCGAATCCCGGTTCGGTCCGGCGGTGCTCGCGATCGTGCTCGACTGCACAGACACCACGCCCGAGGAAGCCGCGGCAATGAAGGGCCCATGGCACGAGCGAAAGGAGCGCTACCTCGCCCAACTCCGTGCGGCCGCGACACCGAGCCAACTCGTGGCCGCTTGCGACAAGAGGCAGAATCTCGCAGACCTCGTGAGCGATCTGCGGCACGAAGGCCCGGCGACCCTCGATCGATTCAATGCGGGGGCGGCGGACCAGGTCTGGTATTTCGAATCCCTCGCCGAGATCTGTCGGCCCGCAATTCCCCCCCGGCTCGCCCGGGAGCTCGATGACCTGCTGAAGGCCCTTCGGGAACTCGTTGCCACATGACCATCCCAGGCCGATCGAGCCCGGGTTCGTTCCCACCGCGCAGAGGAAAGCGCGCAGGCAGTGCGGCCTCGTTCGCGGGTTCCGAAACCGCATCGGGCTGCCGCAATCCGCTCGGGCCCCGGATTTCGGGTGCCGGCGCTCGCGGCGTCGAACGATCCGGCCGAAGAATGGCCGAGAACCCGAAAGGAAACGACCCATGCTTGGACTCAACCGACTCTTGATTTCGGTCGGGATGATCGCCTTGTTCGGGGCGGTTGCGACTGCCGTATGGGCTGACGAGGACTCCGAGCCGGCGGAGCGCCGGCGCGCAAAGGGCGAACGTGTCGAGAACCGCCTCGACCGCAAGGGCGACGAGGTCGATCGAAAACTCGATCGGCGCGGGAAACGTCAGAATCACAGGCTCGACGAGGCGGGGGAGCGAGCCAAGCGGAAGGCCGAGCGCGCTGCGCGGCAAAAGGAACGCTGATCCGAGTGGGGTGGCGGAAGCAAATTCGCCCCGGACCGGCGCCGGCGAAGCGCGTACGGGGACGATAGGCTCGCGCGTGCCATGAGTGATCAGAAACCGCAGTCCTATCCGCCCGACGTCCATATCGTTCGAGACCTCGCGCCCAGCATCGAACGGGGCCCAGAGGGCTCGGTCCTACAGCTATCGATTGTCCCGGAGATCCTCGACCAGGGCGGACGCCTGCGAGTCGGCGTCGCCGCCGCCGTCGTCGACATCATCGCCGGCGAAACCGCGATTCGCGAAGTCCTTCCCGAATGGATCGCCACTTCGAATCTGAGTCTTCAGGTCGGCGAACTGCCAGGAAACGGAACGCTGCGTACACGGCCTCGCGTGCTCCGAAGGGGCCGAACCACGCTGGTCATGGAAGTCGACCTCGATCACGTCGAGAGTGGCGCTGAATGTGGCCTGGCAACGATCGGGTTCTCGATCCTGCCGAGCCGAAACGATCTTCAGGCTCGCGTCCACTGGGCCGAGAACCCCGAGCCGCGCAGCGATTTCGCCAACGAGACTTCGGGCTTCGAGAAAGGCCTCTTCGACACCCTCGGCCTCGAATTCGATTCCTCCGATCCGGGCATCGCACGCCTCGCGGTCGGGCCCTATGTCATCAATACGCTCGGTGCGATGCAGGGAGGCGTCGTCGCGATCCTGGTCGACGCCGCCGCGGATCATTTCGCTGCAAGCGTGTTCGAGCAGTCCGCCCGGGTTCGCAGCCTCGAGATCCACTACTTGAAGCTGGCGCGGGTCGGCCCGGTTCGCGCCGAGGCGCGCAGCATCGGACGCACCGGGTCGGGCCTGCTCATCCGGGTCTCCCTGCGAGACGAGGGCCGAGACGATGTCCTGCTGACTGTCGCGACCCTGCTCGTCGACCGCGCCGGGGATTGACGCGCGGTCAGCGATCGTCGCCCGAGTGTTGACGCCAACGCCGGTGTCGCGTAAATGTGACGGCGCGATGTCCGAACTTCTCACCACGACCAGCCCCTTCCGTGCCTCGGCGATTGCCGGGACCCACGCGATTGCGTCTGCCCGCAATGTCGATCCTTTCGGCTTCGAGCGAATGTGGTGCTGCCCCTTGTTTATCGTGGCTGGCCTGCCCTCCGTTTCGGGATGGGTCAAGCCCACGGTCACGGCCCGTTGGCCGGAATGGGGAAGAAGAAGATCCTCGGACGCTTAACAGCGTGTAGCAGTCAGAACTGCAACGACCCGAACCCTCTTCCGCCCCGGCCAAAGCCAGGCAGACAGAGGGTTTCGTCGTTTTGCGCGACGCCTTTCTATTTGCCGGCAGGCTTCGCAACCTGCTCATGACACGGACGGAACGCGGAATCGGGAAAGAAAGACAAGACCATGCCCGAAACGACACTCTGGAATCGCCGCTTCATCTTCCTCTTGCTCGCGCAAGCCGGCTTCGGCTTCGCGCATTCATCGTTCATGATGCTGCCGAAATTCCTTGCGACGGAACTGTCGGCCGGCCCGGAAGAGATCGGGCTCGTGGTGGCGGTGTCGGCGATCTCGATCGTGGCCTTCCTGATTCCGGCTGGATCGATGGTCGACCGACATGGCCGAAAACAATTTCTCTCCGCGGGGGCGGCGCTGATGGCGCTCTCCTCGGCCAGCTACGTCTACGTCCACGAAATCGCTGCGTTCCTCTACGTACTTCGAGTCCTTCAATCCGCAGCCTTCGCGTATGCGTTCGCCGGTGGCGCGGCGTTGTGTGTCGATGCAGCCCCCCCGGCTCGCCTCGGACAGGCCGTCGGACTCTTCGGGTTGTCCTATGTCGTCATGGGGGCATTCGCGCCGGCGGCGGTCGAGGCCATCGTCGAAGCGAGCGGCTGGAACGCGGCCTTCCTGCTCGCGGCGTGCGCAGCGGGATGGTGCTGCGTGCTGTCGATCTTCGTCCGCGAAGACGCGATCGACCACGCTGCCGCCGAGCCCGTGGCGCTTCACACGATCGCGACACGACCGGAAATCCTACGGGCCGTCGCGATCGTCGGATTGCTCGGGATCGCCTTCGGATGCGCGATGAATTTCTATCAACCCTACGCCCTGAGTCTCGGGATCTACGAACTCCGAAACTTCTTCATCGCCAATTCCCTGGCAGCCGCGGGTTGCCGGCTTGGCCTCGGTCCCTACATCGATCGGATCGGGCTCCGGAGGGTCAGCCTCGCGAGCCTCTGTCTCTATTCCGCAGTCGTATTCTCGATGATCTGGCTGGATCGGATCGGATTGGTGTGGCTCGGTCTGGGAATCGGCCTCGCGCACGGCCTCTTCTATCCGGCCTACACGGCGATCCTGCTGACCGGCTGCCCTGCCGCAGAAAGGGGCCGCCGCATGTCGATCATCCAGGCGGGGCTCAATCTGGGGATGGGCCTCGGTGGGTTCGCGCTCGGCTGGATCGCGGGTCGCTTCGGCTATCCCACGATCTTCCTGGTCTCGACCGGCGCTCTCCTCCTGGGCGTATTTCTGGTCGCACGAACCACACGGCCCGACCACCGAGAGGAGGCGCAGAAGCCACAGGTGGAATCGACGAGACTCCGTGAAGCGGTCGACAGAACTGCTTCCGCGGATGCGGCATGTTCTCACAGGCACGCTCGACCGAGTGCGAGCCGTACAGGGGTGTGAGAATATCTTGGTCGTGATCGACGAACGCGAAACGCTCGAAGAGGAGCTCGCCCGCCGCCCCGCACGGGGAAGCGGGCGTCGTCCACTCCTGCTATTTGCGATCGTGGCCAGCGGGCTGGTCTTCACCGGCCCGGCGAGATCACAGGTCGTCCTCGACCCCGGCTTCTCGAGTGACACGGTCTCCGCCGGCCAATATGCCCCAGGCCTTAGCACCGACTACCTGATTCGCGAATCCTATGGACAGCGGGCCGGCGACAATCTCTTCCACCGGTTCAACCGTTTCGACGTCCCAACGGGCCAGAGCGCCACCTTCATCGAGGATGCTCCAGGCTCCGGGATCCGCCGCGTCATCGCCCACGTCGGCGGCAACGCGGCCTCCCAGATCGACGGCATCCTGCGCTCTACGATCCCGAACGCCGATCTCTACTTCTTCAACGCCCGCGGCGTCGTCTTCGGCCCGAATGCCCAACTCGACGTGATGGGTTCCTTCCATTCGAGTAGCGCCGATTCCATCCGCTTCAGCGACGACCTCCGTTTCGGCGAGATCGAAACCGGGCCCAGCGTCACGATCACCGCCGCTGATCCTTCGGCCTGGGGCTTCCTCAGCAACACGCCGGCCGAAATCGCGGTCGAGGGTGCGCGACTTCGCGTGCCCGATCAAGCAAATCTCTCTTTGGTGGGAGGACCGATTCGCATCGAGGGTCCGGGCACGGTTTCGACGCCCAACCTCGCCGCGCCCTCCGGCGCGCTCCAGCTCCTCTCACTCGGGTCGGCGGGGGAGGTCACCATCAATCCAACCTCGGCGCCTGATCTCGACGCCTTCACCGTACTCGGGGCCGTCACGATCAGCGACGGTGCCGTCGTCGATGCAAGCGGGATCGACGACCAGATCTTGATCGTGCGCGGCGAATCGCTCTCGATCGACGACGGCACGATCCTCGCCAACCACACGGGCCCCGGAGATCATCCCGGCGTCGCGATCGATATCGATGTCCGGGGTGAAATCAGACTGGCGAGCTTTGCCGCCGGAACCAGCGGTTTGATCCGAAGTGTCAATATTCGAGGGGAGCTGCCCGGGGGTCTGCCCGGTCCGGATGTAGGCAGCGGAGGGGCCGTCGTCTTGAACGCCGACTCATTGCTCGTCGACGGACCCGATGCACTCGTGGTCGTGGGAAACGAATGCCTCAACGCCTTCCCCTGTGCCTCCGGATTCGAGCCCGGCGGCGCGGGCGGTCCACTCATGATCGATGTCGATCGGTTCTCGATCCGAAACGGAGGACTCGTCGTCGTCCAGACGCTTGGTCGGGGGAGCGGAAGCACCGCAACGGTGCGGGCACGGGTGATCGAGATCGGGAACGACGACGGCGCCCGACATCCGAACCCGAGCGTCGAGCTCCTGCCGCGTCTGCTGACCTTCAACCAGGGCTTCTTCACGCCGGGATCGAATCCACCGCCGGGCCAGGACGCATTGGGCGGCGATCTCGATCTCGTCGCCACCGAACGCCTCAGCCTCGAGAACGGCGGCCGGATCAGCAGTCTCGACTATCAGAACGGGCTCGGCGGAAGCATCCGGATCGACGCCGGCCAATTCGAGATGACCTATACCGACTCCGGTGCGGGGCCCGGCCTCGCGCCCGGCCGCTCGGCTGTCCTGACCGAGACCCGCAATGAATTCGTTGGGAGTCCGACCGCCGGCACCGGGACGGCCGGTGAGATCGAACTCCTCTCTCACGGTGATCTCGTGATCGAGCGGGGCGCGATCAGTTCGACAGCCACGCTGATCGACCCCGACGGCAACGGGCCACAGCCCGCATTGATCGCGAGCGGCCGACCGGGAGCGATCGCACTTCGCGCTCCGAACG
>JAPYTP010000276.1 GCA_029941885.1 Myxococcota bacterium
GCTCGGGATCATGAATCGGCGCATCCGAGGGGAGTGTCGGCCCCGGACCGCGCTTGTCCCAGTGGAGGTGTTCGACCACTTCGCGACAGATCCGAAGCGCCTCGGGTTCGTTGCGGGCGAGAAAGTCGGCGAGACCGGACTTCTCGGCGTGCATCCGTGCGCCCGCCAACGCTTCGTAGTCCGCGTCCTCCCCGGTCGCCATCTTGACCAGAGGCGGTCCACCGAGGGCGACGCGTGCACCCCCTTCGACGAAGATGTTGTAGTCGGAGAGCCCGGGCTGATAGGCCCCCCCGGCGGTCGAAGCACCAAAGACGACGGAAATCGCCGGGATCCGAAGCTTCGAGAGCTCCGTCACCTCGTAGAAATGCCGACCCGTACTCGCGAAGTGGGTGAGGTCCTCGCGCATCGCACGCTCGGCTTCGGCTCCCTCGACTCCACGCAGGTCCCCGCCGGCGGATTCAACGAGTTGGATATAGGGCATGCGGTTGACGCGAGCGATCTCCATCGCGCGCTGCCACTTGTCGACGCTGACCGGAATCATGGCCCCCGCCATCACCGACGGATCGCTGGCGATGATCGAGCACTCGGTCCCGGAAACGACTCCGATTCCTGCGACCATCGTTCCGCCAATCGGGTAGTTGGTCTGATTGCCGGCGAGCGGGCTGATCTCGAGAAAGGGCGCGTCGCGGTCGAGGAGATAGGCCAGGCGCTCCCGAACCGGGAGTTTGCCCTGGGAGCGTAGTCGAGCATGCCCACGCTCTCGCGCCGGTCCCGCGGCGGCGTCCTCGTGGAGTGCCGCGAGTTCGTCGAGTAGCGCGAGCATGTCGTCGCGATTCGTTCGAAATGCGTCGTCTCGGATATCGAGCTTCGTCTCGAGCGGAAGTGCCATCGACTCGCCAATCCCTCCACCCATGCCGGCCTGAAGACGCCCGGAGGGCCCCCGGGACCTAGTACTCACCCACTGCGGACGAAGGGTCGAGCAAGACCCCCGTCAGGTGCCGGCGATGATGCGCGGCGTCTCCGAAAGTGTACTCGGCCCACTGGGCTCGGCGAAAGAAGAGCTGAGCATGACATTCCCAAGTAAATCCGAATGCGCCGTGGAATTGGATCGCACGGTCGACCGCGTTCGTGCAGGCGTCGCCGGACATGGCCTTGCTCATCCGCACGGCGGTCTCGATCTCGCGAGCGTCGCCACCCGCATCCCAGAGCGTCGCCGCGTGGTAGAGCAGGGAGACGCTGTGCTCGACGCCCACCATGATCCAGACCATCGGATGCTTCAGCGCCTGGTAGCCGCCAATCTTCCGGCCGAATTGCACACGCGTCTTCAGGTACTCGACGGTCAGCTCCATCACCCCCTGCGCAACCCCCGCCATCTCCGCACTGACCAGCAGGGCCCCGAGCAGCTGCACCCGAGCAAGAGCGGCCTCGGCATCACCGCCGGACAGGAGCGCGTCCCGCGATACGACCAACCCATCGAGGTGCAGACGCGAGCTGCGCCGCGTCTCATCGACGATGCGTTCCGCGCGCAGGGCCTGCTCGGGAATTTCCGAGCGTTCGATCGCCACGATCGCGAGTTCGCCTTCATACTTGCACGCGACGAGAAAGACCTCCGCGTTCTGGGCGTCGAGCACGAAGCATTTATTACCCGTCAGTCGAAGCCGATCGCCCTCCGTCTCCGCTCGGGCGGTGACGTCGCGAAGATCCCAGGACCCGGAACTCTCGCCGATCGCGACACATCCGAGCGTCTCTCCGGCGGCCAGCCCCGGGAGCCATCGGCGTTTCTGGTCGTCCGCGCCCGCGTGGACGAGCAAATCCGCTGCCAGGGTGTTCGCGAGGAAGGGTGATCCGAAAACCCGGCGTCCCATCGACTGAACGACCGAAACGAGTTCCGTCGCGCCCATGCCGGAACCGCCGAATTCCTCTGGGATCCCCATCCCCAGCCACCCGAGCGATGCGATCTCCCGCCACAGGTCCGCGTCATAGCCGGCGTCGCTCTCCATCCATTTGCGGACGGCCTCGAAACCACTTCGATCCCTGAGCAGATCAAGCGCGCTCTTGGCGATCAGCTCCTGCTCTTCGTCGAATGCGAAAATCTCAGACACGGCGGGCCACCACTCAGTCCTTGTCCAGGCCGAGCACCCGCTCGCCCAGGATATTCATCTGGATTTGACTCGTACCACCGCCGATCGTGACGGAATACGCGTTCATGTAGTGGCGCTGCCAATCTCCGTCTTCGTACGCGTCTGGGTCTCCGATGTAGAGCTTGGCGGCCTCTCCCTGCAGACTGATCGCGAAGCGGCACATCCGGCGGCGGAACTCCGAGGTCACGAGTTTTCGCATCAGCCCGATCGCGTCCGGACGTTCGCGACACAATCCGGGCAGGTTGCGGCGAATATCATTCAGGTCGATCGCACGCTCCTCGATCGAGAGTCGCGTCAACTCCTCGCGCACGACCGGATCTTCGATCGCCGGGCGACCGTCGCGACGACAGACACGCGCCATCTCGACGAGCTCGGCGACCCGGAGCTGCACCATGTCGAGACCCCCGGCCTGGCCCCCTTCCGCGTATCGTTCGAAGGCCAGAGTGGCCATCGCGATCGACCAGCCCTGCCCCTCCTCTCCCAGCATGCAACTCGCGGGCACCCGGGCGTCGCTAAAATGGGTCTCGTTGAACCCGTATTCCCCGGTCATCTTCCGGATCGGTCGCTTATCGACCCCCGGGCCGTCGACGGGTGCCAGGAAGAAGGTGAGCCCACGGTATTTGCTGCCTGCCTCGGGATCCGTGCGCGCGAGCAGGATCATGTGATGGGCCTGGGTTCCGAGGCTCGTCCAGATCTTCGTTCCATTGATCACGAAATCGTCGCCGTCTCGAACGGCGGTGGTCTGGACGTTGGCCAGATCCGAACCGTTCTCCGGCTCGGAGAATCCCTGGCACCAGATCTCGTCGGCCCGCAGCAGGGGGGCCAGATATCGCTTCTTTTGTTCGGTCGTTCCGAATTTGAGAATCACCGGACCGGCCCACATCAGACCCACGATGTTCAACATGAACGGCCTGTTTCGGGTCGCCATCTCGTCGTTGACGACGCCCTGATAGGCCTCGGGAAGACCGCGTCCTCCGAACTCGCTCGGCCAGGACATCCCGAGGTAGCCCGCGTCGTAGACGGCGCGCTGCCATGCTCGCAGATGTTCGAACTGCTCGTCCGAGCTGACCTCGAGGAAGCTGTCCGGCAGCTTGAAATCCGGCTTCGGTGGCGAATTCTCGTCGAGCCACCGACGCACTTTCAGACGGGTCGTTTCGAGGTCGGCTGGGGTGTGTTTCGGCGTCTCAACCATCGCCTGAGACTATGTTCCACAGGCGATTCAGAATCAATTCGCGTTTTTCGGGCGAGGCGGAGGCCTGTGCGGGGGCAGACCCGCAGCGCTGTGATCGAATCAAGTGGATATGACCCGATCTCCGGGACGGCGCTCCCGAAAGCTACGCCTGCCAGGCCTCGATGATCTCCGAGGAGGTGACACGGGTGGCCAGCAGCGCCAAGCTGTTAGTCAGAACCGCCTGCGCGTACTCAGCGGGAACCCCCGCCACGCAGTCGGTCGCGATCACCACGCGGTAGCCGAAATTCACGGCCTCGAGCGCCAGGCCGAAGATCCCGACGTTCACGGAGACTCCGGTGGCGACCACGGTCCGAATCCCCTCCGCGCGCAGGGTGGGGTCGAGACTCGTCCCGATGAAGGGCGCCATGCCGTGCATGCGAGAGGACTCGAGGTCGCTCCTTTCACGCCCGAGTTCCGCGACGACCTCGACCTCCGGCGAGCCGACCACGAGCGCGACGGGATGCTTCCGGGCGGCTGCGGCAAAGGGCGTATTCGCGGGAGTACCGCTCCGGTCGGGTCGAAACATCGCCGTGCAATGGACCACTCGGATTCCCGCGGTGCGGGCCGCGGCGAGGAGGTGAGCGGTGTGGGGAATGATCTTTTCCTTTTCGACCGCATCGCGCAGAGGGGGCATCGCCGCCAGATCTCCCACGACGCCCCGCTGCAGCTCCATCGTGAGCACTGCAGTCGAGCGCGGGTCGAGCAATTCACGAAGATCGGCCGCCATGTCCATTTCCTCCGAAACTGGGAACCCGAATCGAGCGTCAGACGAGAGTGAGTCCACCGTCGACCGGAATGACTGCGCCGGTCACATAGGAACCGCCGCGCGAGGCCAGGTAGAGCACGGCCGCCTCGATGTCCGAAGGCTCACCGAAACGCCGCATCGGAACCTGCTGCATCACGGTTTCTTCTCCCCACTCATCGATGGCGGGGCGCAGCATGTCGGTCGGAAAGGCGCCGGGCGAGATCGCGTTCACCGTGATGCCCCGTCGGGCCAATCGACGCGCGAGATGGGCGACCAGATGATGGAGCCCGGCCTTGCTGGCACCATAGGCATAGACATCCATCTGCGGCACCCGCGCACCATCGGCGGAACCCATTGCGATGACCCGCGCGGGATCGCCGGGCCGGGCCGCCGCACGAAGCTCCGGCTGCAGTTCCTGTACGAGCCGGAAGAAGGACTTCACGTTGACGGACCAGACTTCGTCCCAGGCCTCAGGGGCGTGCTCCTCCAGAGGGGCAACGTGATGTGCGCCGGCCGAGTGTACGAGCACATGCAGCGCCGGTTCCGCCGACCGCAGCGCCCGGGCGACAGAGCCCACGCCTTCTTCGCTCGAAAGATCGGCCGGCAGCGGCAGGCACTCACCCGCCCGGGAGAGCTCGGCGGCGGCTTCCTCGCAACCCGTACGGGATGTGATGTAGACCTTCGCGCCCGCGTCGACGAGACCTTTCGCGATCATTCGCCCGATCCCCCGCGACCCCCCCGTCACGAGGGCCACCTTGCCGCTGACGTCGAAGAGCGCGGTCACGATCGGGTCCTTTCTCGGGAGTCGAGATTCCGCATCGACCAACATGATGAGCGAGCCCGGCGTCAGATTCAATTCGCATTCGGGAGAAGCTCGCACCCGGGTCCTCGATCGACCGATGAGACTCCCCCCACCGCGGGCCCGAGGCTATGCTGACTCGCCGCGGATCCGCGCGGAATTCCTATTCGGACGGGAGAAGATCGATGACACGGGGACAGACCGACGCCGAAACCTTCGACGACGAACCCTTCGATCTCGAGGCCGTCGCGAATGGCGCGTGGTTTCCGAGCCCCTACGGCCCCGACGATCAACGGGGGACCTGGAACGAGATCACCCCGGAGAAGACGGCCGCCTCCCTCGCACGCCTGGATTACTCTCACCCCGTCGAGACCTACGACCTCTCCGAGACGCTGTTCAACGGATTCCCGGCCAACGGGGAACGCGAGTACGAGCAGACGCTCTCGGTGCTGGGCTTCACGCCCCCGGACGGATTCGAGGGAATCTGCCCGGACACCGAGCCTCTCGGCCCCTGGCTCGGCTGCGCCTTGGAGGAGAGAGTCTCGTACACCTACAACATGGGTACGAAGATCAACGGTCTGCATCATGTCGGGATCGCCGGGAAATTCTACAACGGCGTTGCCGGTGTCGACATCGCGAGGACCTGGGGAACGACCCGACTCGGGCAGGAGACCCAGGGTCCGATCGTGACTCGCGGCGTTCTGGTCGACGTCCTCGGCCAAAAGGTCGCCGCCGGAGCAGAGGCCGACCTCGAGCAGCTCTCGAATGGCCGCCCCATGCTTCGAGAGGGATATCGGATCACCGTCGAGGACATCGTGACCGCGCTCGAATGGGAGGGCGTGACGGATCCCATCGGCCCGGGCGACGTCGTGTTACTGCGCTCGGGCTGGCGCGAACTGATCGAACTCGACCCCGTTCGCTACCTCGAAGGCCGTCAACCGGGCCCCTTTCTGCGCGAATGCCGCTATCTCGCCTCGAAGCGACCGGCGCTGATCGGAGTCGACAGTTGGTTCTT
>JAPYTP010000277.1 GCA_029941885.1 Myxococcota bacterium
TCCGGCATCACAAGCTGGGGAAACAGAAACTCCGAAGGAACTTGTCTATCGCAACCTTAGACGCCGCAATCGCCGCAGATCCCTTCCCCTATCGACATCTCACAGCGGAGCGAACCGGATAGGCAGAGGAATTCCTATTCTCCACGGCACGTTGTCGGTGAGAACCTACGCGTCGAGGCGGCGGCCCGGGCGATGCGCGCCGGCGATTCCGAGCACCTCGGCGAATTGATGACGCACTCCCCCACGCGAGCCTGCGGGATGACTTCGAGGTGTCGAGCCCGTCTGTGGATGCCATCGTCGAGTCCGCGCTCGCGATACCCGGCTGTTTCGGGGCCCGTATGACGGGCGCGGGTTTTGGGGGCTGCGCGCTCGCATTGGTCGCGGTGCCCCAGCTGGAGACCTTCATCGCATCGCTTCCCGAGGCGTACCGGCAGCGAAGCCAGCATCCTCGCTGGCGCCCCGTCCCGGGGTGCCGAATGCCTCGAGCTTCGACGTTGAACCAGAATTCTCGCCCCGGCCGCTCTTCCGAGACCATTCAGAGGTTTGGGACCCCTCAACCCCACCGAGCGGCCTCGAATCCGGGACTGTCGCGCGCAAGACGCTCCGCGTACGCACCCCGATGGAGTCGCTCAGGCTCCGACGAGCGTATCGGCCACCCTTTCGAAGAACCAGTATGCGGCGAGCGTGCCGATTCCGTAGGCGGGTACTCGTAGAGCCCAACTCGGCCACTCGAAAGGTATCGCACGCAGCGCGGCCCAACTGGCCACGACCAACGCGACGAAGGCCAGCTGGCCCATTTCGATGCCTACGTTGAAGGCGAACAGCGCAAGCGGAATTTCGCCCTCGGGCAGGCCCACCTGCTGGAGGGCCCCGGCAAAACCCAGCCCGTGGAGGAGGCCGAAACCACCCGCCACGATCCACGGCATGCGATCCATCAACGTCTGGCGGTGATTCTGGCGTCGTGCGAGTTCGATGGCCAACAGGTAGATGGAAAAGGCGATCAGCGCTTCGATGGGCCGGGGGGGAAACTTCACGAAGCCGAGCACGGCCAGGGCGAGGGTCACGCTGTGGCCCAGCGTAAAGGCCGTGACGGTCCAGAGAAGCATGCGCCCCCATCCGACGAGCAGGACCAGTCCGAGCACGAAGACCAGGTGGTCCCAGCCCGAGAGGATGTGTTCGATTCCCACCCGCGTGTAGTCGACAGCCACGGAGAGGGCCGTCTGGCGCTCGGGCACGAGAAATTCCGGCCGGTCGGCCTTCAAGACCTGGGTCAGCGTCCGGCCATCCTCGAGGGTGATGCGCAACACGACGTCTGCACCGCTTCCCGCGATTCCGTCGACCGCGATGCGCTCGCCGACCAGGGTTCGCGGGCATTCGAGCGTCCATGTCGACACGAGCCCCGTTCCCTCGATCACGGATTGGGGTTCCCCGGACACGCAATCGGCAGGAAGCACCGGCTCGAGGAGACTGCCCGCTGCCCGAGCCCGGGGCTGCTTCCAGCGCACGGAAACCAAGTACCACCCGAACTGTTCGCCGACTTCCCTGAGTTCGAGAAGGGCCGGTGCAAACACATGGGCTTGAGCGCGTTCAGCGGGTGAGAACAGCCCGAGCCCTCCAGTCACGAGAGCCAGCACGAAGGCCGAGAGCGTTCGCCGCTTCATGATTCGTCGCGCTCCCCGACGCGCAGGTCGTAGTGCTTGCGGAGTTCCGCCACTCGCACCTCGAGTACAAGGTCGGCGACCTGGTCCCGAACCGCTGAACTGACCCGCTCGCGGACCTCCTCCAGTCGAGCGCGGCGCTGGGGTGTCCGCTCGTGAACGAAAACGAGGTGGTCGCCGAGCGGAGATCGGACGGGCCCATGCCACGAGCCAGCGGGAATTCCGGAGAGGGCCTCGACGAACGAAGAGCCGAATCGCCTCTCGAGCGCTCGGTCGGTCATGGAAGGCAGAACTGCCTCCACGACGGTCTCGTCTCCGAGGGCCGCGCCCTCCTCGGGTGACACGGAGCCCGCGACCAGGCGCTCCAGTATCTCGTCCGCAGCCCCGCGGGTGGCCTCACCGCGTAAATTGCGATTCAGGGCGACGTGGGTGATGCGGGTGCGCCTCGGAACCTGGTAGTCGTCCGGGTTCTCGTTCAAGTGCCGCGCCATACTCTCTTCGTTGGGCGCGCGAACCAGCGCGGTGGCGCGAATCAACCGGCGTGCTCCATCGATCAGGATTCGCCGAATGATCGAGTCGCTCTCGATCAGGCCGAGTTCCACGGCCTCACGCACCCGCGCCCCCTCCGTCATGGTTTCTTCGGGGTTTTCGGCCACGAAGGTGGCGATCTGGCTCAGACGTCGTTGAACGACCGGATCACGATCGAGGCCGATCTCACGACTGTAGAGAAACAAGGCCTCCCGATTGAGAATGATCTCGATCGCCGCGCTCTTCTCCTGGGCGGTGATTTGGCGCCCTTTCTCCCGGGCGATCTGTTCGTAGACCAACTCCACACGGCCGAGAGAAATAGTCGAGCGGATCCCGTCGGCGCTCGTGGCGACCGGATCGCCCCCCACGACCGCGAAGGTGATCCACCCGAATAGAGCAAAGTGGACGGCCGGCGAGCGGATCAGTGCGCGGATCAGGGTGAGTACCATATCGGGGAGGTCCAAGCGCGCTCCTGGATGACGCGCTGGACGAGCGGGGTGTCTCTCGGCGAGTGCCCGGATCCCGCACAGCACAACGCATAGTTGCTCGCACCAAAATGGCCCAACCGTTCCAAGGCCCCTGCGAGCTGGGGGAAACGCTCACGCTCCGAGGGAAACTCGCCGTTGAAGAGCGAATAATCTTCCAACTGCTGTTCACAATCTTTGTCGAAAGGGTCGATTCCCACGTCCTGACAGATCATCGTGCTGTATCGGGGTACGGGCGTCTCCAGAACGCGCGCGTAGTAGAAGGCCCGCTGAGAGGCGTCGAATTGCGGGTCCTTCCAGACCGTGCAGAGATGCTCCGATCCCGATCCGTCGGGAAGGACTTTGTCGCGGGTGTCCGCACCGGGCCCCTCCGTGACCGCGACATCGAAGACGGCTTCGTGGGTGTCGCCGTCTTCATCCAGCCATCCCTTGACGATCTGTATCCGCTGGAGGTCGGTGCCATCGGGTCCATCATCCTTCCACGCGGCTGCGATGAATCGAGGGGATCGATTCTTGACCCTCTTCGGCAGCGTTCCGCCCATCGGGACGCCCTTCTTGTAGCCCCGCTTCACGAAGTCCTTACTGCACAGATTCTTCGAGTACTTCCATCCGCCGAAGAAACGAACCTTCGGTCGCGTGCCGCTCGTTCCGTAGGTCTCCTTGTTCTTCAGCGCCGTGAAGATCGAATCGCGCGAATTCTCTTCGCTCCAGACCGCCCATAGCCCGCCCGAGCTGTTCTGGATGGTGCCCGCATCTCGGGTCGGGAAGGCATCACCCACTCCCGTATGGCCGTTGAAGGTCTCATCCTCGGGCGTGAAGCCGGGGCGGCCGTTGTGGTCGTCCTGGGAGGCACCGACGCCGAGTTGGAAGGGGTTGACGCCGAGCTCCTCCTCGAGTCTGAGACCATCCTTCAGGATGTTTCGGACGAAGGCTCGATGGGACCACTCGCTGGGCGCGGTGGCCGTACCTCCGCTACTGGCGAGGCCTGCCGCGGCCCCCCCTCCCTTCGAATCCAGCAACTCGAAGTCGCAGTACTCATCGGGCTCGCCGGGCTGCGCGCTTCCCGGATGAGCGGGGGCATCGGCCTCCGCGAGGCCCGTCTGCGTGAGCCAGGGTGTGTCGTTGCGGTCGTATTCTTGCCGGAAGCGCGGATCGTATCGACACTCACTGGCTCCCTTGATCTGGTAGATCTCGATCAGGGGCTGCATTCTTGCCATCAACTCGGCGTTCGCCCGCCGTTCGCTGGGAGTTCCCGGAATCGACATCACGGTCCGCGTGATCCCGGCTCGACTCGACAGGTTGGTGTTGTGCGGGATTACGATCGCTTCGCAGCGGCCACGCGCCTCGTTGCACTGCTCCTCGAGTCCGCTCCAGAGCTTGGTGGGATCGGGGTTTCCGAGCATGCTGGGAGGCGTAACCTGGTGCAAGGGGTCGGGGTTGACTCTCCTCGAGATGTCGATCGCGGTGATTGGACGCTTGATGACATCATCATTACGGAAGATCACGTTCCTGTGCTGGGTGACGCCTGACGGCATCGACGTATTCTCGTAAGCGATGAAGGTGGTGAATTCGCACGCGGAGGTCCGGTCGTACGCGTCGTGCGCCGCCTGTTGGATTTCGTGCCAGACCTCCAACTCGGAGTGTTTACACTCCTCGAGATTCGTGTAACACATCGGAAGCTGCATCCCGTAGTTCGCGCTCATGAACGTGCTGATCGCCAGGACCGAGAACGCGGCGCTGGAGACAGCGCGTGCGAAGCCAGGAAGCGGGGCCGTTCGTGGCCCATCGAGGAAACCGGGCCCAGGCTTGTCATCGTCGGGGTGCGTGCGGGGGCCCGTCAGCAACGTGCATTCCAGGGACTGGCGACCGGGCGCGTCGGAGTACTCGTCGTTGTTCAAGCACATCCCCATCTCGCCGAACGTCTCGGAGTGATCCGTGATGCCGAGGAAGTCGAGCGGGCGGGCGCCCAGTGCCGGGGGGTCGAGCGAAGTGCTGCGCGTCTGAAAGCCGAACTGATCCGGCGTAATGATCGCACCCTTTCCCTGAGCGAAGAGGTAGGACTCCTTGGGGCGACTGCGAACGAAACGAGTCGCGGCATCGAACGAGAGTCCAGTGTGCTGGTGGAGAATCCCAAAGAAGGGCTGCTTGTACTTGTCGTAGTCTTCGCAGGGTGCCCTCTGCTCCGTGTATTCGAAGGGCCGATCATCGTCGTCTGCGGAGATGGTCGGTGCGGGCAGGATTGCGATCACGCCAATGGCGATCAGAAGGATTCGGACCCAGTCACGAGGAATCATGTCAGCCTCCAATTGAATTTCGTTTTTCGCCGGCAATCAGTAGCGTGGAAAACCCCATGCTCAAAACACGCGGACAGGACGCGCCCTTCAACATCGGCCTCTTCGACGCGTAGCCACCACTGGCACCGCGCCAAGGTCGGCACGTCGTAAACGCAGTTCAAACTTGGACAGGATTCGATCACGTCGCGCCAGCGATTTCAACTGCGAGTCGCTCCGAAGCAGCTCCTGCATTCCACGAAGTCGGCTTCTGACGGCTCAGGCGTCCTTCCCCTGCCTCGGCGCTAGACCACTCAAAGACATTCATGGCGAAGAAGTCGCCTCCCAAACCCGGATCCGATTCCGCGCGACCGCTTCTAGCCTTGCTTAACGCTCCTTTTACAAGATTTCCTGTCGTGGAGTCAAGCAAAGATTCCGTGTTGGGGTGCCGTCGCGGACGGACCTCGGCCCCGGACCGTTCAGGTCCCTGAGGGGGCTTGCCATGATCCACCGATGCCGCTGCGATCCGGGCATTCGAACTTCCGCTCGATGCTGCCCGCATCCGAGGCCCGGCGCCTCGATTTTCGAACCCGCGGCGAACGGATTCGCCGGCGCCGGAAAACCGCAGCCGGGGGTCATCCCCGGGCCGGCGCCACGCGTTCGCGCGCCATCAAGCCCCAGGTGCGGCGGCAATCCAGGAAGCGC
Organism: Myxococcota bacterium; assembly: GCA_029941885.1. Taxonomy (GTDB): domain Bacteria; phylum Myxococcota_A; class UBA9160; order UBA9160; family UBA4427; genus UBA4427. The sequence goes on from JAPYTP010000277.1 coordinate 5,647, forward strand.
CCGGTCTCCCGCGCCTCGCGCTCGGCGACTCCCGGCCCGGACCAATAGCGCTCGCGTTAGTCCGCAAGGCTCGCGAACCACAGCTCCGAGACGCCATCCAACTCGTGGTCCTGATCCTCGGCCCCCGTCACGACTTACTCCTCGCTCGTCTCTCGAAGCTCCCCTCTCTTGACAACGTGTTGCGATAGACAAGTTCCTTCGGAGTTTCTGTTTCCCCAGCTTGTGATGCCGGA
>JAPYTP010000278.1 GCA_029941885.1 Myxococcota bacterium
AAGGGTGTATAGGCTAATACCCTATCGAGGGTTCGAATCCCTCCCTCTCCGCCACACAGGCACTGGGTGTGAAGACTTCCCGCTCGGATCAGAAGATGGCTCCGGAAAAGCCCGCGATTCCGCGGGGTGTTGGCGGTTGAGGTCTGCGGATCCCAATGGATCGTTTTCAGCAGACACGCTCCAGAATCCGTGGCACTGGCGGAGGCCGGCGACCAGTGCGGCGCAGCGCTCTCCGGAAGTGGGCGATGGACCCCCGAGGCCTAGCATGGTTTCAAGCACGCCCAAAAAGCCGAGTTCGCCAAGCCAGGCTTCGCCGGTTGCCGCGTTCCGCTCGGTCAGGGGCCCGGGCCAGGCGCCGCCATCAAATGTTCGATCGAAAAGAACTTTCATCTGGGGAGATGATGGCGCAGGGGCATGTCAGATGCGGTCCTTCGCTTTCTTTGCGCCTCATGTTGACGGGCAAACTCCAAACTTGTGAACGAAGGAGCGAACCCGATGAACGATCTTGAACTTCGAAAACAGTTCTTGCGAATCGAACGTGGCGGCGGCGGAGTCCGGCTCCTCGTCTGTGAAATTCATTGGGACGGCCCCGGAAATTCGGTGTCTGCCTGGGTGGTTGACCAACATCTTCCTGGGACCGCAACCGATGCAGAAGTGAACACTGCGGCATCGGGAATTCTCGAAGACAATCAGTATTTTCGTGTTTGTGCGGAATGTAACGAGCGCAATCCACTTGGTTGGATGCACGAAGAGCAGATTTGCCAAGGTTGCGCGGTAGCCAATCACGGGATCGTATACTGAAATTTCCGGTTGCACGCGGGGGGGAGGGCACGACCGTCCTTTCGTGAAGAGGATCGCCTCGGATCGGCGGGAGAGGGGCGCGTATTTCGTGTGATATCGTGCTCGCGTGAACCCGCTTTCCTTCGGCGCCTATCAGCAGCTCGTCACGCAACTAATCGAGGAGCGTTTAGGGGCGACCGATGGGCAAGGTCAGTTTGAGGACCTTGACCCAGCCGAGGCCGCTTTGCGGCTCAGTCAGCACCTCGCGGATCCGATCCGGCGCTACCTCGAAACCGTGCCCAAGAAGGAAAGGCCAGAGCTTCAGGTTGAGCTCGCGAACCGGCTTCTCGAGATCTTGTCGGACCGACTACCTGAAGTTGAGGCGGAACGGATCAATCGACCTTCGGTGCTGCGCGGCGTCCATGCTCCGCTCTTGGACGGAGAACGGCCGCCGCAACTTCCGGACATCCCTTTGCTCGATCAGGATCTCCTCGCAAATGCGCCCGGTGAGCCGTCGTTCGTTCACGCGCTTCTGACTGAACTCCCGACGGCAGATCGGGTGGACGCGGTGGTGGCCTTCATTCGGTGGACGGGCCTGAACCTTCTTCGACCGGTGCTCCGAGAGGCCCGGGAACGAGGGGTACCGATCCGACTGCTCACGACCACTTACACAGGCTCGACGCAGCGTGAGGCGCTCGACTGGCTCGATGAGCAGGGTGTCGAAGTCAAGGTCTCTTACGACACCCGGACAACCCGTCTTCACGCCAAGGCGTGGCTTCTTCATAGAGACTCGGGTTTCTCGACTGCATTTGTTGGTTCGTCGAACCTCTCGAGAGCGGCACTCGTCGACGGGATCGAATGGAACGTTCGGCTGGCCGAGGCGACGGCGCCCGCCGTCGTCGGAAAGCTACGCGGAACCTTTGAATCACTGTGGGCGGAGGGAGGCTTCGAATCCTATGATCGAATTCGGGACGCCGCGCGGTTTGACCTAGCAGTCGCCGGCCACGACGGACTCGACAGGCCAACCATGATCGCCGGGCTTCACGTTCAGCCCTGGCCGTATCAGCGCGAGATCCTCGAAGCCCTTGTGGTCGACCGCAAGCGATTCAGCAGGACCAACAGCCTCGTCGTCGCTCCAACTGGAACCGGTAAGACCGTTGTGGCTGGTCTCGACTTCGCTGCATTACGGAGCGGAGACGGAGGGGTTGATCTTCCTCAGGAGCCGACGGTGCTATTCGTGGCCCATCGAGAGCGTATCCTAGAGCAGTCCCGCTCTGTGTTTCGGAACGTGCTGAGGCAGGGCTCATTCGGCGAGCTGCTCGTTGCCGGAAGGCGGCCGCGAGACTGGAAAGCAGTTTTCGCGTCGGTCCAAACCCTGTCGTCCAAGACGCTCGAACTGCCTCCTCCGGATCACTTCGACGTGATCTACGTCGACGAGTTCCACCATGCGGAGGCGAAGACCTATCAACGACTACTCGACTACTTCAAGCCTAAGGTGCTTGTTGGTCTCACGGCGACGCCCGAGCGGAGCGACGGACTCGATATCAGGGAGCGCTTCGGGGGGCGGTACGCGTTCGAGATGCGACTCTGGGACGCGCTTGATCAGCAACTGCTCTCGCCGTTTCACTATTACGGAGTCAGCGACGGAACGGACCTGAGTGGCCTGCAGTGGCAGCGAGGCGGATACCGAGATCGAGACCTCGAGGACCGTTACATCGTGGACGGCAACGATGTTCGAACTGGAAAGGTGCTTGAGGCTCTGCGGGAGACCGTCGGTCGGCCGGAGTCGATGCGAGCGCTCGGATTCTGCGTCTCCGTCAAGCATGCCCACTACATGGCGCGCCGCTTTACGGAGGCGGGCTATGTCGCAGAAGCGATGGACGGCTCTACGCCCGCAGGCGAGCGTGACGCGCTACTTCAGCGACTAGAAAAGGGCGAACTCCAAGTGGTCTTTGCGGTCGACGTCCTAACCGAAGGCGTCGATATCCCGAGCGTGGATACGATCTTACTGCTGCGGCCGACCGAATCTGCGACTGTGTTCTTACAGCAACTCGGTCGTGGGCTGCGACTGCATCGCGACAAAGATGTCTGCACGGTGCTCGACTTCATTGGGCAGCAGCACAAGCGCTTCCGCTTCGATTTGAAGCTCCGTGCGTTGACTGGAAGGTCGCGGGCAGAGCTCATCGAGGATGTGCGTGACACCTTCCCGTTCTTGCCTTCCGGCTGTCACCTCCGACTCGATCGACAGGCCGAGGAGCACATCCTCGAGAACCTTAAAGGTTCGATCGGGGCTGGAAAGCGTGGGCTGCTGAACGAACTCCGAACGTTGTTCGCAAGTCACGGAGAGTTGACACTCAATGGCTTCCTCGAACATGCGGCCCTCGAGTTGCCCGACCTATACGGGGCCTGCTCCTGGACGGAGCTGCGTCGCCTTGCCGGGTACATCGTCGCAGGTCCAGGGCCGCGAGAGCTGGAGCTACTCAAGGGCATCCGGCGGCTTCGAGAGGTTGATGACGAAGACCGACTAACGATGTTGGTCGACCTCGGAACCGGCGCCTTCGTTCCAGGCGCGGATTCCCGTCGAGACAGACTGGCGGGCATGCTCGCGTTCGTGCTCTTTGAAGACGGCAAGGCGCCGACAGATCTTGCTGCGGTCGTAGCTGCTCTTGCCGTTGAGCCTGCAGTCATGACCGAGCTCGCTCAGCTGGCCGAGACGCTGACGGCTAGCGCGGATCACATCACGGGTCCCAGTCCCCTTGATCCGGACATCCCACTCCATCTTCATGCGAGCTATCGCCGCGAGGAGATCTTGGTTGCGCTCGGGGAGCGCAACCTCGGCGACCGGACGAATCACCGCGAGGGCGTTCGCTGGGTGAAAGGCCGGGAAATCGACGCGCTCTTTGTGACGCTCGAGAAGTCGGATCGCCATTACTCGCCGTCTACGCGTTACCGGGACTACGCAATCTCAAGGGAGCTTTTCCACTGGGAGAGTCAATCGGGTACGACGCGACAGTCGCCTACCGGCCGGCGGTACCTCGATGGAAGCTCTACCCCTTTGCTCTTCGTGCGCAGGACAAACAAGATAGGAAACCATGCACCCTCGTTTGCGTTTCTGGGTCCGGCTCGACTTGTCGATTCACGAGGTGAGAAGCCGATCGCGATTACGTGGAAGCTCGATACTGCGATGCCGGAGCGTTGGTTTCGCGTCGCGAAGGCCGTCTCTGGGTAGCGCCGCGAACTCGTGATCGAGTCTCGGGGTTCAACGGTCAATCCATTTCCGGAACGACAAGGTTCTGAGTACGACCCTTGCGGTCAACATTCATGTATAAGGCCCCGGGACTCTTCTCATAGTTGTCGTCGACATAAGGTGAAGCTTTGGCTAGCGATTCTGAATCCGCGCGCTCAATCAACGTCATCGGGATCGACTGCGCCGCGCAGCCCAAGAACGTGGGACTCGCACTCGGATCCTGGAGGTCCGATCGAAAAACGATCTCGGACATCGCAGCCGCACGCACCTGGCCAGAGATTGTCTCGATCATCCATGCCTGGGTGTCAGGGCCGACTCTCCTCGCTCTTGACGCGCCGCTCGGGTGGCCCTCTCGATTTGGACCCGCGCTTCGTGGACATGCTGCTGGCGATGTGATCGCGAGAGAGGCGAATCAACTATTCCGTCGCGCTACAGATGACGCAGTGCATGCAGCTCTCAAGAAGCGTCCGCTTGATATCGGAGCAGATCGAATCGCGCGGGCTGCGTTGGCGGCCCTTCGTTTACTGGGTGATGTGCGTGAGGATTTGAACCAGCCGATCCGGTTGTGCTGGGAACCAAAGACGCTCACTCGCACTCAAGCGATCGAGGTCTATCCGGCCGCGACGCTGAAGGAGCGGGACTTCATTCACACCGGATACAAAGGTTCGGCCGCGGAAGCACGTGTCGCACGAGAATCAATCTCCCGTAAACTGTCTGGTGAGTTAAAGATCGACTCCGCGGCGCTTCAGCAGGGGCGAGAAAGCGATCACCTGCTGGACGCGATGATCTGTGTCGTTGCGGGTTTCGACTTCCTCGATGGGAAGTGCCTGAAGCCCGACAATCAATCAAACGTTCAACGCGAGGGTTGGATCTGGGTACGCGATCCGAACGCTGTCGCAAAATAGATCAGGAAGGCCATTGGACCCCCATCGCAACATCTTCTTCTATTACGCTGGTACGGCGAAGGCCGTGGGCGGTCGCGACCGGCAGCTCGAGGACAATACGACGAAGGCTCTCGTCAATCTCCTCGAGCTCACCGCTAATGGCGACCCCGAAGGCCAGCTGACGCAGAACTTCATTGCGTATCTAGAGGTTTCGACCTCCGACTCCGGGGCGCCAGATTTTGCGCTGCAGCGGTCGACGATCGGCGAAATCGCGCTCGCGCGAGCGAAGGACAAATTGCTGCTGGGAATCGCGCCGAAAGTCGACGGCAACGTGGACCTCCCAGACGTCGGCGACCAGTCAAGTCGCCCAGATGCATGGATCTGGTTGCGAGATGCGGTGGTCTGCGTCGAGACCAAGGTTGTGGGTACCTTCGATCCAAAGCAGCTCGCCGCCCACGCCAACACACTTGGCGCCGGAGCGCGTCAATCTCTACTCACCTGGCGAAACGTCTACGGATTCTTTGCTGACCAACTGGCCGCCGCACTCGAGACGCGACCAACCTCGCTCACCACTGTGCTACTCGGGCAGTTCATCGAGTACCTGCGCATCATTGCCTATAGACAGGAGATCAACATGGGCGAGTTCGATGGGTTTCGGCCCGAACACTTTGCCGCCTTTACCTTTCGTGATCGCGAGGACACGAAAGACAATCAACGACGGGTCAAGCACTACCTGGGCCAGTTTGTCTCCGCGGTACGCGAGGAGCTGCCCGCATCGCTGTCTGATTTTGGTCACCAGCAAGTTGGCAACCTCAAGGCCGATGCGTCGCATTCTTGGTCGACTCTATCGCGGGGGAAAAAGCCTGTTCACGAGGCGCATTTCTCCTTCGCGGTGGGGAGTGACGACTTCGCGG
>JAPYTP010000279.1 GCA_029941885.1 Myxococcota bacterium
TCGCAGAGCTCGGCGATCTTCGTCGCGTCGACCCCGGTCGTTGCGAAGTGGGATTCCGCGGCTTCCAGGACCGGGGCTCGAAACTCCTCGACGCGGCGAGCGACGCGGCTCGCTTGGTTCAGACCGGATGGGATGCTGTGCGGAGACATCTCTGGCATGGTCACTCCATTTGGCACTCGTATGCCATATGGCTCACATTAGCCACGCAGATGCAGGGTCGTCAAGGACGAGGTTCGCCGAAAGGCACCCAAACCAGAGCAGCTCTAGATCGAATGCAAATGGATTGACGAGCATGTCGGCGACTACTCTTACGGCGTCGACCTCGTGATCCCTCAAAAATACGCAGGAATGGGCGAGCTCGACCCCGCCAAACTGGAGGAGCAACTCCGCGCGGCGATCCCGACGCAGCATCGCGAGTTCGCGGCCAAACTCCTGGCGGACCACGGGATTCCGAGGTCCCGCCGGAGGAGAAACATCATGAGCTGCTCGGCATGAGCCTCGCAACCGCGACGGAGGATAGGAAAAACAAGCCCCGTTTTCCGCACCGCCGATACTAGGCATTACGACAACTAGGCCTCAAGGGACCCGTTCCGGGCCAGGCGTCACCACCTGTTGAAGTCGAAGCGTTCGAAGCTTCTAAGTATGCGGAATCATGGTACGCCGGGAGGGATTCGAACCCCCGACCCTCAGGTTCGAAGCCTGATGCTCTATCCAGCTGAGCTACCGGCGCACGGAAAAGGCAGATCCGGATCCGACGGTGTCGGACACGGAGACCTGAAGGCGGGCCGAATCTAGCAGAGACTTCGGCGGGGGACACTGGCTACTCTCGGCGAATGCCGCGCTCCCTCGATATCCCGCAATTCGTAGACGCCGCAGCGAGTCACCCCTTGCCGATTCGAGCCCTGAACCGTCTCGGGAGGCTCGTTCCGGGCAATCGGTCACTCTCGGCCGAGGGGATCTGGTCCGCGGCTCGAAAGGGCCCGCTCGCCGATCTCGAGCCGACCGCCGAGGCCTCGGAAGCGCTCGAGGTGCTGCTCGACTCCCTGGCGGCGAATGTCCGGATGAATCTCGTCGGGCGCTTCTCGGCTCGTGACGACACGATTCGCCTGGCGCGCACCCATCTTCGGATCCATCGCGCTCTGCGCGAAACGCCTGGCGTCGACCAGGTCGAACTCCCTCCGGCCATCTTCGTCGTCGGGTGGCCGCGAACCGGGAGCACCTTCCTGCATCAACTCCTCGCCTGCGATCCGGCGAGCCGCACGATCCCCTACTGGGAGAGCTTTGATCCGGTTCCCCCCGACAAGGGAAAGCCCGATCGCCGCATAGCGAAACTCGAAGAGATGCTCGGGCTGCTCGAGCGGATCGAGCCGCGCTATCACGCGATCCATCCGATGACGGCGGAGGCGACGGAGGAATGTGTCGCGCTCTTCATGAACGAGTTTCGGACGCTGCAATTCGATTTCCAATACCGTGTGCCGGAATATGCGCGCTGGTTGATCGGCGAGGATCAGGGCATCGCCTACGACCTCTACCGTCGCCAGCTTCAGCTAGTCCATTTGCATCGGCCGACGGGTGAGCGACAGGTCCTGAAGGACCCGACCCATCTGGTTCATCTCGAGACCCTGGTCGACCGCTTCCCGCAAGCGCGATTCGTGTTCACCCATCGCGATCCCGCCTTCTCGATCTCGTCGATCTGTAGTCTGGTCTCCTATACCCGGGCGCTCTTCACGGACGAAGTGGATCCCCGAGCGATCGGGACGGAGATCATGTCGGGCTATTGGCCGACGGCCCTCGAAAACGCTCGCAAGGTGCGCGCGGGCCTGCCGGAGGGCCACGCGGTCGACGTTCGACATTCGGATCTCTCTCGCGATCCGGTCGGCACCGCCGAAGCGATCTACGCCGCTTTGGGACTTTCGCTCTCGAAGGAAGCACGCGTCGCGATGAGCCAATTTGCCGACGGTCAGAAGATCGAGCAGAAGGCGCGTCACGTGCACGCGCTCGAGGGCTTCGGGCTGGCCCGAGACGGGGTGCGGGAGCGCTTCGCGGGCTACTGCAGAGATCTCGATCTCTGATCCGCCGGCGGTCATGGGCGAAGATTTCCGGCTAGTCTCGACTCGGGGATCCTCCAGCCGAAGAAGGGAGCCGACACATGGCTCAGCACGCGATCAACGGAATTCAGATCGAGGTCGAAACCCGAGGCCCCGAAGAGGCGCCGGCCTTTCTCCTGATTCGAGGGCTGTCGACCCAGCTCATCCACTGGCCCGAGTGTTTTCTAGACCGTTTCGTCGAGGCCGGCTTCCGCGCGGTGGTCTTCGACAACCGGGACGTCGGGAAGTCCACGAAATTCTCCGAGGCGGGCGTTCCCTCGATGCCGGAATTGCTCGCCGGAGAGGTCGAGGCGCCCTACACGGTCGCGGACATGGCGGCGGACGCGGTCGGAGTCCTCGATGCCCTGGGAATCGAGAAGGCCCACGCCGCCGGGATCTCCCTCGGAGGGATGGTGGCGCAACATCTCGCGATCTCCCACGGCGACCGCTTTCACAGCGTGACGAGCATCATGTCGAGTTCCGGCGCTCCGGGGCTGCCCTCCGGATCCCAGGAAGCGATGGAAGCGTTGACGTCGAAACCGATCGATCCGAGCGATCGCGAGATCGTCGTCGCGCATAACATGCGGACCCAGCGAATCATTGCGAGTCCCGACTACCCGCCGAGCGAGGCCGAGCTTCGCAGCTATTTTGAGCGGGGCTACGACCGCTGTTATTGCCCGGAGGGCTCGGTCCGGCAGATGGCAGCGGTCTTCACGGACTCGACGCGTGCCGATCGACTCGCGGGTATCGATATCCCCTTCTTCGTCCTGCACGGCGCGGCGGATCCCTTGATTCCGGTCGCGTGTGGGGAGGACACGGCGAAGCGCGTGCCGGGCGCGAAGTTCCAGGTCGTCCCCGGCATGGGCCACGACATCACCGACGCGAACTCAGCGATCGTCGCGGACGCCCTCGTCGAATTCGCGCGAGCGCACTGAAGACGGCGTCTTCGAGAATTCGAGTCCGTCGAATGTGCCCTGGGCGCGCCACTCGTCCAGGAGCGCGAAGAAGGCGACGGTCCCCTCCGGATACATTCCACCAAACCATCCCTCGTCGTCGCCCGGTTTGCCCTCGCTGTTGTAGTAGCCGGGGGTACAGGTCTTCTGGTACTCGGCGTTTCTGGGCGGGGTGCCCGTGACCAGCTCGACCCAGTCCCGCTCGGCGGTCTGTGAGGGCTCGACTCGGTCGAAGCCGTTGTCGAGGGTGTGGCGCACGACGTAGGCCAGATGATTCGCCTGCAGGTTGAGACCATGGGGGATGTTGGCGGTGGCGCCGCTCTGGAGTCCCGCGACCCAGAAGCAGTTCGGGAACCCCCGGCTGTAGAGGCCGTGGTAGGTCGAGATCCCATCACGCCACTTTTCACTGAGATCGACCCCGTCGCGTCCCTTGATGTCGTAGCCCGCGCGGCGCCAGAAGCTGGTTCCGACCTCGAAGCCGGTGGCGAAGATCAGGCAGTCGAGTTCGTATTCGCGACCGGCGACGACCACACCCTTCTCGGTGATCCGTTCGACACCGTGACCCATCGTATCGACGAGCTCGACGTTCTCCCGGTTGAAGGTCGACAAGTAGCCGTCGTGGAAACAAGGGCGCTTGCAGAACTGGCGGTAGTAGGGCTTGAGCGATTCGGCGGTGTCCGGATCGTCGACCATCGAAGCGACCCGCGCGCGGATCTCCTCCATCTTGCGCATGTCGGCCAGCTCGGATTCGAGTTCGACCTCGGCCAGCGAAAGATCGCTGCCACTGGCCTCCAGGATCTTGACGAGGTTGCGGAAGATATCGGTCCAGCCGTCCCCGACGAGATCTTCCTCCTGGTACTCGCCACTGAGCAGCGTGTTGAAGTTGTCCATGCGCGCCTGGTGCCAGCCGGGTTCGAGGCTCGCGACGAATTCCGGGTCCGTCGGCCGATTGCCGCGCACATCGACGGACGACGGGGTCCGCTGGAAGACGTAGAGCTGCTCGGCTCCGGCGGCGAGGTAGGGGACGCATTGGATGGCCGTCGCACCGGTCCCGAGGATGCCGACGCGCTTGCCGGCCAGCCGATCGAGACCGCCGTCCGTGTCGCCGCCCGTGTAGTCGTAGTCCCAGCGACTGGTGTGGAACGAGTGGCCCTTGAAGTTCTCGACCCCCTCGATTCCCGGGAGTTTCGGTCGATTGAGTGGGCCGTTCGCCATGAACACGAAACGGGCCTTGATCGCATCCTCCCGATCCGTTCGAACGGTCCAGCGACTCGAGGCCTCGTCCCACTCGAGAGCGGTCACGTTCGTCTGGAGACACGCGTTCGGATACAGGTCGTAGTGGCGGGCGATCGCCTGGGCATGCGCGAGGATCTCGGGACCGTGAGAGTACTTCTCGGTCGGCATGTACTCGAGTTCCTCGAGCAGCGGCATGTAGATGTAGGATTCGATATCGCATTGCGCGCCGGGATAGCGGTTCCAGTACCAGGTTCCGCCGAAGTCTGCGCCGCTCTCGACGACACGGATATCGTCGATGCCGGCTTCCCGCAGCTTCGCGGCCATGAGCAGGCCGCCGAATCCGCCGCCGATGATCAGCATTTCGACTTCATCGTGGAGAGGATCGCGCGTGAAGCCCGGATCGGAGTGGGGGTCGTCGACGTAGTGCGCGAAGTCACCGATGACTTCGCGGTATTGCCGATTGGCGTCCGTCCGCAATCGCTTTTCGCGCTCTTCGCGGTATTTCTCACGGAGCGCGTCCAGATCGAATTCGCGGTCGTCGGAATCGCTTGTCGACGTGGCCTCGGCCGTCATGAGCTCCCCTGGATTGTCCCTTGCCATCGATGTTCGAAGATTGGGGAGAGCGCGGCAAGGCCCGCCTCGGGCGGCCTTCGGTCCTGAATTTGTGTGAAGCGAGACGAATGGAAGCCGATTGCGCGCGAAGAGGGCGACGCTAATCGGTCATCTCCACTTCCATTCCGTCGATCTTGGCCATCCGCACGATCAGCTCTTCGACGCGCGAGCTATAGCCCCATTCGTTGTCGTACCAGGCCACCACCTTGGCGAGTCGCTCGTCGATCACCTGCGTGAGAGGGGCATCAAAGATCGAAGAATGGGAGTCGCCGATGATGTCCGAGGAAACAATCGGCTCGGTGTTGTAGGAGACGATTCCCCTCATGGGCCCCTCGGCGGCACGCCGGACTGCGGAATTGATGGCTTCGACACTCGCGTCCGACTCGAGTTCGACGGTGAAATCGACCACGCTTCCGTCGGGCACCGGCACGCGCATCGCGAGCCCGTCGAGCCGACCCGCCAGATCCGGAATCACCTCCCCGATCGCTCGCGCGGCACCGGTCGAAGTCGGGACGATATTCGTGGCCGCGTTGCGCGATCGTCGCATGTCACTCTTGTGCGGGGCGTCGATCAAGGCCTGATCCGAGGTGTAGGCGTGGACGGTCGTGAGCAAGCCCCTGCGGATCCCGAAGCTCTCGTGCAGGATCTTGGCGATCGGGGCGGCACAATTCGTCGTGCAGCTGGCGTTGCTCACGATGCGCGAATCAGCGTTCAGGACCTCGTCATTCACGCCCATGACGAGCGTCGTCTCGAGCGGATCCTTGCAGGGGACCGTCAGGATTACGCGTCGGGCCCCCGCGGCGAGGTGCCGTTCGAGTTGTTCGAGATGTCGGAAGACGCCCGTACTCTCGACGACATAGTCGACCCCCAGATCACGCCAGGGGAGCTTTGCCGGATCCCTCTCGGACAGGATGAGGAAGGGGTCCCCGTCGATG
>JAPYTP010000280.1 GCA_029941885.1 Myxococcota bacterium
ATCCATGGGACCCACGATAAGGATCGCTCCGCCCTGTCGAAAGGCCTCGAGGGGGAGTGTGCTCCCCGTGAGGACTGGATTCGCTGCGGGTACGCACGATCATCCCGTGAAAGTCTGGATCGATGCCCCTCGACCCCCGATCCATCCTGAGAACGTATTTTGAAACCGGTGACGTTCCGACCAAGGCCCGGTTCGAGAACCTGATTGGCTCGTCCTTGTGGATGGAAGTCGGGTTCGGTGGTTCGATCGAGCAACCCTACCTCGAGCTCGATTCCCTCTCGGGCGGATTCCTGCACGACTCTCTGGGTCAGATCGTGCTGCTGGGCGAAGGCGAGCGGGTGTCGGGGGTGCTGGCGCCGGGGGATGCGTGCCTGCTTAGAGCCCGCGACGCCCCGCCAGGCATCTTCGTTGTTGTCGAAGGGCGTGTCGTTGGGTTGCCCCGTCGGCGCCGGGTCGACCGCCGGGACGGTTCCCAGTCCCGGTGCGGTCGGCTGTGGCACGCCGCCCTGAATGTACTCGACGACGATGTTGACCCAGTGGAAGTCGTACCCATCCTCGAGGTCATCGTAGCCAGGGCCGAACCCGAAGACGGCGACCATGAGCTGCTGACCGTTGGCCTCGGTGATCTGGATCGTACCGATCTGGTTGCTCCCGCCCGTGTTGGCGTTGACGGGGATGTTGGCGACCGGAGCTTGCGCCGAGCTGCTGGCGGCGGAGAGAAGCAGGAGGACCCAAGTCGCGGCCGGCAGAACGACTCGACGTCGAAGCTTGGTCAGCGACAGGGCACCCTCTCCTTGCCGTAGTTGGCTCCGCTTTTCATCCTATCAGACGGGCCGTCCTTCGGATCGCGAAAGGGCAGGGCCTGATGACAACGAGAGGGGGGAGGACGCGGTCGGATCTCACAATCTCACGCAATGCGTCACTTCTCGCTTCGCGATCCAGGGGCTCGATCCCCGCCGATTCCGAGCTCTCGGCGGCGCGGGCCTCGAAGTCCGCGATCAGCATCTTCAGGACCCGCGCGGCAAGGAGCGAATACCGGTGGTCGAGATCCCAGTCGCATTGATCGGTCAGATGGCCCTTCTGGATCAGATTGTTGGCGTGGTGATCGGCATATTTGACGATCTCCATCCAGGTCGAATGCTCCTCCCGATCCGACATCTCGTGGCAGACCTCGCGGGCCACGAATGTATCGCTCGCGGGGCAGCCGGAACTGCCCTGAAAGCCGCGCAGGCTCTTCTGCGCGATTTCCTTGGCGTGCAGCCAGGCATCACGATGCGCATGATCGAGCGCGTCGTGCTCGCCCTGGTCGAGCAGTGTCTTCGAATCGGCATGAACCGAGTCGGGGTGATTGGCAATCCAGTCTTCGAGGTCGATCCGTTCCATGGTCGTCTTCCCTCCGCCCATGCCATTCGAATGGCATGGGCACCTGGGTTAGACGCCGAAACGGGTTCACGATCATCCGCGAAGGTCAGCGAGAAGATTCGGCACCGGCGAGCGCATTGTCGAGATGATTGTACCACGGCCTGCCGGACGACGGATCGCCTGCGCAGCGTGTTCGGGGGCTTCAGCCGGTTTCGGGCATTCTCTTACGGGGTTCTGTCCCTTTCCCTTACGGGGCGGCGCTTCGTTGGGTGACACGCACCGGCGCCTTTCGCTTGCAAACAGGCGTTTCGCACATTTGCCGCATGAGCTCGTCGGTCGCGTTTCCACTTGGCCAATCGCGGAGGCCGGCAAACGATAGAGCTCCATTGCGTTCTCGTAGAGCAGGCGACGCTGTGACCCGTCCACACGTTACACGGCTCTTTTGGCCGAGCCGACGGCCCGCTCGACGATTCCGGGGACGCCGACGCTCGTAGTTCCCGCTCTCGGCATCCCTGGGAATCGACCGGATCGCACTCGGATCCCCGAGAGATGGCGAAGATCGTGACGCTCACGGACAATCCCGTTGGTGAAGAGGAGCCCGGCGACCGCGCGGTTCGCGGGGCCGACGGGCGAGAAGGGCGGCGACGCTTTGGTTGAACCCTCTGCGTCCTCGCCAATCAAGGAGGAAATCTCGATGAGCACCGAAAAAGCGCGAAGGACCGAGGGTCGAGGACGATTGTACGGGAGCGTGGTCGACACGATTGGAAATACGCCGGCCATTCGAGTCAACTCCCTCGCACCCGAGAACATCTCACTCTACGTGAAAGCGGAGTTCTTCAATCCCGCTGCGTCGGTGAAAGATCGGCTGGCCATCAGCATCATCGAGGAGGCCGAGCAAAGCGGAGCGCTCTCACCCGGGCAGACCGTGGTCGAAGCCACGAGCGGCAACACGGGCATCGGGCTGGCCATGGTGTGTGCCGCCAAGGGCTATCCGTTGGTCATCACGATGGTGGACAGCTTCTCGATCGAGCGGCGCAAGTTGATGCGATTCCTGGGGGCTCGGGTGGTGCTGACGCCACGGGCCGAGAAGGGCATGGGCATGGTCCGAAAGGCCGTCGAACTCGCGGAAGCGAACGGCTGGTTTCTCGCGCGTCAGTTCGAGACCGAAGCCAACGCCCGAATACACGAGAACACGACGGGTCCGGAGATCCTCGCCGACTTCGCAGGCGAACGTCTCGACTATTGGGTGACGGGGTACGGCACCGGCGGGACCGTCACCGGTGTCGCACGGGTACTGCGAAAGGAGCGACCCGAGACCCGGATCGTGCTCACCGAACCGGCCAACGCCCAGATCGTCGGCAGTGGCCTGCCCCAGCCGCGCACCGAGGTCGGTGCGCCCGCCGAGAGCCACGCCGATTGGGAGCCGCATCCGATCCAGGGCTGGACGCCGGACTTCATTCCGCTCGTCTTGCAGGAGTCGATCGACCAGAAGTACTACGACGAGCTGATCCCCGTCGCCGGAGCCGACGGGATCGAGTGGTCGAGGAAGCTCGCTCAGAAGGAGGGGATTTTCACGGGAATTTCCGGCGGATCGACTTTCGCCGTCGCGATGAAGATTGCGGAGAATGCCGAAGCCGGATCCGTGATCCTCGCGATGCTTCCCGACACCGGAGAGCGTTACCTGTCCTCTCCGCTTTTCGAGGGGATCTCCGAAGAGATGTCGGAGGAGGAGGTCGCGCTCTCCCATTCGACACCGGGCTATCACATGCCGAACTAGCGAGTGCGGGTGGCCCGGAAAGCCGGGTTCGCCGAGGACCACTTCGCCACTCTGTCGAAGCCTCAATGTTCCGGAATCAAGCACGAGTGAATCGATTCCTCATCGGGGATCTGCCTTGCGAGCGTACGGATCGCCAATTCGGCATCGCGCAGTTCGAAATCGTGGGTGTGCATGCGCTCGATCGGATATTTGCGTGACTCGATCAAACGGATGGCGTTGGAATACCCCGTACTCGTTACCCCGATCGCGCCCTTGATCGTGATTTCCTTCATGACGATCTTGTCCGAAATGAATCCCGGAATCTCCTTGAATCCCTTCACGCCCGCGAGTACGACCGTTCCGCCCATACGCACATAGTCGAGGGATTCCGATACGGGATCCGTGGCGTAGGACGAGACGTCGACGACGACATCGGCGCCGCGTCCGTCCGTGAGTTCCTGGATCCGGCTACGTGTGTTCTCGTTCTGTACATCGATCGTGGCGTCGGCTCCGAACTCTCGCGCGATCGTGAGCTTCTCGGCGTCGGCTTCGAGACCGGTAACGATGATCCTGGCAGCGCCTGCTTCTCGACAGGCGAGCACGCTGGCGAGTCCTCGCTGACCGGGCCCCAGGATGACGACGGTGTCGCCGGGCGCGGTCTTCGGGATCTCCACCGCCCAGCGAAATCCCGCGCCGAGCGGATTGAACATGACGGCGGTCGAAGGCTCGAGGGTCGCGTCGATCTTGTGTACGAGGCAGTTTGGGTCGAGGTACATATATTGCGAATACGAGCCCCACAAGCCCGGTTCTTCCGAGAGCGGGATATAGGAATAGATCCGCCGAGAATCGCAGAGATGGTAGGAACCTCCGAGACAGGGACCACAGTGGCGACAGGCCAACATGGTTTCGACGGCGACGC
Organism: Myxococcota bacterium; assembly: GCA_029941885.1. GTDB lineage: Bacteria > Myxococcota_A > UBA9160 > UBA9160 > UBA4427 > UBA4427. Next base: position 4,038 of record JAPYTP010000280.1, read on the forward strand.
GATCGCCCACATCGACGCCCCACCGCTGAGCGGCGCGATCGCCGATCTTCGCGATGACGCCGAGGGGTTCGTGGCCGGGCACCGCGGGCATCGGTGTCCGAAGCACACCCTCGAATTGCTCGTAGTCGCTTCCGCAGATTCCACAGGCTTCGATCTGGAGCAGACCCGAGTCATCCGTGATGTCCGGCAGCGGCAGGTCCATCGGCTCGAGAGTTCGAATCCCGGTCTGGACCATCGCGAGACTCGTCTTCGGAAGTGTCATACGGGCTCCTGTCCTGAAAAGCTCTCGCCTAACGGAACTCGCGGCCTTCCGGGTACTCAGCGCCCATCGTGAATGCCGCGTGCTTGTTGCCGTCCAGGTCGAGAAAATAGCCGAAGTAGCCACCGTTCTGACCACAGGGCCCGGGCGTCCCCTCGTCCTGGCCGCCTAGTTCCAGGGCCTTGGCGTGGATTCGATCCACGGCGTCTCGACCGTCGACCTTGGGGGAGTCTACAAAGCTGGACGAGCCCCGCAGGATCTCTACATTCGGAGCAACCCACGCGCTCTGCGCCTGACTCTGCAGTTCTCGATCGGGCGGAAACGCGCCGACACGCATTTGCGCACCGGCAACGGGGAACGCTCCCACGACGTGTCCGTCTAGCGGGGCTCGAGTCGATAGAGGATGGCCTTGCTCGTTTCCTCGCCCTCCGGATCGAAATCGTATTTCTTCTTCGCGGCCGCCAGAAAATCATCCCGATCGCTCGGGGAATTGGCCTCGGCCGCACTCAGTTCGTAGAGCGCGTCTCCGGCCCGGAGTCGCACGCGGGGATCCATCGCGATGTGTTGCGCCCAGGTCGTCTTGGGCCCGCCGCCGGCGACGACGAACATCGCGCCGTCGATGTGGATCGCCCAGATGTTGACGGAATAGGGATCTTCCTGTCGCGTTTCGAGCTGGAAGGTTTCGACGTCGTCCGTGAACGCCCAGCTCGAGGGGATCGGCTGGACCTCTCCCGACAATTCGCCTCCCGGGATCATCACGATCGGACCACAGCCGACCATCAACAGACTTACAAGGAACAGGCGGAGCGATCGCATCGGGTCTCTCCTCTTTGGGCTCGAGTAATGGGGTGGTGCGCACGCCAACCGAATGCTGCGGACACGCGTCAGCTACGCTCCTCGATTCATGATTGCTGGGGTTTCGGGCAGCCGCGATGCCGCAGGGGGACAGGATCGATGGCCGAGAGCGATCTGTTGCAGGAGCGTGAACGCGTCGTGCGACTCCATATGGAGGCGGAGAACGTACATGACTTCGATACGGTCATCGGCACTTTTTCGCATCCGAGATACAAGTTATCGGAACGCACGAGGGGCCACTGGGTCCGCTCGAAGCGACGAGTCGGGAGTTTCGGACGCGCATGACCGCCTTCTTCATCTTCGACGGGGCAGAGATCTGCTGCGAGCGAGTCTATTTCGACTCGGGCTCGACCCCTTCTTCACCACGCGTCTAGACCCGGGCGGAACCGGACTCGGGCTCTCGGTGGTTCATGGTGTCGTGAGTGACCACGACGGGGAATTGTCGATTTCCTCGGTGTCGGGAGGGGGGACCCGGAGCGAGATCAGACTCCCCTTGGTGCCCAATCAGGAGTGGGCGATCTCGGCATGAACGCGTGTCGAGCGGTTTCGATGGCCGCGCCGCCGCCCGAGGCCACCTCGCGGCGCTTTTTTCTAGCGGCGCACTGATTTACTTTTCCGTGGCCGACGAGTTCTCT
>JAPYTP010000281.1 GCA_029941885.1 Myxococcota bacterium
GTCAGTGTCTGCCATCATCATGACAGGGTGTCCGGCGGGATCTGTAATTTCACATGTTGAATCTCTAGGGGGAGCCCCGTGACGGGAAGAGTTCCTCCCCGTCAGCCTCGACGCCGAACAAGCCCTGGCCGCGGCCAGGGCCTGCGAAACTCATCCCGTCATCATCCACGAGACGTCGGATAATTGCGGAGGCGGAGCGCCCGGCGACGGAACCCATCTCCTCGAGGCGATGCTCGATGCCGGGTTGGGGAAAGACGCCTGCTTCGCCTTCGTGGTCGATCCCGAAGTCGCCGCCCAGGCCCACGCGGCGGGAGTCGGATCGACCCTCGAAGTCGAGCTGGGCGGGAAAACGGATGACCTCCACGGCAAGCCCCTGCGCCTGGGCGCCTACGTGAAAGCGCTGCACGACGGACGCCTGGTCATGCAGCATATGTTTCGCGGAGCGCCGCTCCACCTGGGCCCCATGGCGCGCCTGGTGGTGGACGGGATGGATATCGTCGTGGGCTCGCGCCGCAGCCAGACCTTCGACCGGGAACCCTTTCTCGCCCTGGGAATCGACGTATTGAAATACAGATACGTGGCGCTGAAGAGCAGCAACCACTTTCGTGCGGGTTTCCAGCAACTCGCGGGCGCCATCGTGACCGCGGATACGCCGGGCCCCACAACTCATCAGCTCCAGGTCTTCGTGCGGAAGAATGCGGCTCGGCCCCTCTGGCCACTGGATGCCGAGGCGGCGTACCCAGAATCGCCGAAGGGGCGAGCAATTGGGCGCCTGCCCTAAAAGGGACCGATGTCTGCGGCAGCACTCGCGAGCGCGCTGCTAACATCAAGGCGTCTCGAAACTGCTCCGGCTCGACGGGCTTGAGGGGAGAAGATGCCATGCACCGTGTGGGCGACGAGGAACGCGACGAAGGCAATCTCACCAGGGCCTTGACGCAGGTCTTCGGAGACCTGGACCCCGGTCTGCTCGAGACGATCTCCACCGAATTCGAAAGCATCGATGTCGCGGGGGGGAGCGAACTCTTCCACCAGGGCGATCCCGGCGACAGCCTCTACATCTTGTTGCGAGGTCGCCTGAATGTTTGCGTCGCCGATCCGGAGACAGGCCTGGAAACGGTACTCGGCGAAATCGCGCCGGGTGAAGCGGTCGGTGAGATCGGTCTGCTTACGGGCGAAACCCGGAGCGCATCGCTCTGGGCGACCCGGGACAGTCGGCTGGTCCGTATCGGGCAGGAAGCCTTTGACGCGCTGGCCGAGAAGCACACCGTTCTCTTGCGCCAACTCGCCAAGATCGTGGTCGGACGTCTTCAGGAGCGCGTCTCTTCGCCCAAGTATCGGCCGAGGGTCTCGACAATCGCAATCGTTCCCGCCCGGCAGAAGAACGGCACGACTCGATTTGTGGATCAGCTCAAGACCACTCTCGAACGGAGCGGCTCCAGCCTGCATCTCGATTCAGAGCGCGTTGACCAATTGGTCGGGGAGCAGGGTATCTCCATGGCCCCCAGAGGGAGCGCGCAGGATACGCGCCTGGGCCAGTGGCTGGGCGATGAGGAAAGCCGGTGGGATTTCCTTTTACTCGAAGCCGATGCCGAGGTCACCGAGTGGACTCGGCGCTGCCTTCGGCAGGCAGACATGGTTCTCGTTGTCGGAAATTCCGCCGACGACCCTGTGCCCACCGGCGCGGAAGCGGAGTTGATCCGGGATCAGAATCGTTCCCGCAGTGTTCGCCAACTGCTGGTGATGCTTCACCCGGCATCGACCCAGGCGATCGACGGCACCCTTCGATGGCTTGAAAATCGCAACGTCGATGAGCACCATCACGTGCGCGTGGATGTCACCGCGGACGTCGAACGATTGGGCCGGATCATTACTGGCAAGGCTATCGGCCTGGTTCTGGGTGGGGGGGGAGCACGGGGTTTCGCCCATGCCGGGGTCTATCGTGCTCTTTTCGAGCGGGGGATTCCCATCGATTGGGTTGGGGGCAGCAGCATCGGGGCAGTTTTTGGCGCGGGCATGGCCATGGGCTGGGAGCCCGGGATGGTCGAAGAGCAGGCCCGGATCTCCTTCGTGGAGAAGAACCCCTTCGGCGATTTCACGGTGCCCTTTGTTTCACTCTTGCGAGGCAAGCGAATCGAGCGACTCGCACGGAACACCTTCGTAGGAAATATCGAAGACCTCCCGATTCCTTATTTCTGTGTCTCCTCCAATCTGACGGACGCCGACCTGACCATTCATGAGCGGGGTGAATTGTGGCGGGCGATCCGCGCGAGCGTTTCGCTCCCGGGAGTCTTGCCGCCTGCAGTAAACGACCGAAAACTCGCAATCGATGGGGGAATTCTCAACAACCTGCCCGTTGATATTATGCTCGGCCGGTCGGTGGGGAAGGTTATCGCGGTCGATCTTTCGGCGACCAAGGAATACGATCTCGAATATTCCGATGTGCCCGGCCCGCTCGAAATTTTCTTCTCGCGTCTGCCCTTTACCCGGGACCTTCAGGTCCCGAGCATCGTGACCCTCATGATGAAAGCCACTGTCATGGCGAGCGATATCCATTCGAAGGCAGTGCGCAACGAAGCAACTTTGCTTCTCAGCCCGGCGGTCGAGCGCTTCGGGCTGCTCGCTACTGCTGACTTCGACGAAATCGTCGATGTTGGCTACCGACACGCGCGCAAGGCGCTGAAGACATGGCAATCGGAGTAGGTAGATTCGCCCTGTCCAGCCGATTGTCCTTTGAGCCGCCCCGCCTGTAGACTCTGGTTCCATGCGGAGAGCCCTCGAATTCTCGATCCGCCACCCATTCTCGATCCTGATCGTCGTTCTGGCGACGACCGGATTTTTTGCGACTCGGATCGTCGATCCGATGACCGGCGAATTGAAGCTTCGAATCGATCCCAGCTTCGATGCCATTTTGCCCGACGACGCCGAAGCGCGTGTCTACTACGAGTGGGTCAAGGAAGAATTCGGAGATGACCAAAGTCTGATCATCGCCCTGGTTGTAGACGACATTTTCACCCTGGACAACCTGCATAGGGTCCAGAGGATTTCTGACCTCCTGGAGTCCGCACAAGGTGTCGACTACGTTACAAGCCTTGCCACTGCGGACCATATCGGCAGCACGGGCGATAACGTCGATACGCGTCCCTTCCTCGATCCGGCTCCTGAGAGTGAAGCCGACGCCGAGCGAATTCGCACCGAAGTGCACGGCAACCCCGTCTATGCGGGCAGTCTCGTGTCGCCCGACGCTACCGCCACTGCATTCATCGTCTACGTGGACGATACCCCGGAGCAGATTTTCACCAGCCAACGTCTCGACTTGCTCATGCGCGAGATCGTTGCCGAAGCAAGTGGCGACGCCGAAGTCTTCATCTCGGGAACGGCGCATATGCGATCAGCGACGTCTAGGGCGCTGCAGGCAGACCTTGCCTTCATGCTCCCCACGGTTACTTTGCTGATGGCGCTGATAGCGCTATGGAGTTTTCGCTCGCCGCGCGGCGTTTCGGTCCCCCTGCTGACCATCCTTCTGGCGACGCTTTGGACATTGGGGCTGATGGCCTGGGCGGATGTGCCGATCAACCTGGTGACGACAATTACGCCCGTGCTCCTCCTTACGGTCGGATTCGCCTACTCGGTCCATATCATTGCCGACTATTATCAGGCCCTCGAACGCGAGCCCGCCGAGATCGATTCCGCGGGCGGGCCGGCGGCCTGGGCGCTTCATCACGTATCGCTTCCGGTCTTCCTTACCTGCCTCACGACGATCGTGGGCTTCCTCTCGCTCACGATCAGTCAATTTCCAGCGGTTCGTGAGTTCGGCATGGTCTCGGTCTTCGGGATCTCGGCTACGACTCTTCTGACCCTGACACTCTCCCCGGCTCTTCTCCAAATCCTCGGCCCGCCAAAACGAAGGCGTGATGCCAGCGAAGGCGTTTCTGACTGGTTCGATACCTGGGTCTCGAAAGTCGGTCTCTTTAGCATCCGGCATAGACGCGAATTCCTGGTTGCGGCGGGTGCCATCGCGTGTCTGACGATCTGGGGAATATTCCAGATCCGGATTGATACCCATCTCATCACCAATTTCAGCGTCGATGATCCCGTGCGCATTGATTTCGAGGCGATCAACGAGAGCCTGGAAGGAGCTCGGCCATTTTCGGTGGTGCTCCAATCCGAAAACGAAGAGGCCTTTCTCGAGCCCGATAATCTGCACGCCCTCGACGCGCTGACGAGCTGGCTGGAAGATCAACCGGAAATCGGCGGTGCGACCTCGTTTGCCGATTACGTGAAGCTCCTGAACCGCGCATTCAACGAGGGCGATTCGGATTACCTGCGAATCCCCGATGATTCGAACCTCATCAAGCAATTTCTCCTCTTTGGGGAAACCGAGGATCTCGAAGATTATGTCGCCTCGGACTATCAGAACACGCTGATCCGTGTAAGGTCGAATTGCAAGACGACGCATGAGATTGCGAACCTTGTCGAACGAATCGAAGCCCATATCGCGGAATCCGACTTTCCCGAGGAAATCGAGGTTGGAGTCACGGGCAACACGGTGGTTCTCGCCCAGAGCATCGATGCCATTGCAAACGGGCAGGTGGAGAGCCTCTCGATTGCCGCGCTCTTCATTTACATCATGCTTGCCATTCTCTTCGCATCCGTGCGCATGGGCTTTTTCGGGTTGATGCCGAATATTCTTCCGATCCTGCTGTTTTTTGGTCTTCTGGGGCTCACCGGGGTACCCCTCAACGCGACCACTGGGTTGGTCGCATGTGTCGTGTTGGGAATTGCCGTAGACGACACCATCCACTTCATGACCCGGTTCAACATCGAAGCAAGAGAGGGCGCCAACGAAAAGGAGGGGGCCCTGGCAGCGCTGAGAAGCGTCGCTCGCCCCGTCACGATCACAACGGCAGGCCTGGTTCTCGGATTCCTGGTATTTACCTTGGGAGATCTTCGTAACCAGGCCGAGTTTGGTGTGCTCGCGGCCCTGGTCCTGGCATTTGCCTGGGCGGTGGACGTCACCTTCACACCGGCACTCTGTTCGGGGCTGCGAATCGTGACGTTGTGGGATGCCCTGACCTATGACCTGGGCGAGGATCCCCAGGACTCGATTCCCCTCTTCTCGGGTCTCTCCGGCCGCCAGGCCCGGGTTGTCGCCTTGATGACGAATGTCGTCAAGCACTCTGCGGGTACGCCGATCTTTCGAGCGGGGGATGTGGGCGACTCGCTCTGCGTTGTGATCGATGGCACGCTGCAGGTCTCGCTAAAAACAACGACTGGACGATCCTCGGAGCTCTCCCGCGCTCATCGGGGTGATGTCGTCGGTGAAGTCGGCTTCTATTATGGCAAGCGGACTGCCGATGTCGCGGCGCTCACGGACGTTCGGCTCCTGCGTCTCGACAACCAGAACCTCAAGCGACTGCAGAGGCGCTATCCGCGGATCGCTGCCCAGGTCTTGTGGAATCTATCCAAGGTAATGGCGAGTCGCTTATCGGGTGCTGCCGACCGTGAAAAGGCGCTGACGACGCAGCTCGGCGTTTAGGCGAAGAATTCTCCCGTAAGGGCCTGGGTGTGAACGCCCCTCCCCGATGCAAACTGTTCAGGCTACTCCTCTATTGGAATGAGCCGACGGGGATAGGACATTCAAGCTGCATTCTGGCATAACGTCCGAGTATGGGCGTTTGGACTTCACCCGAAATCGTGGACACGAGGATGGCTAGCATTGAGCTATCTGAA
>JAPYTP010000282.1:0-2530 GCA_029941885.1 Myxococcota bacterium
GCGCCGCAACATCTGTCGCAAAACGGGGAATGTCTCGAGAACCCGGTCGTAAGCCCGCTTGCCGCGCGAGCCCCGATTGATCAGGAGGGCGATCCGCAGATTCTCGTCCACCGTGAGACGCGGGAAGATTTCGCGGCCCTGGGGCACGTATCCGATTCCCCCGCGTGCCCGAACCTCCGCGGGCTGCTTCGACAGCACCGAATCGCCGTAGCGGATCTCTCCGCTCTGGATCGGCAGAAGGCCCATGATGCATTTCAGCGTGGTCGTCTTGCCGACACCATTGCGACCCATCAGGCACGTGCAGGAACCGCTCGGCACTTCGAGCGAGAGATCCCACAACGTATGGCTCTCTCCGTAATATTGATTGACGCCACTCAAGCTCAGCACTATTCCCCCAGGTAGACTTTGATCACCTTCGGATCGTTCTGAACGGAATCCATGTCCCCCTCGGCCAACACCCGACCCTCGTGCAACACGGTAACGCGACGCGCGATCGACCGGACGAATTCCATATCGTGTTCCACGACGACGACCGAACGGTCTCCCGCGAGTGAAGTCAGGAGCTCGGCCGTCCGCTCGGTTTCTTGATGCGTCATGCCCGCCACCGGCTCGTCCACGAGCAGGAGCTGAGGCTCCTGCATCAGGAGCATGCCGATCTCGAGCCACTGTTTCTGTCCGTGGGAAATCGCGCCCGCACGAAGCGCACGGCACTCCGTCAGTCCGACCGTTTCGAGCACCGATTCGATCCGGTCCCTCTGCTCACCACTCATCCGCGCCGTGAGCGTCGCCCAAACGCTTCGGCGGGCCTTCATGGCGAGCTCGAGATTCACGAAAACCGAGTGTTCTTCGAAGACCGTGGGCTTCTGGAATTTGCGCCCGATTCCGGCGATCGCGATCTCGGGCTCACTCATGGTGAGCAGATCGATGCCCCGGTCGAAGAAGGCCTGACCGGAATCCGGTCGCGTCTTGCCGGTCACCACATCCATCATCGTGCTCTTACCGGCCCCGTTGGCGCCAATGATGCATCGCAGCTCGCCGCGCTCGATCAACAAGCTCAGGTTGTCGAGGGCGCGAAAGCCATCGAAGCTGACGGTGATTCCCTCCAGATAGAGAATGGAACCGTGTAGCAGGTCGCTTGCGGAAGGCGCTCCGGAGGGCTCCCCGGCCGCGCGCGCGCCCTCGACCTTCGGGTTCTCCCCGACTTCCGTGCTCATTTGGAGGACCGCCCCAGAATGCCAACGACGCCTCTCGGCAGGAACAAGGTGCCGAGAACGAAGATTCCGCCGAGGACGAAGAGCCAGGCTTCGGGCAGCAATCCGGTGAACTGGGTCTTCGCAAAGTTCACGAGCACGGCACCCGCAATGGGGCCGTAGAGCGTGCCTCGGCCTCCGATGGCGACCCAGATGACCAACTCGATCGAGTTGAGTGGGGCAAACTCACCGGGATTGATGATGCCGACCTGCGGGACGTAGAGCGCCCCCGCGATCCCGGCGATCATCGCCGACACGACGAAGATCCAAAGCTTGTAGTACTCGACCTGGTACCCGAGAAAACGAGCCCTGTCCTCGGCATCCCGAATCGAAACTACGATTCGACCGAATTTCGACTCGGTGATCAATCGGCACGCGCTGTACGCCAGGCCCAAGAAGACCAGTGTCGTCACGAGGAGCGCAACGCGCGTGCCATCGGCCTGCAGATTGAAGCCGAGGAGCTCCTTGAAGTCCGTCAAGCCGTTATTCCCGCCGAAGCCCATCTCGTTCCGGAAGAACGCCAGCAGCAGAGCGTAGGTCATCGCCTGCGTGATGATCGACAGGTAGACGCCATTCACACGCGAGCGGAACGCGAACCAGCCGAAGACGAGAGCGAGGGCGCCGGGAACGGCGATCACCATCAACATCGCGAAGGGGAAGCTCGAGAACCCGAACCAGTACCAGGGCAATTCCTGCCAGTTCAGGAAGACCATGAAGTCGGGCAAGAGCGGGTTCCCGTAGACCCCTCGGTCTCCGATCTGGCGCATGAGATACATGCCCATCGCGTAGCCCCCCAGCGCAAAAAAAGCGCCGTGGCCCAGACTCAGGATCCCGCAGTAGCCCCAGATCAGATCGACCGCGAGCGCGAGCATCGCATAGCAGAGATATTTTCCGAGCAGCGTCACACTGAACGTCGACACGTGCAGCACGGACGTTTCCGGCGCAAGCAGATTCAAGATCGGAATCGCGACCACGAGCATTGCGATCCCGCCCATCACGATCATATCCGCCGGCGTTCGCCCTTCGCGAAGGAGCTTCAGCATCTCGAAATCAAGCCTCCGCGGCACGACCCTGCTGCGGAAAAAGTCCGCGGGGTCGTCTTTGAATGAAAAGGATGATGAACACGAGCACGACGATCTTCGCGAGAACGGCCCCGGCGAAGGGCTCGAGGAATTTGTTGGCAATCCCGAGAGAGAGGCCTGCGACGAGCGTGCCCCACAGATTCCCGACGCCTCCGAAGACGACGACCATGAAGGAGTCGACGATATGGCTCTGGCCCA
>JAPYTP010000282.1:2630-4418 GCA_029941885.1 Myxococcota bacterium
CCGACGCCTCCGAAGACGACGACCATGAAGGAGTCGACGATATGGCTCTGGCCCAAATTCGGACCGACATTCGTCAGCTGGCTGAGCGCGACTCCGGCGAGACCGGCAACGCCGGCGCCCAGACCGAAGGTCGACGCATCGATCCAGCTGCCCCGGACCCCCATCGCCCGGGCCATGTCCCGATTCTGCGAGACGGCTCGAATCTGCAGCCCCAGGGTCGTGAAACGCAGAATCACGGTCAGCGCGGCGAACACGCCGATACTGAAGAGGATGATGTAGAGCCGGTTGTAGGTGAAGGCGAGGGCGTCGTTGATCACGAGCTGTCCGCTCATCCATTCCGGCGTCGAAACGGCCCGGTTGAGCGGCGAGAAGATCGAACGAACCGCTTGCTGGAGAATGAGGCTCATGCCAAAGGTCGCCAGCAAGGTCTCCAAGGGGCGCCCGTACAGAAACCGAACGACACCGCGCTCGATCCCCACTCCGACGAACGCCGACACGAAGAAGGCGACGGGGATCGCCGCAAAGAGAGATGCTTCGAGCTGACCGGGCATCAACTGCTGGACCACCCAGGTCGAATAGGCTCCGAGCATCATCAACTCGCCGTGGGCCATGTTGATCACACCCATCACGCCGAAGGTGATTGCGAGACCCGTGGCGGAGAGCACCAGGATGAATCCGAGACTCAAGCCGAAGAACACGGTCTCGACGAGAGAGAGAATGCGCCTCGTGCCATCGATCTCTTCGATCGCAAGGGTCGCGGCGTGACGAATCGCCTCGTCCGGCTCGCGGGGTGTCCCCTCGTCGTCCACTTCGACGAGCTGGGCGAGCCGGTTTCGCACTTCCCCGTGCAGGCTCCCCGACAGGACTTCGATGGCCTTGAGTCGGATCTGGGCATCCGCGTCGTCGAGTTCTGAAAGGGCGAGCGCGACGCGTAGCGCGACCTGGACATCCGAGTCGTTCTCCCGGAGCAGCGCCTCTCGGAGCAGCTCGACGGTCTCGGCCGAGAGCGATCCGTAGAGAGATTTCACGGCGGCCTCGCGCGCCGATGCCTCGGCGACGCCGAGGCTCAGCCTTGCGATTTCCCGTCGGAGCGTGCCCCTCATCTTGTTGTTGATGATGACTTTCTTGAGGGCGGACTTCTCGGTCAGCCCCAGCGCCTCACCGCTCGTGACGTCGAAGGCGGCGAGATCCTCGCCCTGCTCCTCGACGACGACGATTCGTTTATCGGATTTCTGGAGATAGATCCGGCCGGCGAGCAAGGACTCGAGAATCTCTCGCGCGGGATCGCCACCCACTTCGGCGATCTGCAAGACCGCCTCACTCTTGGTACGAAAGCTCTTGCTCTTGAGCCCTTCGAGGGCAGTTGCCATCGGTGTGTCATCGGCATGCGTCGGCCCGACCGAGAAGGCCAGGGCGGAGAGCAAGACAGAGAAGATGATCCCGAGCCGTACCACCGATCACACCGCCTAAGTATCCGTTTGAGTTCGACCGCCTGACCCGACTTCGTGGTCGGATACAGGTCCGCGCTCAGCTACAGGTCAATGATGCTTCGTTTATCGAGAAGGAGGAGTGGGCCCAGGCCAATCCGAGGCAGGGCGTCCCACCCGCAACCGTTGCCGTTCCGTGGGCCCGGGAGACCGTAAGCCATCGAGACCTGCGCGGCGGCAAGCTGTCGAGAAATTCTTCCGGTGGGTCACACACCAGAGGGGGGGGAAGGCGGCGGCACCTCCTCCGCCTTCCCATCGCTCTCAGAGTTCGACTGGAGAGACTTCGTGACCCGTGCCGTCG
>JAPYTP010000282.1:4518-5686 GCA_029941885.1 Myxococcota bacterium
GCCTTCCCATCGCTCTCAGAGTTCGACTGGAGAGACTTCGTGACCCGTGCCGTCGCTCATAAATTCTGACCCGAGCACTTCTTCGTCACCGTATTGTAGTTCCCGCAATTGAGCTTCGAGGTCCAGTCGGCCCTGATGAGCTTGCTCTCGGGAAGGAAATCCGACCAGGCGTCGCCTTCGACGAGGCCATCGGTCTCCCAGACCGTGGCGAACTGGCCATCGTCCTGGATCTCCCCGATCAACACGGGCTTCGTAATGTGATGATTGGCCAGCATCTTCGACGTGCCGCCGGAGAGGTTCGGTGACTCGATACCGATGATCGCTTTCTGGACCGCCGTCGGATCGGTGGTTCCGGCTGCCTCGACCGCCTTGACCCACATGTTGAAGCCGATGTAGTGGGCTTCCATGGGATCATTCGTGACGCGCTTCTTGTTCTTGATGAACTTGTGCCAGGCCTTGATGAACTTGTCGTTGTCCTTGGCATCGACGCTCATGAAATAGTTCCAGGCAGCGAGATGCCCAACCAAAGGCTTCGTGTCGATTCCCGACAGCTCTTCTTCGCCGACAGAGAAGGCAATCACGGGGATGTCGGCCGCCGACACGCCCTGGTTTCCGAGTTCCTTGTAGAAGGGCACGTTCGCATCACCGTTGATCGTCGAGACGACCGCCGTCTTCTTGCCGGCGCTCCCGAATTTCTTGAGGTCGGACACGATGCTCTGCCAATCGGAGTGACCGAAGGGCGTGTAGTTGATCATGATGTCCTTGTCCGCGACGCCCTTGTCCTTGAGATACGCCTCGAGGATCTTGTTCGTCGTGCGGGGATAGACATAGTCCGTTCCCGCCAGGACCCATCGCTTCACGCCGATCTCATCCATCAGATAGTCGACGGCGGGGATGGCCTGCTGGTTCGGAGCGGCACCCGTGTAGAAGACGTTCTTCGAGGACTCTTCGCCCTCGTACTGGACGGGGTAGAAGAGGATGCCGTTGAGTTCCTCGAAGACCGGCAGCACAGACTTCCGCGAAACGGATGTCCAGCAGCCGAAGGTCACGGCGACCTTGTCCTTCGCGAGCAGCTGACGCGCCTTTTCGGCGAAGAGCGGCCAGTCCGAAGCAGGGTCGACGACGACCGCTTCGAGCTGCTTGCCGAGCAAGCCGCCCTTCTTGTTCT
>JAPYTP010000283.1:0-865 GCA_029941885.1 Myxococcota bacterium
TTCTCGAATACGCGGAGCGAATCGGAAACATCAACAAGGCATGCCGGTACTTCGGAATCGCGAGATCTTCGTTCTACGTATGGCGAGACCGATATCGAGAGCTCGGTGACGCGAGCAACACTGCGCTCGCAGCCAATTGGCTGACGGCGACGATCCGAAGGCTCTCGAGCAGTGGCTCAGAAAACATCGACAGCGAATTGTCCGGAACGGCGCCTGCGTCGGCCTTGCCGCCAAGAACGTCGAGGATGACGGTGTCGTAGCGCTCGACCTCGCGAATCTCGATGTCCTCGCCCACCGTCAATCCGGCCCGGAGCAGCATGTCGATCCCCATGATGCTCCCGCCATGGACGCCGCCGGCCATCGCAATCGTCTTTCCGCGTAGATCCTGGATGCGCGAGACAGGCCCGCGCTCGAGGGCAAACACAACGCCGTGGTAGCTCTCGTTTGTCCGCAAGAGAGGGCGAAAACCGTGATCCTTGACCAGGTACGAAGCCATGAAGGCGGAGGGATAGACGAGTTCAAAACGCCCTTCGATGACCTCCCGGGTGAATCCGTCCAAGGAGTTGCCGACATGGATCGAGACGTTGAAATCGGGCGAGCGGGAAAGATACTGCGCCATCGGTTTGGTGGTGTTGAGCAGTAGCGTGCGGCTCATGAAGGGCGGGATGACCAGGCGGATCCTGTTCTCGTCGATGGATGACGAGATGGCGCTGTCTTCCACAGACTCTGCGGCCAGGGGTAGAGATGAAAAGAAAAAAGCTACGCACACTCCTAGCGTGAGTCAGAAGTTTGCACGCTCCGACACTCCAGAGGCGCTGACTGATTCTCTCAGCCCCATTTCACTCCGGTCGCGGGGGGGGGGGGG
>JAPYTP010000283.1:875-5673 GCA_029941885.1 Myxococcota bacterium
CCCCCCCCCCCCCGCGACCGTATGATTCGAGGAGTTGAAGCTGCTCTCGGCAGACTTTGAGGACGTCCGGACGCCCCGCCTTGACGGCGAATTCTTCCGCGCGAAGAAAGGCCGCTCGTGCCCGATCGAGTTGGCCGACTCTCGCGTTCGCGCTCCCCAGAAGGATCAGCATGACCGGATCCGAGTGATTCGTGGCCTTCGAGGCAAACGCCGCGAGCGTGAGCGACTCGCGAGCACTCGCCGGATCATCGATCAGCATCGCAGCGAGTCTCGCCGCGATTTCGTGACTTTCGGGTTGGAGTGCAAAGGCCTTTCGGTAGGCCACGACCGCGCCTCCCTTATCTCCCGCGAGGTCGCGATGGCGTCCGAGGGCCGCGTGGACGTTCGCAAAATCCTTCCCCCAGAAAATCAGTCGACTGGCGGCGGCCTCCGCGACGCTGTGTGATTGAGAACGGCTTGCCAGCTGGGCCTCTGCGAGGAAATAGAGCGGTGTGGCGAGTGCGAGAGCGCCGATCGTGTAGACCATCGGCCGAAGGAACCCTCGCCTCGATCTTTCCTCGATCGTCTCGGTCTCTTCCGTCGTCTGATTGAGGAGGATGCGTCCGACCCGACCGTCGCGGAGTTTCCAGATAGCGCCATCGAGTACGAAATGATGAAGGTTCAGGATCGAGAAGACCATGATTCCCGCGTCGCTTGCGAACGGAACGAATTGCCCCAGCAGACCCGGTGCGAAGACGAGCTGGAATGCCACTGCGGCCACTCCGCCGACGAGTAGGCACTGCCAATAGAAGGTTCCTGCCGGCTTCCTGTCCGTCTGCTTTGCGTAGTAGGTCGTGACCCAGAGATACTGGACGGAATGAATCAGGGAGACGAAGACTGCGGAATAGATCAGCGGAATCTGGCCTGCCGAAATCACCGGGAGCACGTACCAGAGGGAGTGTGTCGAGATCAACATCACGGTCGGGCCGAGATGTCGAGCTTGACGATCTCGACTCAGCCGAACCAGGGCCCCGATCGTCACCGCTAGATAGACGAGCCCCAGGATCCAGAGCACCATCGTGGAAGTCTCGGAGGGGATCCCGAGACGGATGACGTGGTAGACGTTTGCACCATCCGCACCGAGGGCGACCTCGGAGCGCGATCCACCGGTTTGCATCGCCACGATCGAAAGTAGAAAGGCGAGCACGAATGATCCATGGAGCAATCGGCGCGACAGCGTGTCGATCGGGACCTTCCGGCGTCGCAGCGACATCATCGACACGCCGAAGTTCTGACCTGCGAAATGCCAAGGGCTCCAGCACACGTAGGCTGTCAGGATCAAGGAGCCGAAGTCTTCGCTGAAAAGGCTGACCACGAAACAGATCGAGAGCAGCAGGCTCAGCCAGACGGCGAAGAAGGCGTATTTCTTTCGATCGCGCCGCTTCTCATAGACCCGAAGGATGGTTGCGCCATAGTGGGGACCGGCCGTCGCGAGCGCTATCACAGAGGCGATCCAGGCGGGCCAGACCTCGAGTGCCTGGCTCGTGGAGAACCAGAGGATCAGGGGAACCGAGAGAAGATAGAGAAGCCCGTATCCGAGGAGGGCATCAATCCAGCGTCCCAACAATTCGGGTCCGGCGCTGTCTGTCGTGATCGCCGTCGTCGGCGCTCCCATCGGGTCTCTCCAGTCTGAGGCCGCCATCATACCATGACCCCGGAGAGCGACCCCACCGCCGCCAGCGTGGATCGTGTCACACAGAATCGAAGCGAAGCCATCCAACCCGCTTGTGGATTCGCTGACTCACCCCTCTGGGTTACTCATGTGCTTGCAGGATGCCGCCCGCAATGCATGTGGCGGGACCGGGGCGGCCGAGTTCATCTCGGGCTGCGGGCTCAGCCGCTTTCGATCGTGAAGATTCTGGAACTCGATCCGCTGCCAAGTGCACTCTGTGAGGGATCAGAGGGGTTGTCTATCGGCGCCTGGAGAGAATTGGCGCGGTCGGTCGGCTCGATATGTCTTTCCGGGATTCGCGGATGCACCGACGGGTGCGAAGTGAGGGAGCAAAAAGTCGAGACTCTCGGAAATGAAATCTTCCTGCCCGGCGAGATGGATATTCGTTCCACTCTGCTTGAGCCTGTTGACCCATTCGGCGCACGCGAGATCCTTCGAAGAAGCCGTGGACGATCTTTCGGCTCGTCTCGGGCGACAGCTCGGCGAACAGCAAGTGGATAGCTTCGGGGCGTTGGAGTTCACGAACCTCGACGGGCCTCAGACGAGCCGGGAGAGAATCGTCGTGGATCAGGTTGCCCGGCGAATCGGGACCACCACCGGCGCAGCGATCTTCATCGGACTGCATCAGTCGGAGGTCGCGCGGGCGAAGTTTGCGCTGCCCGCCGGGGCGAATATCGCGTGCGAAACCGCGGCTCGGATCGCGAAGCTCGCGAGCGCGGAGACGATGATGGTCGGAACGGCGCGGCGGATCGACTCCCGGACGATCGAGCTGGTAGGTCAGATCTTTTCCGCTCAGCGGGGTGTGAACCTGGCCGATGCGCGCGTCACTTTCACTGAATCCCGCGTCGCCCAGGCCCCGCCGCCTCGCGAACCCGTGGCCCCGCCGCCGGTCGTAGAGCCGCCGGCTGCACCGGCGCCACCTGCCGTCCAGACGAATGTCATGACGACCGAAGCAGGGCAGTTCCTGATCGAACTTCATGGTTGCGAGCGGTCCTCGGCAGGAGTGGAGTGTTCGTTCGTGCTGAAGAATCAGGGGGACAACGCGAAGTTCATGTTTCATGTGAACAAGACGCGCCTTTTCGACGATCAGGGCCGAGAGTTCAAACCCGGTATCAGCGCGATTGCTGATACGCGGCTGGATCTCAGGAGCCACCACCAGATCCAGAAGCAGGTGATCGGCGGGATTCCGACGCGGGCCAGTATTCGCTTTCCCCGGGTCGCCAGTGACTCTCGAACGATCGCGTCTCTTCAACTCCAGGTGGCCGCTCCTCGTTGGACGACCGCCGAGTTCCGATCCGTTCCGATCGCGAGCCCCCCGTACTGAAGAGTCGCCCCCGATCAACGGCTTGTTCCACCCAGACGACGACCGTCGTTCGATTTGAAGACGGTCGACTTTGGAACTCCCCGGACAAATAGACACGTCCCCGGGATCTGTGATCCCAAGGGACGTGTCGATCGGTCGTTCGGCGAAATGACTACGCTCCTTTCGAGTGCCGCCACGTTCGACCCCCCGTGAATCCGGTGAGTGCAAGCCCACCGACGTCGACTTCCTGGAGCGAGCCCCTGAATCCGAGACCCAGGATGCGGCCGAAGATGAAGGCACGGGACACGTAGGGCGTCGGAGTTCCCGCCGTCCCCACATCTCGGTTGCGTCGACGTCATCGATGTCTCCCGCGAGATTCAGGGCGTGGAGGTCTCGATGGGTGTACGCGACCTCGTTCACTCCATTGCTGCGCTCCGCCCAGACTGCGACGGGTACGACCGGACCGACATCGTCCACGAAGAATTCTGCGGGCCCACCGACGGCATAGAAGATCATTTCGTTGAAGGGGCTCTGTCCATTGGGCGCCTGGAGGTATTCCCAGGCCCCGGTGGTTGTCGACATGGCATCGAAGCCGGTCGCACCGCCGTTGCCGGTGCCCATCCCGACGACACCACTGGCCACGAACACCCAGGCCGAACCGATGCCGTCGGGCACGCCCGAGTGGACGGTCCCGTCACGCCGACAATGCCGTTGTGCGGCTGATCCGCGTCCACACGGATCATGCGCACGCCGGGGCTACCCAGCCGTGTCGTGGCCATGAGCTGTGTGATGGTGGTTGCGCCCGAAGCGGGCACCGTGTTGTGGAAGACGCCCCAGCCTTCGGCGGCCGAGTGTCCCCCTCCACCGAGTGTGGCGGGCGATGTGACGGTGAGCGGTCCGTCGAGTCCGACGATCTCGAAGCCCGGATTGTGAAGCGGAAGATTGGGGGCGGCCTGGGCCGCATGAGAAAGGGCAAGAATCGCGAGCGCAGAGAGTCCGATTGCCCGGGTGGCCCCGTCGATCAGTTTTCCATTCATGCTGATTTCTCCTTGTGCGCATTTGGCGCGTGAATCTCCATGAACCTATTTTTGTTTCGAATCGAAGACCTCAGCATGAAGCGGTTCACACGGGAGCCAGAAAGACGAATTCTCGACCCCCTTGGCGGGGTCGCCGTCACCTCGATTGCCGCGTGCGTGAGCATCGGATGACCGGTTGCGCCTTGGCGCGGCCATCAGCGCTGTGGCAGCGTCTGCGCTTCGAGAGTCCGAGAATTCAGCGCGGCCACGCTGCCCTTCTCTGCTCTCCGACCGATTGGACGCACCCATGATCGATCCGGAATTATTTCGTTGGAATGACGATTTCAGTGCCTTCGAGTTCAGCGGGCTTCGCTTCGTAGAAGCACAACAGCCGAACTCGAGTCCCGACCTGATCCCGGGCAAGAACTGCTTCGTGTTCCACAAGATGAAGCCCCTGGTCGATGAGTACATCGACTACTTTGGGAACCGGGTCCGAGACGATCGATTTCACAACGTCATCGAACTCGGTCTCTTCGAGGGCGGAAGTGTCCCGTTCTGGTTCGAACTGCTTCGACCCGAGAGGCAGGTCGGCGTCGACATCCAGGCGAAGGCGGATTCGCCCTATTTTGACGAGTATCTCGATTCGCGCGGCCTCCGAGATCGAATCCATACCTACTGGAGAACCGATCAAGCAGACGGAAAGCGATTGTTGAAGATCTGCCGGGAACGATTCGGCGACGCGCCGATCGATCTCGTCATCGACGACGC
>JAPYTP010000284.1 GCA_029941885.1 Myxococcota bacterium
ATCACGGCCACGTCTTCGACCTTGGGGTGCATGATCAGCTCGTTCTCGATCTCCTGGGGATAGATGTTGACGCCGCCGGAGATGATCATGAACGACGCCCGGTCTGTGAGGTAGAGGTAGCCCTCGTTGTCGACGTAGCCGACGTCGCCGAGGGCGGTCCACGTGGGATGCTCCGGATGCTGAGCGCTCCGCGTCTTCTCGGAGTCGTTGTGGTAGGTGAACGACACCTCGTCCCGCTCGAAATACACGAGGCCGGGTTTACCGGTCGGGAGCTCGGCGCCCTCGTCGTCGCAGATACGGATCTTGCCCATCACGGCGCGGCCGACGGTCCCGGGATGGGCCAGCCAGTCTTTCGGACCCACGTAGGTCAAGCCATTCGCCTCGGTTCCCGCGTAGTACTCGTGCAGAATGGGTCCCCACCACGCGAACATCTCCTCCTTCACCTTTCGTGGGCACGGCGCCGCTGCGTGGATCGCCAGCACGTGTGTGGAGAGATCGAATCGGGCGCGCTCCTCCTCAGGAAGCTTCAGCATGCGCGTGAACATGGTGGGAACCCACTGGCTGTGCGTGACGGAATACTTCTCTAGGGCCCGCAACGCGTCGACGGCGTCGAAGCGATCCATCATGATGACCGTGCCGCCGAGGGACTGGATGGCCGTGCTGAAGCCGATCGGCGCCGAGTGGTAGAGGGGGGCGGGTGAGAGGTACACCGAGTCCGCGTCGGCGCGAAAGAGGCCCTTCAGTGTGACGGCCATTGCCAGGCCTTCCGAGACCGGCCGGCCCGAGAGAGGTCGTGTAATCCCCTTCGGTCGTCCGGTGGTTCCCGAGCTGTAGAGCATGAACTCGCCGAGCGGCTCTTCTTTGAGGGGCTCTGCGGACTGCGCATCGACAGCCTCCTCGTAGCTCTCGAAGCGGTCCGAGGCTCCCTCGGGCGGTCCGTCGACCACCAGGAAGCGCTTGCAGCCCGGCGCGTGCTCGGAAATCTCCGAAGCGGCCTCGTGTACCGCACGCGACGACACCAGCACCTGCGCGCCGCAGTTGCCCACGATGTACCCGGCTTCCGGCCCGGTCAGGTAGCGGTTGACCGTCGTGAGATAGAGGCCGGATCGGAATGCCGCCCAGGCGACCTCGAAGTAGCGGAGATGATTCTCGAGCAAGACCGCGATGTGATCGCCGGGGCGCAGGCCCTCTGACCAAAGGAGCTGCGCGAGCCGGTTGGACCCGGCGTCGAGCTCGGCATAGGTCAGCACCTCACCGGTGCTGGCGTGGATGGCGGCCGCCTTGTTCGGTGTCGTTGTCGCATGGTGTCCCGGATACAAGGGCGCCTCCCGGAGAATGTGAGCGTTGCGAACTCCAAAAACTATGATACTAATTATTCCATTGCAAGCCGGGATTCCGAAGGAGCAGTAGTGAGCGCCGACACGGACGGGTTCGACCTGATTTCGCCAGAGGCCTACGGCGAGCGCGGTGTCCCCCACGATCAGTGGCGCGCGCTGCGCCAACTGGATCGGTTGCAGCACTACACACCCAAAGGGTTCGACGCCTTCTATCCCGTCGTGCGCCACGACCAGATCTGTGAGATCTCGAAGCAGCCCGAGCGCTTTCTCAATCGCTTTGGCATCGTTCTGGAGAGCCAGGAGCAGAAGCAGATCATCGACTCCGACCAGGGACTCGGCCAGATGCGCGCCATCATCGCGATGGACCCGCCCGAGCACCGCGACTATCGCAAGGTCGCCGCCTCCTGGTTCACGCCACGTGC
Source organism: Myxococcota bacterium (assembly GCA_029941885.1). Taxonomy (GTDB): domain Bacteria; phylum Myxococcota_A; class UBA9160; order UBA9160; family UBA4427; genus UBA4427. The sequence continues at coordinate 1,760 of JAPYTP010000284.1, forward strand.
GATCGACCGCATCGCCCCGATCGTCGAGGAGAGTGCTCGCACCCTGGTGGACACGTTGGTCGAGCGCGCCAGCGGCGGCGAGGGCGAGGGCGAGTGCGAGTTCGCCAACGAGATCGCCGCCGCGCACCCGCTGCGCGTTCTCGCAACCGTCCTCGGAGTGCCGCGCGAGAAGGAGCCCCAGCTTCTCCGACTCACCAACGAGCTCTTCGCTTCCGACGATCCCGACCTCCAGCGCAAGGGCGAGGATCGAACCGCGACGGTGCAGGCGCTGGCCATGGAGTTCTTCGAGCTTTTCAACGCGATCATCGAAGATCGCCGCGCGAACCCGACAGACGATCTGGCGACCCTGCTCGCCAACGCCAACGTGAACGGCGAACCCTTGGGGCTGATGGAGACCCTCGGCTACTACCTGATCATCTTCACGGCCGGACACGACACTACGAAAAACGCTCTGGCCGGCGGCATCCGAGCTCTGGCCGAGCACCCCGGCGAATTCGAGAAGCTCAAGCGGAACCCCGATCTGGTAGCGAGCGCGGTCGAGGAGATCGTGCGCTGGACCTCGCCTGTCAACTACATGAAGCGGGTCGTGGCGGAGGATCTCGAGTTCCGAGGGCAGAAGCTCCAAAAAGGGGAGAGCCTCGTTCTCTTCTATGCCTCAGCGAATCGCGACGAGGCGGTCTTCGAGGATCCCTATACCTTCCGGATCGACCGGACCCCGAACCCGCACCTCGCGTTCGGGATTGGCGAGCATTTTTGTCTCGGCACTCATCTGGCCCGCCAGTCGCAGCGCGCGCTGCTCCGGGAGCTGATCGGCCGGGTCGACACGCTCGAGCTCGCCGGAGATCCCGTCCATATCGCGTCGAGCTTCGTAGTGGGCTTGAAGCAGCTACCGATTCGCTACCGACTGAGCCAGGCCACCCGTCTCGACTGATGGAGGGGAGATGAAGCTCGGATTGATGCTCGGTTATTCCGGGGCGGAAATGAAGCTGCCCGTTGCGCGGGTGCAACGCGCGGAGGCCCTGGGCTTCGATTCGGTCTGGACCGCTGAGGCCTACGGATCGGACGCGACCTCGCCGCTGGCCTACCTGGCTGCCCTGACAAAGCGGATCCGTCTCGGCACCTCGATCATGCAGCTGGCCGGCCGCCCGCCCGCCATGGCGGCGATGCAGGCGGCCACCATCGACGCGCTCGCCGGGGGAGGTCGCTTCGTCGCGGGGCTCGGGGTCAGTGGGCCGCAGATCGTCGAAGGGTGGTATGGCCAGCCCTGGGGGCGGCCCTACTGGCGGATCCGCGACTACGTCTCGATCATGCGCAAGGTCTTCGCGCGTGAGGAGCCCGTCACACACGATGGCAAGGAGATCTCGCTTCCCTTCACCGGCGAGGGTGCCTTGGGGATCGGCAAGCCGCTCAAGTCGATCCTTCACATGAACCCGAACATCCCCATCTGGTTGGGAACCGGCAGCGAGAGCAACGTCCGGCTCACCGCGGAGATTGCCGACGGCTGGTTTCCGCTGGCCTTCGTTCCGGGAATGATGGACCAGTACCGGCCCTGGCTCGAGGAGGGCTTCCGGAGAGCAGGTGGAGGCAAGAGCCTAACGGACTTCGAGATCCAGCCCGGCGTGTCCGTCATCGTCACCGACGAGATCGAGCAGGCCTTCGATCGCATGAAGCCGGGCATCGCGCTCTACGTGGGCGGCATGGGCCATCGCAACAAGAACTTCCACAACGACATGATGGTGCGTCGCGGCTACCCCGAGGCAGCACAGAAGATCCAGGAGCTCTATCTGGCGGGGCGAAAGCGCGAGGCCATAGAAGCCGTACCGAACGAGTACTGCGACGAGGCGTCGCTCGTCGGACCGGCGCAGCGCATCCGCGAGCGCTACAAGGAGTGGGAGGCGTCGGGTGCGACCGGCTTGATCCTCTCGTGCAGGCACGTGGAGGGCCTCGAGTTGATGGCCGAGCTGACGGGAAGCCGCGATCGGGCTGCTTAGGCCCGCTCGGGTTGGACTTCCCACTGCCAGACCGGAGGGAAACATGACCGATTCGGCGGCGAGCCAGGAGCCGGTGCTTCTGGAAGAGACGACCGAGGGCGTGCGGATCCTGACACTGAACCGCGCCGCCAAGAAGAACGCGCTCTCGGGCGATCTCGTGCAGGCGCTCATCGCGGGCTTCGAGGCGGCGGCCGACGACGACGACATCCGTGTGGTCGGACTCACCGGCGCGGGTGACGCCTTCTGCTCGGGTGCGGACCTGAAGGAGCGCAGACCCGCCGCCAAAGGCTCTACCGGGAGCCCGAGCACGGAAGACCAGGTCGTCCGGCTGGTGTCGGGCATTCGCGTCGATTGCGAGAAGCCCGTGATCGCAGGCATCAATGGCATCGCGATCGGTGCCGGGCTAGCGCTCGCGATGTGCGCCGACATGCGCATTGCCAGTGCGAAGGCGCGCTTCCACGCGGGCTATGCGCGGGCGGGAAGCTCACCCGATTGCGGGCTCTCCTGGACCCTGCCTCAGGCGATCGGACATGAGCGCGCGATGCGCTTCCTGCTCGATCCCCAGATGATGGATGCGGACTCGGCGCTCGCCCTCGGGCTGGTGGGCGAAGTCGCTCCCGATGGGAAATTCGAGGAAGCCTTCCTCGCCTACTGTCGCAAGATTGCCGAGGTCGCTCCGATGGCGGCGCGACAGACTAAGCGCCTGGTGACCCGAGCCGGTCTCTTAGCGGGTCTTGAAGACCACCTTCGCGACGAGCTCGCGCTTGCAAGGCGTGCCCTGACCAGCGAGGACGGCCGCGAAGCGGTGAGGGCGATCTTCGAGAAACGGAAGCCCGAATTCACGGGGCGCTAGTGGCGCCTACCGGGTGGGCCCGGAAGGACAGCGTAGGCAAGGATGCGAACGCGGATCACGAAGACTTATGTTAGTCCTACTCTTCGTCGGGCGCGGCGTCTTCGCCAGGGCGGTAGCGGTTTCCGAAGGTCTGTTCGCGCCACTCCAGCGCCGACTTGAGCCCATCCCGCTGCGACCGGGCCAGGAACTCGTCCCCGCCCCCATCCCCGCCCTCGCCGCTGTCACGCGACTTCCTCGAGTAGAGCCCGTTCTCGCGGAAGGCCGACAGCGCTAACAGGTCGACGCTGGTCGCGATGCCCGTTCGGAATCCCATCACCTCGAACTGTCGGTTGATGCTGCGCTTGGTCAGCATGATGAGGTCGGTGGGGGTGAGGGCGATCTGGTGCGCCAGCTCTTCCGTGCGCTCTTCGAGACGCTCGGCCGGGACCGACTCCGAGGCCCAGCTACCTTCGAAGGCCTCTCTTCCACTCATCGGCTCGCATGTGAACATGTAGTACTTCGCGCGGGTCATTCCGACGAGCCAAGGCATGTACTGGAGGTTGCCGGGCGACCAGTTGCGACCCACAGGCCACCCGATCTTGGCGTCGTCGGCGACGACCCGGAGATCGCAGAAGCCGGCCAGCTCGGTCGCTCCCGCGAGGCACGCGCCGTGGATCTGCGCGATGACGGGCTTCTGCAGGTCGAAGAGCGTCATGTAGACGCGAGCGTGCTCAAGGTCGTACGACTGCCAGAGCCGATCGCGGTCGGGGTGGATGTAACCCCCGGGCGGCATGTTCCGCTGGCGCTCGCCCTTCTTGACGGGCGTGATGTCGTAGCCTGCGGAGAAGCAAGGCCCCTGGCCCTTGATGATGATCACCCGGACCTCCTCATCGAGCTCGAGCAGCTTGGCTGCCATCTCGATCTGCAGGAGCCGCTCGTAACCGAGCGGGTTGCGCTTCTCGGGGCTGTTGAGGACGATGCGGCCGACCCGGCCGTCGCGTTCGATCTCGATGAGGTCGAACTCCGGCTGTTCGACGTTCTCTCGCCGGTAGGGCGGTGACCACTTCAGCAT
>JAPYTP010000285.1 GCA_029941885.1 Myxococcota bacterium
GCGCATCTTCTCTTCCGGGGAGAACTTGCGGCGCGTGCGTCCGGGAGTGGCGCGTACTACAACAACAAGCGCTACCACGAATCACTCGACAACGTGACGCCAGCCGATGTTTACTTCGGAAGGCAGTACGAAGTGTTGACCAAACGCGCGAAGATCAAACGGAAAACGATGCAACGAAGAAAGAGGGAGTTCTTCGCCGCAAAAGCGGCCTAGACTGAAACTGAAAACTGTCTCTTAGCAAGAGCCGTCTGGTGTCCAGATTATTTTGACGACGTACACCTCTGAGGCCGGCTCCGCAGAACAATTAAGGTCGCCTCGCTCGGTCCCAGTGTTGCCTTGCTCTAGACCGTCGCGCGAATCTCGGTCAGAACCTGATCGACCGGTGGCGCGCGATCGATCATTTCCGCGGCGTCGTGGCGGACATGGTTCTTCTCCATTGCTCTTTTCAACAACTCGTCCGAGATCTCGCCCGCCTCCACGCATTCCTTCACCAGCGCGAAGAAGAATTGTTCTTGGCGGCTGTCCGGATGCTGAAGATAGGTCCCTCTTCTTCGGTAGCCGCTAATCGGGAGAAAACGCAGAAACTTAGGTAGACGATTCATGTAATCGATCGGCAACCCGCTCTTCCAGGGCTGCGTGCGCCTCTTGGTGTTATGAATCAATTTCGTATCTGGTTCGAGCCGGTCGAAGTCATTCCAGAACGATTCAAGGTGTCCGATCGAACCCTCCGGTTCGTTTCTCAGCTGGATCCAGGTTTCGTAATCCAACTCGCCCGAGAACATCTGCGCGAACTGTTTCTTCACGTTCCAATGCGGCAGCTTCGCACAATCCATCAGCATGACGCTCGATGCTAGATAGTCCTGCAGGCCCTTATGACCTGGGCGCGGCTTCGCGAACAACGCCTTGCCCTGCATGTCGCGGTCGAATAACTCGCTCACGTCACCGACAGCGAATACATCCGGATCGATAACCACCGCGCGACCTTGGTAGCCCATCAACTCCGGGGGCGTGAACCGGACAGGCGTAAACGACTGAAGATCCGAGTTCTCCCAGACTCGCCATTTGCCACCGCGAAGGAATTTCTTGCCATCGAATTCCTGGAAGAACGGAAAATCTTCCTGCGAAACGATCTTGACATCAAAGGCATCGGGGTTGGCGGAATTTCTTTTTAGTGAGCGGCGCCCAACGATCGCGCCAACTAACTGTTTTTCATTGGTGTGAATAAATACGGTGTTCGTCATGGCCGCCCCCAGCGTAAGGCATCCGAACCTTGTTGAGACAATTGATCGCGTTGGTCTACGAATCCATCCGTCGGTCGGCGATTCCAAACTCGATCAAGCTCAAGCAATTTAGCAACTCGACAATAGTCTACAGTGCATTGCGAGCTTAGGTGACGATCGTCGAAACGATCGTCGCTTCATCTCCGCACACCCATCAGCTCTCGGATCCGATCAGCGACGCGCTGCAACTCGGCGAGCTGCGGCACTTGATCCAGCACGAGATTGCCATCGAATTCTCGGGCCTGGCCCAGCTCGATTAGCCGTTGCCGCATTCCGTCGAGATCACGAGCCGGCCTCAACAAACCGGCCTCGATCAAGCGAGCAAAAAACAATTCGATGCCTTTTTGAGGCTTGGGGGTACCAGGCTCGCCGAGCGGCATCTTGCCGGCACCACGCGCGACCATGGCCTGCTTGAGACGTTCGGGCCAGGTCGACTCGCGCGTGGGAACCGGATAAATCGAGATCGGCTTTCCGGTCGCGCAGGCTTCGGCGAGCATCGACTCGCTGTCATCAGTCACGACCAGTGCATCGGCCAGCGCCAGGTAGCCGCGGTAGGGGTTCGCTGCGCTCGCATCGGCCGACCACTTGTGGAAGTAGGCGACTTTGGGCAGCGCCCTTTCCAGCGCGGCGACAGCCTCGTTCGAAGTGCGGCGGCTGGTCGTCACAAACACGGAGCCACCGGCTTGGTGGACCATCCTGCCGATCTCTTTTCCCATCTGCTCTGCAGTTTTCGCGTCGAGACGGTGCTTTGCGGTGCCGCCCCCCACCAAGACGGCCACACGAGGAGCAGAATTCGCCCCGAAGACCTCCCCCCACTCGGCGGCAGCGGCGGCCAATGATTCTGGACTCACGTTGGTGAGCGGAAGGCTGACCTCCATTCGGTTCGGATGCGGAGAGAGCCGCGCGTAGCTCGGCGAGACGCTGAGATCGAAATGCTTTGCCGGGTTGGAACCTTTTCTACCCAACTGAACGAGCCGCGTGATGCCGCGAGACTGACTCTTGACCCAGCGCGCGACCGGGGCCGTCCGGCCGCCTGCCGCAATCACCAGATCCGGCCAGGGCTCGCAGAGCGTCGCGCGGCTCGCACGCTTCAACCCCGCCACACTTGAGCCCACGATCCCATTGTGCAGCGCCGAGAGCGGCCCAAAAGCGAGCGACTTGATTTCGGTCGGCCAATCGAGTTCGTGTGCGATGCCCATCGACTGTGTCGAATTTCCCGGGCGGTCGTCTGCCAGTACCCAGACCCGTGGCTTAAAGTCGCCGAGTTCGCTCCTTGCCGTACTGTTCATGCCTGAAGCCACTTTATTCCTGATTGCGCCGATTGAAGTCGTCTGGCGAAAATCGCCGCTGGATTCGCCGGCCTTGGAAGGAAAAGGTCCAGCATCCCCTCCGGGCAAAAGGACCCCGCGGAGGCCTGGAGCATATCAACAGCGACCAATCCGCGCCCGATACCTGCATTTGCCAGTTCTCGAAGAAGCGGGATACCTAGCGCGTGTCAAAGAGGCTGAAGCCGCGGGCGATGAGATCCTGCACGTCAATCATGCCGACAAGCTTGTCCTGTGCGTCCACCACCGGAAGCTCGTCGATGCGGTGTTCACGCATTCGATGGAGGGCGTGTTGAACGAGTTCATCGCTGCGAACACGCTTGGGATTCGAACTCATGACCTCAGCGAGAGACATCTGCGAGGTCCGCTCGCGATTCTCGAAGAGGCGAAAGAAGTCGCCCTGCGTGACGATGCCAACGAGCGTTCCGTCGGTGTCGACAACCGCGCTGGCGCCGGCCCGCCGGGGAGCCTTGAGGATCGCTTCGTAGCACTCGGCCAGTGTCGAGGAGGCCTCAACGACCGGGCAGTCCTCGCCGGTTCGCATAATCTCCTGGCATTGCAACAGCGCGCGCCCAAGCGCACCGCCGGGGTGGCTCCCGGCGTACTGCTCGGGGGAGAAAGCCCTAACCTCCATCAGAACCAGTGCCAGAGCATCTCCGACCGCGAGCATCGAGGTCGTCGAAGAGCTCGGCGCGTAGCCCAGCGGACAGGCTTCCGGCATATCGCCGATGTGCAACACATGATGGGCATGTTGCGCCGCCGCCGAGGAAGGATCCGCGGTCAACAGGATTACCTTGCAGCCCTTCTGGCGCAGAATTGGCAGCAGCGTCACGAGTTCCGAACCACCGCTTTTCGAGAGGCCGATGACGACGTCGTCAGCGTGCACCATGCCCAGATCGCCGTGCAAGGCCTCGACCGGATGCAGCGGATAGGAGATGGTTCCCGTGCTGGCGAGCGTGGAGGAGACCTTGTCTCCGATCAGCCCCGCCTTGCCGATGCCGGTGACGCAAACCCGCCCCTTGCAGGCGAGTAGTGTATGGATAGCTTCCACGAAGGAATCGCCGAGGTGGGCCTTGGCCGCCTGGATGGCCTGGACCTCGGATTCCATCACGGCCTTGCCGCGGGAGAGAATCTCTTCGTCACTCATCTGATGCTTCATTGCGGTAGTATCCTCTAGTACGTCGAGTCTCTCAAGTAGGAGAAAGTAGAGAAACTGACTTCCAACAGCACCATCGTCGGCATCATTCCGGCTCGCTTCGCGTCTAATCGACTTCCCGGCAAGCCGCTCGCCGAGATCGCGGGCCAGCCGATGATTCAACACGTCTACGAGCGGGCCTGCCGGGCGAAGTTGCTCGATGAGGTGCTCGTCGCAACCGACACCCCCGAGATCGCGACAGCCGTCGAGGCCTTCGGAGGGCGGGCGGTGATGACCGACGCGAACCACGCAACCGGAACGGATCGGCTGGCCGAAGTTGCCGCGGCGTTGCCGCAGGCGGACGTGATCGTGAATATCCAGGGCGACGAGCCGCTCATCGATCCAGCGGCCATCGATGCCGTCGCGGAGCTACTGATCCAGCAGCCGGATTGTCTGATGAGTTCGGCGATGACGGCACTCGACGATCCGAGCGAGGTCGAAGACCCCAGTGTCGTGAAGGTCGTCACGGCCCTCGATGGCTCCGCGCTCTACTTCTCGCGATCCCCAATCCCCACTACGCACAGCAAGACACCCGAGTCCGAGTGGCGAAAACACATCGGACTCTATGCCTACCGTCGTAGCTTTTTGCTAGAACTTACGAAATTCCCGCCAACCCCCCTCGAGAAGGCCGAATCTCTCGAGCAACTTCGGGTGCTGGAAAATGGATTTCGCATTGCCATGGTCGAACTCTCCGCCCACGACTCGATCGGGGTCGACACAACGGACGATCTCGAGCGCGTGCGTGCAATATTGGAAGCGCGAAAGTCCATAGACTAGTAGCCGCCACCGCGGCCTTTACCGCAGAGGGAGTTCTCATGCCTACAGTAGCGATCTCCGACGTCACCATTGGACAGGGAGAACCGCTGGCACTGATCGCCGGCCCCTGCGTATTGGAAAGCCGCGATCTGGCCTTCTCGGTCGCCGAGAAAACCAAGCGGATTACGAGCGATCTGGGTATCCCGTACATTTTTAAGGCCTCTTTCGACAAGGCCAATCGCTCCTCGATCTCTTCTTTCCGCGGCCCCGGACTCATGGCTGGTCTCGAACTGCTCGCCGCAATTCGCAAAGAGTTCGAGGTCCCGGTCTGCACGGACTTCCACGAACCTCATCAAGCTGCGGAGGTCGCCGAGGTGGTCGACCTGCTGCAGATCCCGGCCTTCCTGTGTCGCCAGACCGACATGTTGGTGGCGGCAGCGCAGACCGGGAAACCGGTTTCGGTCAAGAAGGGCCAATTCCTTTCGCCGTGGGAGATGCAGAACGTCGTCAACAAATTCACAGAGGGGGGCAGTCAGAAACTGCTTCTGACCGAACGCGGCACGAGCTTCGGGTACAACAATCTGGTGCTCGATCTGCGCTCCCTCTCGATCATGCGCGACTTTGGCTATCCGGTGATCCTCGACGCGACTCACAGCGTTCAGCTACCCGGCGCGGCCGGCGATGCCAGCGGCGGGCTACGCGAATTCATCCCGCTGCTCGTGCGCGGTGGTTGTGCGGCCGGCGTCGACGCCCTCTTCATGGAAGTGCATCCGGAGCCCGCGAAGGGCAAATCGGATGCGGCCACCATGTGGCCCCTGGATCGCTTGGCCGAAGTGCTCAAGGTCGCCTTGGAGATCGATGCGGTGGGCGGGCGTTCGCTCTAGTTCATAGGTTGGGGTGCCCTCCAAGCCAGGCCCCACTCCCCCCCCATTGGAACCTCTAGTTCCGTCACAAATGAAACCACGAAGGGAATCAGCCCATGGAAGTGTCCAAGCGAGTGGTTCTTTGGATCACCGCCACGCCCCTGATTGTGTCATTCTGCATCTGGGGGGTCGCGCGTGAGAGCTGGTTCTACCAGCGCATCATCGAGAGC
>JAPYTP010000286.1 GCA_029941885.1 Myxococcota bacterium
CCGTCGACACGGTCTATCAGAACGAAGATCCTGGCACAGGTTTCTTCGGTTTCTTCGAGTTCATCGATGACGCCGAGGTCGCAGCGGCTCTGCTTGGTGCAGCGCGCGAATGGCTCTCGCAGCAGGGGATGTCGAAGGTCCTCGGCCCGTTCAACTTCAATACCAACCATGAATTCGGCCTTCTCGTAGACGGCTTCGACAGCGATCCTTGCGTCGCAAATCCGCACAACTCGGACTACTACCCGGCGATCTACGAGGCGCTCGGGATGCGGCCGGCGATGGACTGGTTCGCCTATCACTGCCACACGGAAATGCCGGGCGTGAAAAAGATGCAGCGCGTTGCCGACCGCTTGTTGTCGCGGCATCCAGAAATCCGGATTCGCACCCTGGATCTGAAGAACTTCGACGAAGAGGTTGCGAAAATTCATCGGATCTACGTCGATGCCTGGGAACAGAACTGGGCCCACGTACGTGTCTCCGACGAGGAATTCGAGTTCATCGCTCGAGGACTCAAGCAGATCATCGACCCGGAACTCTGTTTCGTTGCCGAAGTCGGAGATCGCGTCGCTGGAATCTCCATTACGTTGCCCGACTTCAATCAGGTCGTGAAGAAGATGAACGGTCGGATTTTCCCATTCGGTTGGTGGCACCTGTTGATGAAGAAGCGAATCATGAACCGTGCACGGATATTGATGCTCGGAATCGCCCAGGAATTCCAGAATCTTCCGCTCGGCGCGGCGCTCTACGCGCGCACATTCAAGGCTGCCCGCGAGCGGGGATATCCCTGGGGCGAGGCTTCGCTGATTCTCGAGAACAATATTCGCATGCGGGGTGCGCTCGAGAAGATGGGCGCCACGATCGGGAAGACCTACCGAAATTACGAGATCGCCGTCCAATCGGACTCGATCGACGAGACGCAGGAAGCAGAAGGAAGGAACGACTGAACTATGGATATCCAATGGCACGTCGTCACAGAACTCAACGACACACGCCGCGACGCGGCGGAAGCGAGGATTCGCAAGCTGGGTGAAGGTCAAAAGGACCTGATTCACGTCGTGGTTCACGTCGAAGGAAGCAATCACCATCAGCACGGTTCGGCTGAGGTCAAGATCCGTTGTCAGGCCAAGGGTCGGGAGCTGATCGCCAATGAACGGGACGATGAGCCGGAAATTGCTCTGACCCGCGCCGTGGATGTCTTTGAGCGCGAAGTTCGCAAGATGCGTGCGAAGCGAAGGGACCACCGCGGGAATTTCCCGCCGGCCGCGGTGGTCGATGAGGAGGACGGCGAGGATTTGGCCCTCGCCGAGGGAGCCGACTGAAGAAGGATTCGACACGCGCGGGCATCCAACATGCCCACGGGGTGGAACCGATGCGGCGGCGCGGTGACTCAAGCCGTTCCGGGGTCGCGCCGAACCGAAGGGTTGCATTGTGTTTCGCCCAGGCCGGGCGTGCCCGATCCCGCGGCGAGGTAGGCAGTCGGCCACTGGGAATCGAGGTGTCCGACCGAGGGCCTACGATCCGAGACACGTGTTGAAAGGAGAGTTCGAGATGAGCAGCCCCCAGGAATACGGAAGCGTCGGCATCCCGGTCGGTGAGCGGTCGGTCGATGCCCGCGCCGAATTCATTACCCGCACCTACAACCACCTGATGGGGGCGATCGTCGCCTTCGTCGGGATCGAATTTCTTCTTTTCGGCTCCGGAATAGCGGCCCCGATCGCCGAGACCATGTTGAGCGGATCCTGGCTCCTCGTACTCGGCGCGTTCATGATCGTCGGCTGGTTGGCCAATGGCGTGGCAGCCCGATCCGAGTCACTTCCGGCGCAATACGCCGCGCTCGGCGCTTACGTGGTTTTCGAGGCCCTGATTTTCGTTCCGATGCTCTTCATTGCGGAAGCAACCGCGAGCGGTGTCATCCAAAGCGCCGCGATCGTGACGCTACTCGGCTTCGCCGGTTTAACCGCGGTCGTCTTCACAACGCGCAAGGATTTCAGTTTTCTCGGGGGTCTCGTCCGCTATGGGTTCATCCTCGGCATCGTTGCGATCATCGGCGGACTGCTCTTTGGCTTCGAACTCGGGACCTGGTTCTCGGTGGCGATGATCGGGCTCGCGGGTGCGGCGATCCTCTATGAAACGTCGAACGTCCTTCATCACTACCCCGAAGACCGTTATGTCGCGGCGTCGCTCTCTCTCTTCGCGTCGGTCGCTATACTCTTCTGGTACGTGCTGCGGCTCTTTATGGCGTCGGACGACTAGGGTCTGATCGGGACGCGGCCTAGAGGTTTCTGACACTCCATTCGAGACGGGGGGGCACGGAGAGGGCGGCGCTCACTCGAAACGATGCGGGTGCTTGCGCAGGGTCGAGACGTGTCCGACCATAGACGACCCCTCCAAAGGCCGTGCCCATAGCGGGAGATTGCGTACAATCTTCTAAATACGCACTCGCCTGCCGTTCGACGGCACATCACGGAGGCGTCCGGCATGTCGAAGTCAAAACCCGCTCCCGAGTCGATGTCGATCAGGGGTTTGACTGGATCCTCTGCCGGAGACATCGATCCGCAGGAGACTCTGGAGTGGATCGAAGCGCTCGACTCGGTCTTCGAGCGCGAGGGGGTCGAGCGAGCGCATTTTCTATTAGGCCGTCTCGTCCGTCGCGCACGCCGCAAGGGCGCTCACCTACCTTATCGAGCGACGACAGCGTATATCAACACGATCTCCGACGCGCTCCAAAAGCCGAGTCCGGGCGATCCGGCTCTCGAGGAACGCATCCGATCCTTCGTTCGCTGGAACGCGATGGCGATGGTCGTGCAGGCGAATCGGGTTGATCCCACGCTCGGCGGGCACATCTCGAGCTTTGCATCCGCCGCGACTCTCTACGACGTGGGATTCAATCATTTCTTCCATGCTCCGACCGAGGACCACGGTGGCGACCTTCTCTATATCCAGGGTCACGCGGCCCCGGGCATCTATGCGCGGGCGTTTCTCGAAGGACGGCTCACGGAAGAACAGCTGCGAAATTTCCGACAAGAGGTGGAACCCGGAGGTCTCTCTTCCTATCCGCATCCACGCCTGATGCCGGATTTCTGGCAGTTCCCAACGGTGTCGATGGGGCTCGGCCCCCTGATGGCGATCTACCAGGCGCGCTTCATGCGCTACCTGCGGGATCGGGGATTCATCAAGACCAAGGGACGGAAGATCTGGGCGTTCCTCGGCGACGGGGAAACGGACGAACCCGAGAGTCTCGGTGCGATTTCGCTGGCTGGGCGTGAGAAACTCGACAACCTGATCTTCGTCGTGAACTGCAATCTCCAGCGACTTGACGGGCCTGTTCGTGGCAACGGGAAGATCATCCAGGAGCTCGAGGCGAATTTTCGCGGCAACGGTTGGAACGTGATCAAGCTCATATGGGGCGGGCGCTGGGATCCGCTGCTCGCGAAGGATCGCGACGGGATTCTGCGCAAGCGGATGGAGGAGGCTGTCGACGGCGAGTATCAGGCCTATCAGGTGCGCGGCGGAGCCTATACGAGGGAGCACTTCTTCGGAAAGTACCCCGAGCTCGCGGAGATGGTTGCGACGATGCCGGACGAAGATATCTGGCGTCTCAATCGTGGCGGACACGATCCACACAAGGTGTATGCCGCCTATGCCGAGGCGATGGCCAGAGAGGGTCAGCCGACGGTGATTCTCGCGAAGACCGTCAAGGGATATGGCACGGGCGAGGCGGGCGAAGGCCAGAACCCCACACATCAGATGCACGACATGGCGGAATCGGCGCTTCGGGCGTTTCGAGATCGATTCAATATCCCAATCACCGACGACGAGATCGGAGAGGCACCGTTCTACAAGCCCGCTGACGACAGTCCCGAGATGATCTATATGCACGAGCGTCGCGAGGCACTTGGCGGCTTCCTCCCGATCCGTCGGACCGACGCACCGGAGCTCGAGATTCCCGAGCTCTCGGCCTTCGATGCACTTCTCAAGGGCACCGGCGATCGCGAGATGTCATCGACGATGGCGGCTGTTCGTATTCTCCAGATCTTGACCCGAGACAAGAAGCTCGGAAAGCATATCGTGCCGATCGTGCCCGACGAGTCGCGGACATTTGGGATGGAGGGGATGTTTCGACGGCTGGGGATCTATTCCTCCGTGGGTCAGCTCTACGACCCGGTCGACTCAGATCAGATTGCCTACTACCGCGAAGAGAAGGATGGGCAGATTCTGCAGGAGGGGATCAACGAGGCTGGAGCGATGGCGTCTTTCGTGGCAGCCGGAACCGCTTATGCGAATCACGGCGTCCACATGATTCCCTTCTACATCTTCTACTCGATGTTCGGGTTCCAGAGGATCGGCGATCTGGCCTGGGCCGCGGGCGATATGCAGTGTCGTGGATTCCTGCTCGGTGGAACCGCCGGTCGAACGACCCTCGCAGGTGAAGGGCTGCAACACCAGGACGGTCACAGCCACATCCTCGCAAATACGATTCCCAGTTGTGTCTCTTACGATCCTGCGTACGCGTACGAACTCGCCGTGATCGTACAAGACGGCATGCGGCGGATGTATCGCGATGGCGAGAGCATCTACTACTACCTGACCGTCATGAACGAGAAATATGTCCAGCCCGAACTGCCCGAGGGCGTCGAGAATGGGATCCTCAAGGGCATGTACCGACTGCGTGAAGGGCAGGGCGACGGACCTCGTGTCCAGTTGATGGGGAGCGGGACGATTCTCAGGGAGGTCATCGCAGCTGCGGAGATGCTCGAGCACGATTACGGTGTGGCGGCCGATGTCTGGAGCGTGACCAGCTTCAATGAGTTGGCCCGCGATGGTCAGGATGTGGATCGCTGGAATGTCCTCCACCCGGGAGAGGCCTCGCGCATGAGCTTCGCCGAACGCCAGTTGAGCGGCACGACTGGGCCGGTGATTGCGGCGACCGACTACATCCGGCTCTTCTCGGAACAGATTCGAGCCTACATTCCCCGTCAGCGGGAGTACCGAACCCTCGGTACTGACGGATGGGGGCGAAGTGATGGACGTGAGAAGCTGCGACATTTCTTCGAGGTCCATCGCAACAACGTCTGCGTAACCGCTCTCTCTGTCCTCGCGGGAGAGGGCTCGATCGATCGCGACCATGTGACTCGGGCGATCAAGAAATATGGCATCGACTCGGACGCCGCGGCGCCGCGGCATCGATAGACCCGACCGCTGGCGGAATCGCCGGGCGATTGGAATCGCGTCCGAGATCGGGCGACGGAGAGCACGAAATTGGGCCAGTCCCTCGAAATCTGTGTTCCGGACATCGGTGACTTTGACGAGGTCGAAGTGGTGGAATTGCTCGTCGCGAAGGGCGACGTCGTCGAGTTCGATGACCCCCTGATCAGCGTCGAAAGCGACAAGGCGACGATGGAGATCCCGTCGGCCGCAGCCGGCATCGTGGCGGAATTGCGTGTTTCCGAGGGCGATCGCGTTTCCGAGGGCAGCGTCCTAGTCGTGCTCGACGTGACGGAAGACGTGGGGACGGGGGTCGAGGCACCCGACTCAGAGCCAGAGCCAGAGCCAGAGCCAGAGCCAGAGCCAGAGCCAGAGCCAGAGC
>JAPYTP010000287.1 GCA_029941885.1 Myxococcota bacterium
CCTCTACGCCTCTGCTCACCGAGACGAACGCGAGTTCGAGGACCCCGACACCTTCGACGTCCGGCGGTCCATTCCTCGAATCCTGACCTTTGGTCGTGGAACGCACGCCTGCATCGGTCAGCACATCGCGCTCCTCGAGGGGCGAGTCCTGCTCGAGGAAATACTGGCCACGATGCCGGACTACGACGTCGACATGGACGGTTGTTTGCGGGCCCAGTCCGAGTGGATGCAGGGCTACCTAAGAGTTCCGATCCGCTTTCGACCCTTTTCGATGAAAGATTGAAGAGCGGCCTGACCGCATGAAGATGGGAATCGAATGAAGCTGGGCGTCGTCTATCCGCAGACCGAGATGGGAAGTGACCCCGCCATCGCGCTGGATCTGGCCCAAACAGTGGAGGAGTCCGGTTTCGACCATCTTCTCGCCTATGACCACGTGCTTGGAGCGAGTCACGATCGTGAGCCCAAGCTCATGGGTCCCTACACGGAGGAGTCGCTCTTTCACGAGCCCTTCGTCTTCTTCGGCTTCCTGGCGGCGGCGACCTCTCGCCTGGAACTCGTCACGGGTGTACTCATCCTGCCCCAGCGGCAGACCGCACTCGTCGCTAAACAAGCCGCGGAGGTGGATGTGCTCTCCGGTGGACGGCTTCGGCTCGGCGTGGGTGTCGGATGGAACTACGTCGAGTACGACGCATTGGGCGAAAACTTCTCGGATCGCGGAAGGCGTCAGGAAGAGCAGATCGAGGTGATCCGCAGACTCTGGGAGGAGCCCCTCGTGACCTACAAGGGGCAATACCATGAGATCGACCGGGCTGGAATTCTGCCCATGCCGGGGCGCAAGATTCCGATCTGGTTCGGCGGCCTCTCCACGCCCGCTTACGAACGCGCCGCTCGCCTTGGCGACGGGTTCATCTATGCCGGAAACGCCGAGGTGGCGGGCGCGGCGCTGGAAGAGACTCGTGAATTCATGCGTCGCGCAGGACGGGACGTGTCGGGCTTCGGATCTGAGCTGATGCTGATGGATGTGGGTGGAGACGATCCCGATCGCTGGGTTTCCGAGGTGCGTGCCTGGAAGGAAGCCGGGGGGACCCATCTCTCTCTCGTGACCATGGGCCTCGGCCTCGCCGACCCCCGGACCCACATCGATACGATGACGTCCTTCAAGCGCGTGATCGATGATTCAGGAGTTCTTGCGTGAGCCGCAATCACGACCCCGATCGCGTCGTTGTAAAGCGTCGCGGTTCCGACGAACGAAGAACACTCAATTGACGCGCCCGACGAGGAGCGCATCCTGGAGAACGCAACATGGCAGCCAACAGCGATGACATCCGAAAGACGATTGGACGATATGTCGAATTCATGAACGCCTCGGACGTCGATTCGATCGCGGCGCTCTACGCGGAGGACGCGACGCTCGAAGATCCGGTCGGAACCGAGCCGCTTCGAGGCCGGGAGGCGATTCGCGGGTTCTACGCGGCGGCGGTCGGTCACGTCAAGCTCGAGCCGACAGGGAATCCGCGCGTGGCTGCGGGTGAAGCGGCCTTCCCGATGCACGCGCATCTTGGCGAGACCCAGATTCTCGAGATCATCGACCTCATGGCCTTCAACGACGATGGTCAGATCGTCAGCATGCGGGCCTTCTGGAGCACAGACCAGAGCCAGCCGGTCATCTGAGGTGTTTGCTCCGCCGGCTCATCGGAACTGGCAATTCAAGGCTATCGGTGTTGCTCGCAGCGCTCGACGGCAAGCGACGATCGCTCGCCTGTAGGTGACGAACAGGAAGGACACGACACATGGGTAGACTCGAAGGCAAGGTTGCGCTGATCACGGGAGGAGCCCGCGGGCAGGGCGAAGCCGAGGCGCGTCTGTTCGTCTCCGAAGGGGCGAAGGTGCTCATCGCCGATGTGCTCGACGCCGAAGGGGCCAAGGTCGCGGCCGAGATCGGGGAGGCGGCGCTCTACGTGCATCTCGACGTCGCCCAGGAGGATGACTGGCGACGCGCGGTGGAGACGGCAGTCGCCACCTTCGGCAAGCTCGACGTGCTCGTGAACAACGCCGGCATCGTACGTGTTGGCCCGATGGAAAACATGGACCTCGAGAGCTACATGGCGGTCATCAACGTCAATCAGGTCGGCACATTCCTCGGCATGCGGGCCGTGGTCGCACCGATGCGCGAGGCCGGCGGCGGCTCGATCGTGAACATCGCCTCCAATGCGGGGCTCGAAGGGGTGGAAGGGGTCGTAGCCTACGTAGCCTCCAAGTGGGCCGTGCGAGGGATGACAAAAACCGCCGCCATCGAGCTCGGGCAATATGGAATCCGCGTGAACTCCGTGCACCCCGGTGGAGTCGACACACCGATGATCTCGGGCGACGCCCTCGGTGGCGCGGATCAGGATGCGGCCTTCGCGAGCCAACCGATCGCGCGTATCGGTCGTCCAGAGGAGATTGCCCTGTTGGTGTTATTTCTCGCTTCGGACGAAGCTTCCTATACCACGGGCGCGGAGGTTGCGGCAGACGGTGGTCGCATGGCCGGCCACCGAGATATCGGGCTTGGCTCGTAATCGAAAGGGCGGAATGCGATTCCGCGTGCGAGATGCGTGGATGGCGCCACTGGGCGGACGGGAAGGGTGGGCTCGACTACCAACTGTCCCCGAAACGATCCCGGCTCGTCACGCTCTCGATCGGCTTTCGGTGTGGCTTCCCCAGCACCTTGACTGGATATCCGATCGGCAAGGTCGCGAGCGGCACGATGTGTTCAGAGAGGTTGAGGGCGTGCGCGAAGGATCCGACCGGCGCGAAGATGGGAAGGCTGGCCATCAGGGAGCCCAGCCCGAGCGCCGGGGCCGCGAGCAGGATGTTCTGGGCTGCCGGGAAGATGGACGAACCCATCTCCTCGAGGGGCATCACCTGCGTGTCGCCGCAGACGACGATGATCACCGGGGCCTGCATGAGTCCCCCGGTCGCCCAACGTTGCGCCGCCTTGTAGAGGGGATCGCTCGGGTCGTGTCTCGGCGTCTTCGCGTACGCTCGCCACGCCTCGGATGTTCCCCTCGAAGATCGTTCGACGCACGTCGGCGTCCTGCACGACGATGAAATGCCACGGTTGTTTATTCACGGCACTGGAAGCATGTGTGCCCGTTTTCAGGATCTGCTCGATCAGCGCGTCGGGAATGGGACCGGGCTTGAGCTCGCGATAGGCCCGCTGGTTCAGGGCAACTTCGAAAAAGGAAGGGTCAGACGACGGCGAACTCATGTGTTCAGTCTCCCGGACGAAGGGCGAAGCCGCTGTCAGCATCGCCGTCAGTACCTGTCCTTTGGGTCGGAACAGGCGGATCACGTGTTTGTTAGGTGAGTGCGCTTCTTCCAGAATCGACTGGTCAGAGTCGACTCGATTCTACCCTAGCCGGTGCAGGTCCGGCGGCCGAGTCGAGGGAGAACTTGCGGGGCTGGAAGCGGAACACTTCGGGAGATCTTCCGACTGATGAGTGAATCGACGATATTGTCGGTCCCGGTCGGATCGCAACAGGAGGTGAGTTGATGAAGATCGGAATGACATTGCCCGGCATGGAACCGGGACTCGATCGAAAGCGAATCATGGAATGGTGTCGTCGCATCGAGTCGGGACCGTTCGCGAGCCTGGCCTTTGGGGAACGGATGGCCTTCTATAATCCCGAATTGATCTCTATGTTAGGTGCGTGTGCCGTTCTGACGGAGCGGGTGCGCCTGAGCACGACGATCATCGTGATGCCTCTGCACAACCCGGTGCTGCTGGCCAAGCAGCTCGCCACTCTCGACGTACTCTGCGAAGGAAGATTGTCTGTGGGGCTCGGGATCGGTGGGCGAGAAGAAGACCATCTTGCCGTCTCCGCGGATCCGGCCCGGGTCCGCAATGCGGCACTGGCGGAGGACGTGGCGGTGATGCGCCGCGTGTGGCGCGGCGAAAAGGTCGTTGCGGGATTGCAACACCCGGTCGAACCGAAACCCGTTCAGCCGGGCGGGCCAGAACTCCTGGCTGGCGCGATGGGTCCGCGGGCCGTTCGTCTGGCGGCGAGCTGGGCGGACGGGTTGACGGGCTTCAGCTGGGGAGCGGATCCGGACGAGGTGGCGCCGATCTTCGAGATGGCTCGGAAGACCTGGGCCGAAGAGGGTCGCGATGCACCCAAGCTGAAGACAGCTTTCTGGGTGGCGGTCGGCGACGGCGCCCGTGATCAGCTGGCTGGGCATCTGGGTCGATATCTCAGCTGGCTGTCGCTGGCCGAGCGCGAGGAGTCGCAAAAGAACGCTGGATTCGCGGGCTCCGCCGCGGAACTTCGAGAGCTGCTGCGACGGATCGAGGATCTGGGTGCCGAAGAGGTGAATCTCGTTTCGACTCGGGGCGACCCGGACGAGGTCGACCGACTCGCCGATGCGGTGGGGTGATCGGTAGGCGTGGAGCTGGACTCGCGACCGATGTGAGCGTCGTCGTCGAGGGCGAATCGAAATCAGTTCCGAACCTTGGGAGCCACTTCGGATGCGTATGCGTCGACGCTGTCGGCCACGAGCGAGGGAGGCAGACCACCGAGATCCATATAGGCGAGGTGCAGATCGAGCCCTAGCTTCTCTTTCACGTTCCCGATGCGTTCGGCGACCTCCTCCGCACTTCCGAAGATCGCCGGCCCCCGCTCGAGCTCTTCGATGTCGAAGCGCGGGCGTCCCTCGATCAAGCCCTGGCTCGCGATCAAACCGGTGACCCACTCCCAGTAGTGGCGGTATCTCGGCAGCCAGAGCTCCCGCGCGGCTGTCGACGAGGTGCCGACGAAACAGTGATTCACGCCGCCCACGCACATGTCGGCAGAATCGTGCCCCGCCGCGGCGAAGCGCTCGCGATATCGATCCACGACGGGAACGAAGAAATCGGTCGGGGCGAAGACACTCGGCAAGATCAGCGGCAGTCCGAGATCCGCGGCGAGATCGACGGACTCCGGACTGATCCCGCCGCCTATCCAGATCGGCGGATGCGGTACCTGCAGGGGCCGGGGCTCGGGGCGAACGTTCGTGAGCGGGGAGCGGAAATTCCCCGTCCAGGTCACCGCATCCTCCCGCCACAATCGCAGCAGCAACTCCAGATTCTCGACATATTGCGGGCGGGCATCGTCATAGCGTTGTCCGAAGGCCTCGAAGATGTAGGAGAAGATGCCGCGTCCGACGCCGAGATCGACCCGACCCTCGGAGACGATGTCCAACGTCGCGAAGTCTTCGGCGATCCGTACGGGGTCGTGGTTCGGGAGAAGCGTCACGCCCGTTCCGAGGCGGATCCGGGAGGTGCGTTCCGCGACGGCGGCGAGGACCAGCTGGGGCGAAGACACGATGTAGTCGTTGAAATGGTGTTCGCCTACCCAGAAGGCATCGAGGCCCATTTCCTCGGTGCGAACCCCGAGTTCGATCATGTCGCGGATCTTTTCGCGCTGTGAGACGCGCTCGCCGGTCAAGGGGTCGGCCAGGTGATCGCCGAGGCTGAGGAGGCCCATCTGCATTCGGCTAGCCCTCCACGATC
>JAPYTP010000288.1 GCA_029941885.1 Myxococcota bacterium
TGCTCGAAGTACACCTTTCGACTGGAGTGCACCGCCATCGGATCGTCAGGGAGCGTGCTTCTCGAAGGCGTTGGCGCGTTGGAAGACTCCAGGTTCATGCGCGCGTCTTTCATTGCACCCGAGTCCCGCGTCATGAGTGGAATCCTACTGATGAAATCCGTCCAAGTATAAACCTAGTGGAGATAGGCAAAATAAGCAGTGTTTTCCGCACCGCCGATACGAGACGATATGACAACCAAGCCTCGGATGGGGGCATCGTCGCCCCGCTCCGGGCTCAGCCTGCGGGCCGTCTGGACCGCAGAGCAGCGCCGCAAGGCGCGTTGGAGTCCCCGCGTGGCCACCGGCAGCTCGTGGCGGCACTCACGCGCCTCAAACGAGCGCTGCGCCCCGCACTGCACCGACCTTGTAGCCACCGCGAGGGCTGCGGGGGCGTGAAGGGTGCCGTGCGGCGCATCCAGCCTTCGCTCCCCCGGGCGCGCAAGGAGTGCCGTAGTCGTGAATTAGGGCGCGACTGAACCGCTCGCTGGGAATCGGAGGTCTAAGCTCGGCATTCCGACAAGGTTCCGGTATCGGTGCCACGAAGAACCCACGTCGTCGAACCCTCAGCCCGACCCGGCGATCGATGATTCCGCGCGCATCGACAATCGGGGATTGTTCTCGCATCAGAATGCCCAGGATACAACGTGAGCGACCGAATGGCGCGGGATGCCGCTCGAGGTTTACCTTCACCTCGAGTGCACGCTGTCGAGCGGGAACATCCGGGTCGCCCTTAGGGGAGCGATCCTCCTTAACCTACGGGTAGACGGGGGCTCGCGGGCGGGCGCCGGGAGTTGGGGCCAATCGAGTCGCATCGACTGGACGAACGTCGAGAGGAGTGACGCCAGAAGGATCAAGGAGAGGTCCGCGAACCAGCGGCTGCACCCGCTCCCGCAGCTGCCGCGCAGTTTCGACCGCACGGCGCAACCAGAAGTGCTTGCGATCGAATACCATGAATGCGATCTCTGGCCCGTCACCGATCAGCGCTCTCGCATCGCGACGGTCGTCCTCTGATATGGGGATGGCGCTGACGATCAACACGAGATCGGGCTCAGTGGCCTGCAGCTCCGCAACGGTCAACGGGACCCGCAACTCGTCGCTGCCGTGGGTCACGCTCTCCGCACCGGCGATCTCGATCAAATCCGTTGTAAAGCTGTGGCCTCCTGCGATCTCGAGTGGCGAAAAGCCGAGCACTGCGGCTACGCGGGGACGCTGATAACCGAAAGCCGCCGCCGACATCAGTGCCAGTTCGCGCGAGTGGCGGCGGACAAAGGCGCTGGCCTCGGCTGCGCGCCCCAGCCGAAGCCCCAGCACACGGCACAGCTCGTAGGCGTCGTCGAAGTTGTGGGGAGCGAACTCGATCACATCGCTGCCCTGCGCGCGCAGCTGCTCGGCGATCCGCAGATTTTCCCGATCCAACCGAGGAACGATCACGAGATCGGGGGCCAGAGCGACGCTCGCGTCCAGGTCGACAATTGCGGGGAGCATCTCGAGGCCGGCAAGGGAGCGTGAGTCGGGGTCGACGGCAATCAGGGTTTCTGCCGCCCCCAGTTCCAGCAAGACTTCAGTGCCCGCCGGGGACAGCGAGACAACACGCGGCATCGCTCGCGACGAGTTCGGCGCAGGCTCCAGCTCCGGGCTACAACCGAACAGCGTTGCCGCGAGCAACAGCCCGTGGATGAGAGTCGACCAGAAAGCAGGTCCGGCGTACCATACCATCTGCAGAGAATGGCTCATCATGACCCACTCATCCCACGACCGATTCGACCTCGACGCTTCGGAGATCGTCTACTCCGAGGCGCCCCGCCGTCGGAAGCTTCTACACTGGGCCGCCTCCGTGGCAATGCTGGCAGTATTGGCAGCCCCGAGCCCCGTGGCAGCCAAGGCTCACCTTTGGGACATGCTCAGGGTCTACAGCAATGAAGCAGGCAACATTCAGTTCATCGACATGTTTGTATCAGATCCGGCCGGGACCGCCGAGCACCTGTTTCAGGGGCTCCTGCTCACGAGCAACGCGAATAGCTACGTCTTTCCGAGCGACATTCCGACGAACAAGTCTACCTTTCTAACCTGGATTCTAATCGCCACTCAGGACTACGCGAACCTGCTGGGAGCGCCGACTCCGGACTTCATCATTCCGCCTAACTTCTTCGACCCGGCTGGCGATGAGCTCCACTACCGGACCCTCATCGATGTATTCGTCATCCCGCCGGGCGCCATGCCGACCGACGGCATTCTCATGCTCGAGCGTGACCTGAGCACTCCTGTTAACGAGGGAATCAACTTCGCGGGCGACTCGGCGACTGTCATATTGCCGCCTGAAGTGCCCGCCCTTCGGAACTGGGGCATCGTCCTCGCAGTGCTGCTTTTGACCCTGGGCGCAATCGCCATACTCGCAAGGGGCCGGGTGCGACACGCCGCGTAGGCCTGGTCGGGCTAGTCGGATTGTCGGATTGTCGGATTGTGATCTTAGGCATCAAGTCGGACGTTCTTCATTAGGATCGCTTCTCCCGTAGCGCTTCGTAGGGCGTCTTACCGCCGTGGGCTCCATGCGGACGGTCGAAAGTGTAGAAGCGCTCCCACACGGCCAGCTTCTTCTCGAGATCGACATCGTCTTTGTACGTGAGGAGTTGATCGAACTCGCCCTTGTCGGTTCGGTGGGATCGCTCGACCTTGCCGTTTAGCTGAGGCGTGCGCGGCTTGATGTAGACGTGTTCCATACCCCGGTCAGCCACGTGCCAGTGGAACAGGGCCTGGAACTCATGGCCGCGGTCGGTTCGGATCGTTTGGATTCGAAACGGGAACTTTTTCACCACGTAGTCGATGAAGTCGATGGCATTGGCCTGCGTGTGCCGCTTGTAGGTTTTCAGCGCTCGAACTCTCGTCGCGTCATCGATGGCCGTGTATTGGTCGCGCCATACAGGCGATCCCCTCTTTCGCTTCAGCGTGAGGAATTTCACGTCTACCTGCACGTGGTGGCCAGGAACCTGCTTCTGGTAGCAATGTGTATGCACGGCACGTCGGCCGACTCGGTTCGGAAGTCGGGCCATGCCATGGCGCTTGCAGACGCGATAGACCGTGGCATCAGAGGTCTTGATAGCGCTCTAGATACCAGACGATCCGGATCTTCTCCTCCGGGGAGCACTTCCGTCGGCTTCGCCGACGGATCTCTCGCATCGCAGCTTCAGTGGACTGCTTCTTCTTTGGGTCTGTCCTCATAATGTGTCAGCTACACAGTTCGCTGTTGACCTTTCGTCCTGGTTATGCATTACTGAAGTCTAGTACGATGGAAGAACTATACGACGGTGGAACTAGTTGTCGGCAGGGACAACGCCGCGTTGTCCAATCCACCCAATCTATCGTCCGATCCGATGAGAGATGGACCGCTCACCGTAGTCCCCGGAGTTCAGGGCGACACGGGGCGCTTCATCAGGGAGGGGTTGCCACTATGAACCAGCCCAGATGGATATCTCGAACAGGCGCCGCCGTTGCGTTCGCGTTCTTGCTCGCGGTTGCACCGCAGGTCCAAGCCCAGCTGCAGATCAATCGAGGACAGGGAACTCACCAGGCCCACGACTTTAACGACACGTTCTATATACAGAATGGACTCGACCCGACGAGCCCCGATTTCAATCGGCGTTTCGAGGTCGATGGCGTGCCCAACGGCGTGCAGACGGTGTTCACGGAGACCGACGATCCGACCCGCAGCACCTCGCGCGTCCTGCCCGTCAACTGTGGCTACGACGCCTCGGGACAACCCCTCTGCTATCCGGGCCCGCCCGTATTCTTCGGCGAGGGTTCGTTCCAGGACACTCCGGCCGGTGAGATCGCCCGCGAGCTTGCGAAGTTCCGCGCCTTCATCTTCCCCAAGGTGACCGGCAATCCGCTGAGCCCGGCGCCGCCCAACCGGCGCCAGGACAACATGTTTGAAACCACGAAGGGATATGTCGGCGCAAACCCGCTGGGGTTGTGGCGGCTGGTATTCGTGAGCTTCACGCCGACGGCGTTCGTAGAGCCCGGACTGTCGAGGCTCGCGCCGCTCCACATCCAGAACGGTACCGACACAGACGGCACTCCGGTCATCAAGCGCCTCCACGTACTCCTGGAGCTCGAAGCGGAGGGACTGGTCGAGTTCAACGTCCGGATTCCGGGAGTGAACCCAGAACCCTGGGTGGTTTGACCGCTTTACGTAGACCCTCGTGGGGGGTCCATTGCAACCGACACGTTCCTGGTAGACACCTACGATCCCGACATCTTCGATCAGTACAACTGCCTCGTTCAGACAGAAGACTTCTGCCACAAGCTACGCCTCGATCTGACGCCGTTCATCCAGGCGATGCCGATCATGCCCGACGCGGATGACGTCGTGCGGGTGAACGATCTCCCCGGCATGCCGCACTCGGCCTCGGGGCGCCCGCACCAGCGCTTCGACGAGTTCCCGCCCGAGAAGCTCTACGAGATGCACGCGCGTCCGTTCAAGCACAGGTTCCATCCGGACCTCGCGGAGAGCACCATCTGGGGGTACGGGCTCGGGCCCGACATCGACGGCAACACCTTCTCACCGGGGCCGCTCTTCAAGCAGCGCTACGGCGAGCCGATCGTGACGCGCATCTACAATGACCTGCCGCCGGGCGGCGCCCCAGACGGGTTTGGCATTCCGGAAGTCACGACTCATCTCCACAACCACCACACCGCGTCGGAGAGCGACGGCTTCCCCGGTGACTTCTACCCGGTGGGTGAGCATCACGACCACCACTACACGAACATCCTGGCCGGTGGCGATCCGGACGAGGCACTCAACACGCTCTGGTACCACGATCACCGCGCCGACTTCACCGCGCAGAACACATACAAGGGCCTGGTGGGCCAATGGTGGCTCTACGACGAGGCCGACTCGGGCGACGAGGACGACCCCAACCACAAAGCCCTTCGTCTGCCGAGCGGCGAGTACGACGTGCCGATGGTGTTCGCGGACAAGACCTTCGACAACACACCCGACCACCAGCTGTTCATGGACATCTTCAACTTCGACGGGTTCCTGGGCGAGCAGCTCACCGTCAACGGCGCCGTCCAGCCGTTCTTCGAGGTCGCGGCGCGCAAGTATCGCTTCCGCTTGCTGAACGTTGGACCGTCACGGTTCTACAAGTTCGCCCTCTTCAATGAGAGTCAGGTGGACGACAAGAAGTGCAAGCCCCGTAGGAAGGGAAAGAAGTGGAAGAAGGGAAAGAAGGCCCACCACCACAACAGGGGTCGCCACGGCGGGCACGGGTCGAAGGACTGCTTCTCTGGGACGATCACTGTGGTTGCCAACGACGGCAATCTCTTGCCCAAACCCGTGGACCTGAAGTCCGTGCGCGTCACGCCCGCCGAGCGGATCGACGTCGTGATCGACTTCTCGAAGGCCGATATCGGCGACGAGATCTACCTCGTCAACAC
>JAPYTP010000289.1 GCA_029941885.1 Myxococcota bacterium
CCCGGGGGCGGACACGGCATTGAGGGGGGGGATGAGTCGTTGGCGCCTCGGGCGTGAGACGCTTGGCTACCGTGGCTGGCGATTCTCGAGGCCAGTGCGAGATAGGGGTGCGCCTCTGCTAGAATTTTGCGCACTCGTAACTACGAGTGAGCACCGCGACAGATCCTATTCACGCGGAGTTCGCCCATCCCGCGCCCCCGTAGCTCAGAGGATAGAGCGTCGGTTTCCTAAACCGTGCGTCGCAGGTTCGAGTCCTGCCGGGGGCGCCAGGAAGGTCCGCAGAATCAAGGGCTTGGGGCGGGACCTCCAGACGGCGCCCTAGTCCAGGTGCTTCGTCGGTGCTTCCCGAGGCCTTCCGTCTGCCGGAGCGGTAAACCGAAGACGAGACGAAGCGTCAGTGCTGTCTCGATCGCGAGATCTGAGAACTTCTTCTGCCCGCCCCGACCGCGGGATGGCGCCGGCTTCCAGCTCTTGATCGCGTCCTCGGAGATCCAAAGGGTGATATCACCGCGTTGCACAAGTGCCTGGTCGTATTCGGACCAGTTGCTGACTCGGTACTTCGTCTTGTGCTTGGGATGGACTCTCGATTTCATGCGAGGAATGGTGCCTTAGCGAGCCGCTGTGTGGCCAAGGTCGGAGTAATTGACCGCATTTCCGCTTCGATTCGTGCACCGACGCCGCATCGAGGTGTCTCGCGGAGCGCCGTGATTCGCCCCGGCTGTGCACCTGCGAAGTTAGCGATGCATACGGATGAGGCCCATCAAAGAGGACAGGTACTGTCCTCAAATCGGATAGTGTCCCGATGGTACACGAAGAGGTCGAGGGGCCTCGATGTGAGCAAGTCTAACTCGCATCATAGGAAGAGAGCGGTCGATTCGAACCGCTTTCGCCGAGAGGAGGCGATCCGTGTCGCGTATTGCTCTGGTTCTCAACGGTTTGATGTTCACCCTGGTCGGCGTAATGACTTTGGTCGATCCCGCCGCCATGCTCGCGAACTTCGACATCGAGCTCCCGAATCCGGTGGCGCTCGCGCACGAACGTTCGATCCAGGGCGGAGGGATGGCGTCAGCCGGGGTTTTGATGTGGCTGGGGTTGCTGCGCCCAGGCTTCCGGCGGCCGGCGCTGGTTGCCGCCGCGTTCGTCATGTGGGGATTCGCGCTGGGCCGGCTGCTGGGTGTGATCGTCGATGGAACGACGGAATTCGTCGTCCTGGCCGGAACGGGGATGGAGGCGCTGCTCGGTAGCCTGGCGGCGGTGGCCCTGACGCGAGAGGAGCGGGCGACGTCCGATCCCGCCCGGCAGTAGTCCGTCGGTGTGGAACAGCGGACGTCGATGGGTTGCGGCGGCGCGGATCTTCCGGGGCTGCTTCCACGCGGCCTTCTACAACCACGCTTTGCCCCACTTTGCCAAGTTAGGTGCGCCCAGAAGCGCCTAAGAGCCCCTCACCACCCCATCCCCCTGCTTCCTAAACCGTGCGTCGCAGGTTCGAGTCCTGCCGGGGGCGCCAGGAAGGTCAAAGATGTCAGGCGGTTGGGGCGGGGCGGTCGTGAGGTCGCCGATCTCAGGTGCTTCGTCGGTGCTTCTTTTGATCGATCGAATCGACGAACCTGGCCGGGGGTTTGCTCAGGCAGGATCGCGCCGTACCAGGCTCTTCGCGATGCCCTGTACACTCGCGAGGCTCACGATTCGCCGCGATCGCCCCGCATTGCCGCGTCCTCAGCATGCGCCTTCTTCGATCTAGAAGGTGCCAGAGAGTTCTAGAGCCTTCGTGGAGTCGAGGCAGGCCGATTGAGCTGCCGTCGCGGAATGGGATCCCTACACGCGACGTGCACGACGCCATTAGAGCTCACAAGGTGTTGAAGCCCTCGATCCACTTGCCCGCCGTCGCGCCGCCGTCGACGGGCACGTCGATCCCCGTCACGCCGTCGCTCGCGTCGGACGCGAGATAGAGCACGGCGTTCGCGATCTGCTCGAGGGTCGCGCCGCCCGGGATCCCGCGGTTCTCCTGGTAGGCCACCATATGGTCGAGGAAGGGCATCATCTTGTCCAGCCAGGGGGCGGTCATCTCCGGGTTGCCACCGGCGGCGCAGACCGAGTTCACACGGATCCCGGAGCGACCGAGCTCCATGGCCGTGGCCTTGGCGAATCCGCGGACGCCGAACTTGCTCGCCGAGTAGGCGCTGACGGCGTTCATCCCAACGAGCCCGTCGATCGACGAGATCATCACGATCGAGCCCTTGCCCTGGGACTTCATCGCAGAGAGAACCGCACGCGTCCCGAGATAGGGACCGACCGTATTGACCTCGAGGAGGCGCCGGAAGACGTCGGGCGGCGTGTTCTCGACGCTGCCCATGTGGAGGACGGCGGCGTTGTTGACCAGCACGTCGATACGCCCGAGAGCGCCGAGGGTCGAGTCGACGGCCCGCGTCCAGTCCTCCTCCTTCGTCACGTCGAGGGATTCGAATCGCGCCCCATCTCCGATCTCGTCAGCGACCTTCTCGCCCTCCGCGACGAGGATGTCGGTCAGCACGACCTTCGCGCCTGCTTCGGCGAGGGTCTTCGCGATCGCCTCGCCGACGCCGCGGGCGGCGCCGGTCACCAGGGCAACACGGTCATCGAGTCTGAACATGGGGGCCTCCTTGGGCGCGGGAGCGTGCCTCGCCGGACTCTGACGCGGCCTCGGGGAGAAACGAAGGCACGTCGAGGAGCCCGAGCTCCTCCGCCATCGCTGGCCCGCGCATACAGGGCTGCGCCTTCCATTCTTCGCTCGGGTCGTTGTCCGCGAGCCAGGCGATCACGGCTGCGATGCTCGACGCCGGCGTCGGTGCGAATCTGCCGAGGACCTTCTCGTCGATCCCGCTCGCCTTGTGCAACTCGGTCAGGACCAGGCCGGGCTCGATGTTGAGGACGCGAAGACCCGAGTCGGGATACTCGGCACGCAACGCACCGGCCATGCGTTGGAGGGCGGCTTTCGAGGCAGGATAGGCGAAACCCCACCCGCCCTGGTCGGCCGGCACCGGCGGATCGACGAAAGCGGTGGCCGAGAGCATGTTGATGATCGTTCCGCCGTTCTGCTCGAGCATCGTCGGCAGGAATCGCTGGACGAGCGCGAGCGGCGTCAGAACATTCCCCTGGTAGATCGCGCGCAGCTGGTCAGGCGTGACCTCGAGCACGCGCTCCTGAACACCCGCGCCCTGATAAATGGCGTTGTTGAAGAGCAGATCGATCCGACCGAACTCATCGAGCGCTGACTGGGCTGCCTTGTCGATCGCGCTGGGATCCAGGATGTCCGCCTGAAGACAAAGCGCCGTGCCGCCCGCGGCCTCCACCGCCGCCGCCGTCGCACGAAGACTGCCGGGGAGCGACGCGACCTTGCCGACGTGGTCGTAGGCTTCGCCCGCGTTGAGGGTCCGTGCGGTGATCGCGACGTCGAATCCGGCTCGAGCGAGAGCGACGGCGGATTCGGCACCCATGCCTCGACTCGCACCACTCACGAAAGCAACTCTGCGGTCCATGGGATCTCCATTGGATGTGCGTCGTCAAAGCGAGGCGCGTGGCGCTAGATGTTCGGAACGTAGTGGCCGGTGATGAGCGGCAGATCCGCGTAGGTCCGGATTCCTGCAGCGGCTTCGCAAACGGTTGGAATCGCCGACACGACCGGCATGGACGTCACCGTATTCGACATGTCGATGTAATCCTCGATCCGCTCCGCGACCTGCGGACTGAAGGTGACGCGCGTCTGCACGTTCGGATTGCCGTCGACCTTCATGGTGTAGCCGTGATGGATCGGCCACTCGGGCTCGAGTCCCTTTCCAGCCACCCAACACACGTCGAGCTCGAGCACGGCGTCCTCTTGGCCGGCGGTGAACGCCTGCCAGGTGGACTTCTGTCCCGCGATCGTGCCCGCCTTCATCTCGAACCCGAAGTATTCGCGATCGTCGGGCGTGATCGCCCACTCGAGGCTGAATCGACGTTCCGAGATCGGCACCTTGAGCATGGCCCCCATCACGTCGAGGCTTTCGTCGTAGAAGCCGAGGACCTCGCGGCTCGCGTGCTCCCACTTCGGGTCGGGCTTCTTCCCCCAGCCGAGATTGTCGTAGTTGCGAATGGCGTGATAGGTCGAGACGTCGACGGACTCGAGGAAGCGGACGCGCCGAAAGTTCTGGCTGACGGTCGCCATGTTGGCGGCGATGTAATTCGCGAAGCCGGGGAAGATCCCGGAGCCGAAGAGGCTCACGCCCCCGGCCTGCGCGGCCGCTTCGACTCGCTCACGCACGGCTTCGCCCGCCGCGCGCACGTTCGTGAGGTTGCTCGACACGACGTTGATCCCGCCTTCGAGAAGGCGACAGATCACGTCGATGCCCGCAAGTTGATGCGGCGTGTAGCAGACGCAATCGGCACCGAGCGCGAGCAGGGCGTCGATGTCGTTCGAGGCCTGGATCCCGAGTCGGCCGATTCCGCACAGCTCGCCGACGTCCTGTCCGTCCTTCTCGGGACTCCACGCATAGGCGCCGACCAGCTCGAGTTCGGGATGGGCCAGAATTCCCTTCACGGCCTCGCGACCCACGAAGCCCGTCGTCCATTGAATGACCTTGTACGTCACGCTGCCTCTCCTCCGATTCGCAATGTCACGATCCGCCGCGACGCCTGCGGGTTGCGGACGACTCCATTGGCTTCCGGAACTTGATCCATAGCTGAAACTATTCCATAGTGTGTACTATGGTTCAAGTCATGGCATCCACCGGCAAGTCTGAGACCCAAGCGGGGCGTAGCCAGCAGCGCGGGAAACAGACGCGCGAAAAGGTCATCCAGGCGGCCGCGGCCTGCGTCGCGGAAGAGGGGTTCGCCGCCGCCAATACCAACCGCGTCGTCGAGCGGGCGGGTGTCACTTGGGGGGTTCTTCAGCACCATTTCGGCGACAAGTCGGGGCTGCTCGACGCCGTGCTCGAACGGGGCATGGAGGAACTAGAGGCCGGATTCGAGGCCATCACCATCGAGGGCGATGACATACATAAGCGGGTGGCACGGGTCGTCGACGGCGCTTGGAGAATCTTCACCACTCCTTTGGCACTCGCCTCGAACGAGATCGAGGTCAACACACGTGCGCCGCGGGCGGACGACCCCCGCCATGTCGAGAACCTGCGTCGAATGAACCGACGACTCGAACGTCTCGCGCTGAGTGCTCTGACCGAGGCGCTCGGACGCGAACCGAGCCGAGGCGTCTACGGCGCGTTCCTGTCTGCGCTGCGGGGCTTCGTGCTGACGTGCTTGATGACGCGCCTGAAGCTCGACTTTAAACCCGAGCGGCAGGCACTCACGAAAATGATCGTCGAGGCTTCTCGATGAACCCGCGTAGCAAGGGAGACAGCATGAAGACCATCGCCATCACAGGGGCGGCCTCCGGAATCGGCGCCGCTACGGCCAAGCAGC
>JAPYTP010000290.1 GCA_029941885.1 Myxococcota bacterium
CGAGAAGGGGCTGGGTGCAGGCGAGCCCACGACCGACAGCGAAGAGGCCTGGGGCGCCGAAGTCAGCGCGATTGCGAACGCGACGCTCTTCCCCCGCACCGACTCCTGGTGGACCGGCGCGAATATCCCGGGCAAGCCCCGCTACTTCTCCGCGTACCTGGGTGGCTCGCTCTACTACCAGCGCATCTCCGATGTGACTGCCAAGGACTACGAAGGGTTCGTGTTCGAGCAAGCGCACCCGGTGGACGACGCCAAAGCGTCGTGAGCATGTCCGCTTCGATCGGGAGTCGGCCGGGAACATTCGGGAAGTCTGCAAGCGGAACAACATCACCGAGCAAACGTTTTACCGCTGGCGAACGAAGTTCGGTGGAATGGATGTTTTGGAAGCAAAGCGGTTGAAGGAGCTCGAGCGAGAGAACAGCGAGCTGAAGAGGATGGTCGCGGAGCAGGCTCTAGACATCCGGATGCTGAAGAATCTGAACTCAAGAATTGAAAAAAAACATCTCATCGTGACAGGCTGATTCGTTTTCCATCGATTTGTCACGAAGAATCCAAGCACAATTCGAAGATGTGATCTTAGCCATTTTCGACACTTCCAATATGATCTCGCTCTTCGCCGATCCCGTCGACAAGAACTCAGAGTCGATCCCCCGCCCCTTGGAGCACCAGAAGTGGCATGCCATTCGCGACCCAGATCCGATGTCGCGGGTGGTGACCCGCCCCCTTTGATCGATCCAGCTAGATTGCGAGGATCGAGCGAGGTTTGGAGCCTGACCTCTTGGTTGGTCCAGTCTGGCGTGCGTCTTCTCAGGCTTGAGAACACGGGTGGGGCCGCACCCCCCAGGATCCGTTTTGCAAAGGAGAAGGGGGCATGGAAGTCTCGGACGCCCGGCGTCTGAAGGAACTCGAAAAAGAGCCCCGGAAGCTCAAGCGGATGGTCGCCGACGAGGCGCTGGATATCGTGGCGCGGAAGGACATCGTCTCAAAAAGATGGTGAAGCCGATGGTCGCTGTCGGCCGGCGAGCTTGCCACCGGCCTTGAGCCAACGACCGATGACCGCGTTCCCCTCTTTGGGGTTGTAGACGTCTTCCTGGTACGACCACAGTCCGTCGCCTGCGTACTCGAGAATGGTCACGCAGCCAAATCGGTAGACCTCGTCTCCACCTTTGGGGTCCGGCATGACTTGCCATGGGTAATAGACGACGCGATTACCCTCGATCATGTGCCACTCGACCGGGAACTGCATCATCGGGACCGGCACCATCACCTCGCAGATGGCCGTGCGGATAGCCTCCCGGCCCTGAAAGGTGCCGAGTTCGTGCTCGACCCAGACACCGTCTTCACTGTGGAGGTCCGCCCAGGCATTCCAGTCTCCGGCATCACCTGCTTTGACAAATTGCTGGTAGGCGTCTTCGACTTCGTCGCGTGAGAAATTGTCCATAGGTCGCCGAGGATAGTCAATTTCCAGAAATTAGCAGAGGCGTGTGCCCGGCGACCTCCCGGGCAAGAAACCAGTAGTGTCTCAGTCATCTATTCCGACGAGTCTGCGGTCTCTTCCGCTCAAGAGGGCGGGTCCCCAGCCGCGTAGGACAAGACGTCCTCCGATTCGTGCAGGGGAGCCAGGGCGAACTTCTCGTCGAGCTCGAGCGTCGAATAACTCCGTCCGTCCAGATTGAGGAGCGCGGCCGGCGCGCCCTGCCTTGCGTCGAGTGCCTTCACTACCGTCCAGGTCATGTACGACGCGGACCCGTCACGAACCTCATCGGTCGCTATTGCGATGCCGTTGCTCGCTCCGACCTCGATGCGTTCGCCGAGATCTGGTCGGCCGACGCAATCTGGCACATCGCCGGCGGGGACGACCGCCATGGGCGCGAGGCAATAGTTGAGCTCTTCCGCGAGACCAGCGAACCGTTCGAGCTCTGCATCCAAGAAACCCTGAGCTCGATCATCGACCCGAGCGGTCGTGCGCGGTGGTACGTGCGCGAACTCCAGTGGCGCAGAGACGGCCGCACGAACCATTCCGTGCGAACGACGGTCGGGTTGCCGAAGCGATCAAAGGCGAGCTCGTAGTGGTCGAGGTCCTGGAGGGTCCAAGCCTCAACCTCGTGTACGTCTGCAAACGATCTGGAGAACGGACGCGTTCATCATTCTGCCAAAGTACAGGCTTCCATCCTCAGGGTCTATTGCTTGTCGACTGCGCTCAGGTCTTCGCTCAAGACCTCGCAAATGGCGGTCCAGCAACCTTCGCGGTCGAAGAGTGTCTCCTCGTCCTCCGAGAGGAGACGCGTGTTGTCGGGTATGGCGGCGATTCGGTTCATTTCCTCCAGTGCAGCCATGTCTTCGAAGATCAGCTCCGTTATCACGTCATAGGGACACTCGGACTCGGACTCGGACTCGGACTCGGAAGCGGTGGCGTCAGTCGGAGTGCCCGACTCCGCGGCGAAGCTATTCGCCGCCCCCACATAGTTGCGGCGGTATTCCGTCCAAAGATGACCGAAGAGCCGCAGACCCAGTCTGGAATGTCCCGCCTCATATGCGGCGCGGAATTCCTGGGGCGTCATGCCTCTCTTTCGCCGCAGCATCAGCATTACCTTGATAGGCATCGGCCTCCTCTTCCCGGTGGGAATTGGCAGAGTGTATCGGATCGATCGCAATGGAATCTCGAGCCCTCGGGAGTGGAGATCGTACGAGTGTGAGATGGGTCTTCCCGCTGCCTGGCCAGAGTCATAGAAGGTTGATCTCGCAACCCCGAAGCATCGGCCGGCCGTTTTGACATTTTCGATCCGCTCCGCGTACTCGAGGGCTCGCTCTGTGGTTTTGGACCGCTGGGCCTGGGCGACGGATGTCAGGTCACGCGGCACGTGGGCCGCTGGTTTGCGAGTCTCGCTCCGCAACGCCGCCGAGTGGGGAACGAAACGCGCCCCGGCGATTCCGCCAGCCTTTGAGATCCTCGAGGACGAGATAGGCGCTCGGCAGCAGGAAGAGGGAGATGACCGTCGCGAAGACGACACCGAAGGCGAGTGATGTCGCCATCGGGATCAGGAAGCGCGCCCCGAGATGGTCTTCCAGAAGCAGGGGCGCCAGACCCGCGAAGGTCGTGAGCGACGTCAGGACGATCGGACGAAAGCGGGCCACGCCGGCGGCCCGGAGCGCATCGATGAGCGATGCCCCCAAGGCACGGCGACGGTTCACGCTGTCCACCAGCACGAGGCTCGAATTGACGACGACGCCCGAGAGAGCCACGACGCCGAAGACCGACATCATGCTGAATTCGAGGCCCATCAAGACGTGACCGGCAATGGCGCCGACGAGTCCGAAGGGGATCACGGCCATGATGATGAGTGGCTGAGCGTAGGAGCGCAGGGGGATCGCCAATAGCACGTAGATCAGGAAGAGAGCGAAGGCATAGCTTCGGCCGAGGGCCGCCACGCCTTCTTCCTGCTCGCGCTGCTCACCCTCGAGCGAGTGGGAGAGCCCGGGGTAGTCGGCGAGAATCCGCGGCATCACGCTGCGCTCGATATCGGCGATCACCTGGTTCGCGTTGGCCAGGTGCGGATCGACATCGGCGGTGACTCCGATCACACGTCGACGATCTGTGCGCCGGATGCTCGCGAAGCCGTAGCCACGCTGGGCACGGGCTACCGAATAGAAGGGTACTTCGCCGCCGGCCGGCGTGCGGATCCGCAGGTTTTCCAGATCAGTCAGCGAACGCCGCTTCTGCTCCGGGTAGCGAACCATTACCTTGACGTCGTCTCGCCCGCGTTGGATGCGCTGCGCTTCTTCGCCGTAGAATCCCTGCCGGACCTGGCGTGCGACGTCCTCGAGACTGATTCCGAGTGCTTGGGCCGCTGGCAGAACGGCGAGCTTGATTTCCTGCTTCCCTGCCCGGAACGAATCCGCAACGTCGAAGACTCCAGGATAGGCAGCGAGTTCGGCCTTGAGTCGGCCCGCCGCGGCAACGAGCTGGTCGACATCGTCCGAACGCAACTCGAAGTGGATCGGATCCCCCATCGAAATGTAGTCCGAGCTGAATTCGAGATCCTCCGCCTCAGGAATTGGCGGAGTCTCGCGACGCCAACGTCTCACGACCTCCGGCGAGGAGATCGGGCGCAGGCTCTCGAGCTCGATCGCCACCTGGCCCAGGTGGCTGCCGGTGCCATTGCCGACGGCGCCGGGCCCGTTCTGGAGCGTCGGTTGCTCGCCAATGGAGACGAGCAGATGACGCACGATCGAACCTCCCGGCATCGGAAACTCGCGGTCGATCTCTTCTTTCACGCGTAGTGCTGCGGCCTCGAGCCCTGCCATCACCGCCGCCGTCGTCTCGACCGGCGTGCCCTGTGGCAGGCTGAGCGCCGCGGTCACGTAGTCTCCCTCGATCTTCGGAAAAAATCTGAAGGACATCCGCCCACTCGCGAGAATTCCTGTGGTCAGAAGCAACAGCGTCAGCGCCGTGGCTATCGCCGCATAGCGCCAATGGAGCACCCAGGTGACCGAAGGGCCGTAGTAGCGGTCGGCGAATTGGCCGAGACCTTCGCTGGTCACAGCCTGGAGCCTCTTCCAGCGAGCGTTGAGACCCTCCCCCTCCGGCCTCGGATCGCCCGTCTTACCAGATCGCTCACCAGGCTTCAGGTGATGGGCGAGGTGTGCGGGCAGTACCAGCTGGGACTCGATCAGCGAGAAGAACAAGCACATTATGACGACGACGCCGATCGTGCCGAACATCTGCCCTATCTGTCCCGGCGAGAGAACCATCGGCGCAAATGCCGTGACGGTCGTGAGTACCCCGAAGATGACTGGCTTCGATACCTCCTGTGCGCCAAGCACGGCGGCGCGCACGGGGTCGTCCCCCTGGTCCTGATGCGTGTGGATGTTTTCACCGACCACGATGGCATCGTCCACGAGCACGCCCAGCACCAGGATGAAACCGAAGAGCGTCAGGACGTCGATTGAGACCGAGAAGATCGGAAAGAGGGCCAGCGCCCCCATGATGGAGATTGGGACGCCGATTGCCACCCAGAAGGCCAGCCTCAGGCGCAGGAAAAAGGCGAGCACGACGAACACGAGCGCGAAGCCACCGGCGCCGTTCTGGATCAGTACATCGAGACGGTCCCGCAGATAGGCCGATCCGTCGCGCCAGACCGTGATCGACAGTCCATCGGGCAGTGTTCGTGCAAAGTCATTCACGTAGCTGCGCACATCGGCCACGAGGTCGAGCACCTTCTGTTCGCCGACCCGGTAGACGAAGACCATCACGGCGTTTTCCCCGTCGAAGCTCGCGTAGCGCGGGTCCTCTTCGAACCCGTCGACGACATTCGCGATGTCCTTTAGCAGAACGCGTGTGCCATCCTCTTGAGTGAGAACCACGATGCGGTCGAACTCGTCCCCGACGTAGGCCTGTCCTGTCGATCGCAGCAGGACCTCGCCGGC
>JAPYTP010000291.1 GCA_029941885.1 Myxococcota bacterium
CACCTTTCGATGTCGGTGAGAACGTGAACTGAGCCTGCTGCTCAGCCAGTTGCCCGGGTCCGTCTACACAAGCAGGCTCCGACTTGAAGTTTCTATCCGCTCGTGGCCTGTTCGGGTGACAGAGCTTCAAGCTCGTCGACTGGAAGACGGTGTTGGTGGCCATCGAGAATCAGTAGACGCCGCCGAGTTACTCTCCCAGCCTCATGGGTTTCCAGAAGGAGGGGTCCGTGCGTATGTTCCAGTCGGCGACCGCGCCCCAGTACAGGCCGTCGACGCCGGTGAAGCCAGGCTCGTCGTGCTCGACGACGACTACCGACGCCTGAATGACGCGCCCCACCTCGAAGCCCTGGTCGGGGAACAGCTTCTCGGAAAAGGGCACGAAGAATTCCGCGTCGTAGCCGTCTGCCGTCCGCTGGGTTGCGAACTCGTAGCCGTCGAACTCGGGCAGGTAGCTGACTGAGCGGTGCCCATCGCCACTGGCATTGCCGGCGAACATGACTCTATAGGCTCCATGGCCGAGCGACGGACCGGATAGATGACGCGGCCCGCGACCGTCGACCATGAACATGAGACTGTCGGATTGCACGACCATGTCATGAGTGGCGGGAAGATAGATGTCATCGACCACGGAGACCGCGTAGTACAGGCCCTCGGGCGTCCAGGACAGCCGGACGCTGGCGCTCAGGTCGCGCGCGTCGGTCCAGGTTTCACTCCTGCCCAGGAAATCGTCACCGCCCAGGGCGATCACCTCGCCCTGCCACTGCGCCCAGTCGTCGAACTCGCCGTCGACCACGATGGGATGCCGCGCTTGGGGAACGTCGGCTCCGTAGGCCTTGTAGATAGCCTGCGTCGAGAGCGTCGGCTGCGTCTTCCTGTCCTTGAAGGAGCGCGCCCTCAGGACGACGAGGCCCGAATCCCGGGACACGACAATTGGTTCTGTGTAGAGCTCGGAGTGTCGCGTGGGCTCGGAGCCGTCAACCGTGTATCGGATCTCTGCCCCCGCCCAATAGCCCGACTGGGAGAGCTCGACCGGCCCGTCGGGAAAGGGCCCTCCAAGAGGTTCGAAGCGGGGACCGACGGGGCTCCAGGGCTGCTCGACGACTTGCGGACGAACCCTGCCCTTCTTCACGAGGTTGAACTCGTCCCGGATTTCGCCCGACGCTCCGATCATTCGGGATGTCAGCGTGTCGCCCTCGATGTCGATGATCATAGAGCCGTGCTCCAACAGCGTCTGCCGCATGATGGGCATGACGCCACTTCGGCGGACACCCCCGGCTCCGCCGTGCCCCGTGACGATCTGCGCGGTCCCCTCGTGCTCGTTCAAGCCATCGCTCTTGCGATACGCGCCGTCTCCGTCTCTGTGCCCATCACCATCGTCCAACACGACGCCCACGTTGGTCGTCGGGGTGGAGTAGGCCCCGTCGATCAGCATAGAGCGCTCGTAGACGTGAGAGTGCCCGGTCAGCACCACGTCGACGCCGCGCGCTTCGAGGATCGGCATGATCTGCTCTCGCATCTCGATCTGCCTTAACTCGACATCGCTGTCGTGGGTCCCTTTGGTGTAGGGCGGATGGTGCCAGTACGCGATCAGCCAGTCGGCTTCGGTTGCGCGGAGATCCTGCTCCAGCCACCGCGCCATCAAGCCGTCCGGGAACCGGCTCAGATCGTGAGAATCGAGGCAGATGAAGTGGATGTTCCCGTAGTCGAAGGAGAAGTACGCCTCGGTGCCCGACGGCACACCGCCGGCCTCGCCGCCCGTGGGACTCACATACGCGTCGTAGAAGGGGCCGTCCTCGGTCTTTCCGTTCGAGCTGTATCCCTCGTGATTTCCCATCGCTGCCCAGACGACCGTGTTCTGCAATGTGGGCTGGTAGACGTCGAAAAAGTTTTGCTGGAACTCGACGTCCCTGCCGTTGGTGTAGGCCATGTCGCCAACATGCAGGTAGAGGTCGAGCGGCTTGTCGGAGTCGGCAACGAACTCCCGCGCCGCACGGTACACGGCCGCCTGCTCGGGGGTTCCGTTCCCCGAGTCGCCCACCACCCAGATGCGCGTCGAGCCGGATGCTCCGACGGGAGGGTGCGTCCGAAAGCGATGGCGCTCATCCCCCCCGGCCAGCTGCATTTCGCCATCCCAGATCGAGTAGAAGTATCGGGTGTCGGGCTTGAGACCCATCAAGGTCATCTCGTACTGATGGGTGTTGGGCGGCGCGCTGTGGAGCCGGGCGAAGTGCCCAAGGGGCTGGTGGTCGAGGACCGGAGAGACGCGCAGCACGAAGGCGTCGGCCTCCTCCATGTGCAGGTCCTCGATTCGCGCGCCGTAGCGAACGACGGGCTCGATCGCCCGATCGGACCGCCAGACGATCGTGATGGAGTGCGGGGTGGCGAGCTGGAGATAGGGACCGCGTACGATGGCGGGGGGCTCTTCGGCGCGAGCAGAGGCACCGAGCAGGAGAGACACCAGCAGAGCGATGGTGAGGTTCTTCATGGCTGCCTCAGGGCGTCAGGGTGAAAGGTTCCGAGAATCTCGACCACGCCCCCCCATTGCTCAGTATGGTTGTACGGGCCCTGAGAGTGAGAGGCCAGTCGCGTCTCTGCACGAACCCCGTTACCGGGTGAGGCTGCCTCGCTCCGGATCTATTTGACAGAATGAAGAGGGTTCTATGTATAGCGCGGCCGAGCAGGAGCCTTCGGCGGGGCTCTTGATGGATCGTCCGCGGTGTGTAGAGAACTCGTTGAACTAAGCCGCCTGGCTCGGGGGATCGTTCTTGGGGATTCGATCGAGTGCACAGGGGCTTGGGGTGCCATGGCATCGGGGTCGACGCGCTCTCACCCCTGGGCCATGTGGGAGATCCGAAGAGGGATATCGGCGGCGCAACCGTCACGGTGCTTGGCGACGCCGAATGCTATTTCGGGGGACAGACCTGGGTCGTCGCTGGCGGCTGCGCGAGCGGGCTGTGAAGAGCAGCTCCCTCAGTGGAGACATCCAAGCTATGAGAAGTCAGACCGATTGTCTCCAGGGCGGGACGAGGGCGCTCCGAAACGCCGCGAAGGTGGCCCTGCTCGCGGCGTTGCTGGCATGCAGTCCGCCTCCCGGAAAAGAGGCCGGCGAAGTGTCCAGCGTGGGCACGGGTACGAACTCGACATCGGCCTCCGCTCCCCCGTGCCCGGATCGTTCCGAGGAGCGACACGCGTATTTCGGCGACCTGCACATCCATACGGGACTCTCGGCCGACGCGAGGCTCTTCGGAACCGTGAATCGACCGGACGACGCCTATCGCTTCGCCCGGGGCGAAACGATCACCATCCGCAAGACAAACAGCAGCGAACCGACGGTCCAGGGCCGGATCGGCCGCCCCCTCGACTTCGCGGCGGTGACGGATCATGCCGAGAATATCGGGACGGTGTACCTTTGCATGACCCCGGGATCCGAGACCTACGACACGCCCGCCTGCCAATTCGTGCGGGAGCCCCTTCCGACCGATACGCTGGCGAACTTCTCGGAAAAGCTCGGCCGGGTCTTCGAGACCATGTATTCGGACGACACGATCTGCGGCCCGAATCGCGAGCGCTGCCGCGCCGCGGTCGCGCTGCCCTGGGACGAGATCCAGGAATCGGCGAATCGATGGAACGACGCCTGCGAGTTCACGGCCTTCATCGGCTACGAGTATTCGCCCACGCCGCTGGGCTCGAAGCTCCATCACAACGTGATCTTCCGGAACGAGAACGTCATGAAGGTACCCATCTCCTCGCGCGACGTCCCTTCGATGATCGAATTCTGGAAGCGCCTGCGAAGCGAATGCAAGGAGGCCGAAACCGGATGTGATGTGCTCTCCATTCCGCACAACCCGAATCTCGGCAACGGCCAGATGTTCTCGCTGAGTTACGCGGGAGAGACCGATCCGAAGGAGCAGCGAGCGCTCGCGGAGCTGCGTGCGGAGATCGAGCCCGTGGTCGAGATCTTCCAGCACAAGGGCGACTCCGAGTGTCGTAACGGTCTCTGGAATGTACTCGGTGGAGTCGACGAAGAATGCAACAACGAGAAATTCCGGGACTGGAAGGGCAATCGCTTCGAGGATTGCCGCGACGGTCAGGGATCGGGTGCGCTGCACGGCAAGGGATGCGTCTCACGCCTCGACTACACGCGCTACGCCCTCGCGGCGGGCCTTGCCGAGAAGCGCCGCATTGGCGCGAATCCGCACAAGTTCGGAGTGATCGGAAGCACCGACAACCACGAGGGCACCGCCGCAGACGTGGATGAGTGGGTGAACGACGGAATCCAGCGCCGCCCCGAGAGCATGGAGCCCGGGCGGAAGACAACTGGAGGCCTCGCGGCGGTCTGGGCAGAAGAAAACACGCGCGAGGCGATCTTCCAGGCGATGCGCCGACGCGAGATCTTCGCGACCAGCGGTACCCGGATGGAATTGCGATTCTTTGGCGGCTGGGATCTTCCCGAGGACCTCTGCGAGGCGCCCGATCTCGTTCGGCGCGGCTACGCAGCGGGAGTGCCCATGGGTGGAGATCTCGACGCGGGCGATCCGCGAGCAGCGTCGGGTACGGAAGGGCCCGCCTTCGTGGTCTCGGCACTGGCCGATCCCGGCACGGCCGAGTATCCCGGAACACCGCTCCAACGCATCCAGATCATCAAGGTCTGGCCCGGCGAAGGAGACGCCCTGCATCAAGCGGTCTTCGAGGTCGCAGGTGGGCAGAACGGCGCGAGCGTCGACCTGGCGACCTGCGAGCTGAGAGGCCGGGGCGCCGCAGGCCTGTGTGGTGTCTGGCGGGACCCCGAGTTCGATCCGAAGGTCGGCGCCGCCTACTATGCCCGCGCAATCGAGAATCCGAGCTGCCGATACACCGCCCATACCTGTCGCACGATGTCGAAGAACGAACGCCCGACCTACTGTGAGGACGACACGGTCGCTATGGAAGTTCGAGAACGTGCCTGGTCTTCCCCGATCTGGGTCAGCGCAAGGCGCTGAGACGGATCAGCCAGGAAGCGCGTAGACCAATCCTAGCGTCGGAATCTCCGCTCGACGTGCTTGCGACGCATCTCGATCTGCCCGGGAACGGGGAGTAGGTCTCCATCCCCGGCTTGGTTGTCATATTGCATAGTATCGGCGGTGCGGGAAACGCGGCTTGAAGTTCCTATCCGCCTCGACCTTCGGGTCGGGGCGTTTTGCGTTCGATACGCACGCAAAGGGAATCCGGAGGGCTTTGGGACTCCGACCCCTTTTGGGTTCCGGAATTCGGAGCCGTTTAGAGCCGGAGCCGGACTCCAGACCCCTGTGTGCCGCCGTGTGCAGGCTGGTGCCAGTCAACTGAGCGTAACTAGGCGTTATCGCTTGCGTCTACGCCAGGCTTCGAAGCTGAGGGTCGGGGGTTCGAATCCCTCCCGGCGTACCACTCTTTTCTCAATAAAAT
>JAPYTP010000292.1 GCA_029941885.1 Myxococcota bacterium
GAATCCGAACTCAGGCGCGCTGACTGGAGACGGAAACCACTTCGCCCGTCATGTAGGAGGCGTAGTCGCTCGCGAGGAACACCATCACGTTCGAGACCTCCCAGGGCGCCGCCCCGCGCCCGAAGGCCTCCTTGGCCTCGAGTTCGTCGATCAACTCCTGGGGAGTCGTCTTCACGAGGAAGGGATGGATCGCGATGCTCGGCGAGACCGCGTTGATCCGAATGCCGTGCTCGGCTGCTTCGACCGCGGAACAGCGCGTGAGTGCCATCACGCCTGCCTTGGCGGCTGCGTAGTGGGCCTGGCCCTTCTGCGCCCGCCACCCGAGCACCGAGGCGTTGTTCACGATCGCTCCGCTCTTGCGCTCGATCATGTGAGGGAGGACGGCCCGAGTCATCCGGAACACGCTCGTCAGCGTGATGTCGAGGACCGTATCCCATTGGTCGTCGCTCATGTCGACGACGTCCACCTCACCCCCGAGTCCCGCGTTGTTGATGACGACGTCGATGTGTCCCATCTCCTCGATCGCGGCAGCGACGAGCGCGCGGACCTCCTCGTCATCGCGCACGTTGCAGAGCCGATAGCCGCAGGGCTTGCCCGAAATTTCGGCCAGTTTCTCGGCGGCGGTGGCGGTGCGCTGCTCGTGGATATCGCTGATGAAGAGCTGGGCGCCCTCCTCCGCACAGCGCTGTGCGGTCGCGAATCCGATCCCGGCACCCGCGGCGGCGGTCATCAGGACCGTCTTGCCCTTCAGCAGGTCGTGCGGAGGAACGTAGTCGGGCGTCGGCTGCTTGGGCATGGAATCTCTCTATTGGCGTCGGGAAGGACTACCGGGGACCGCGGGGGAGTCCGAGCACGCGCTCGGCAATGATGTTGCGCTGAATCTGATTGGACCCGGCGTAGATCGTGTCCGACCGGGTGAACAGGAACATGCGCTGCAGGCCGCTCAGATCGTAGGGCGCACCCGCGGCCACTTCGGCATCGGCGCCCATCACGTCCATCGCGAGTTTCCCGAGATCACGATGCCAATTGGCCCAGAAGATCTTCGAGATATTCGCAGCCGGCGGCGGGTCGGCCCCTTCATCGACGCCCGCCAGGGTCCGCAGGGCGTGATAGCGCTGGATCCGGAGTCCGGACCAGGCGTGGGCGATCCGCTGTCGGATCAGGGGGTCCTTGGCCTTGCCGTTCTGCCGGGCGATGTCGATGATCTGATCGAGCTCGTTCTGGAAACTCATCTGCTGGCCCAGGGTCGAGGCACCGCGCTCGAAGCCGAGCGTGCCCATCGCGACCGCCCAGCCCCCGTTCACCTCGCCCACGATATTGTCCTTCGAGGTACGTGCACCCGAGAAGAAGGTCTCGCTGAACTCGCTGTCGCCGGTCATCTGGACGATCGGGCGAACCTCGACGCCCGGTTGGTCCATCG
The DNA here is from genome assembly GCA_029941885.1 of Myxococcota bacterium. Taxonomy (GTDB): domain Bacteria; phylum Myxococcota_A; class UBA9160; order UBA9160; family UBA4427; genus UBA4427. Next base: position 1,421 of record JAPYTP010000292.1, read on the forward strand.
GCACCAGGATATAGGAGATTCCGCGATGCTTCGGCGCTGCTTCGGGATCCGTTCGGCAGACGACGAAACACCAATCCGACCACTCCGCACCCGAGGTCCAGACCTTCTGACCGTTCACGACCCATTCGTCTCCGTCGAGTTCGGCCCGCGTCTGCACGGCCGCGAGGTCGGAACCCGCCGCGGGCTCGGAATAGCCCTGACACCAGACCTCCTCGCCGGAGAGAATCTTCGGCAGGAAACGCGCCTTCTGATCGTCGGTTCCGAAGTGGATCACCGTCGGTCCGAGCAGCCCCTCGCCGATATGTCCGACGCGTCCCGGTCCCCCGGCTCGCGAATATTCTTCGTGGAAGATCATCTGTTGGGTCAGCGAGAGTTCGCGTCCCCCGACGGCTTTCGGCCAGCCCACGCCGATCCAGTCGTCCTCTCCCATCCGCTTTTCCCACGCGTGCCGCTCCGAGAAGAGTGCGTGCTCGTCCCCCGGCCCACCCCGACCGCGAACGATCTCGAATTCGCCGCTGAGATTCTTTTCGAGCCAGCCGGCGATCTCGCGGCGAAAGGCTTCGTCTTCTTCGGTGAATCGCGCGTCCATCGGAGGGGACCTCGGAGGGGTTGAGTACGGGGGGGTCGATTACGGAGGCGGCGCCCGGGCGCGGGCCAGATTGCCCCTCGCGACCGAATTCGAATGACTCCGGCTGGCTGGACATTACGATACGCCCCGGATCGTATCAAGGTCCCCCCCCTGCGCGACCGGCCGTCTCGGCCTTCTCAGATGCACTTCACGCCGCGGGGGGACCCAACGATCCGCCCGAGCGGGCTAATCTCAGCCGACACCATCGGCACATCATTCGGGGACAGCATGATCGAGACCGCGACACTCTGGCAACTCATCGAAGAACGCGCGAGCGAGACGCCCGACGCCAACATGGCGGTCGACGGCGAGGGCCGAGAAATCCGATTCGGGGCCTATCGCGAGGCGTGTTTGAGAACGGCCCGTGGCCTGGTCGGCCTCGGGGTCGGCCCCGGCAAGGTCGTCTCCTGGATGCTGCCAACACGCATCAAGTCGATGATCCTGGTGGGGGCGCTGGCCCGACTGAGTGCGATCCAGAACCCGATCCTCCCGATCTATCGGACCCGCGAGGTCCGCTTCATCGCGAATCAGTGCAAGCCCGTACTGCTCGTGACCCCGCCCGAATGGCGCGGCTTCGACTACCCCACGATGGCCTCGGAGATCGCCGCCGAACACGAGGGAATGAAGACGATCGTCGTCGATCACGACCTCCCGGAAGCGGAGGACGCAGAGCTCCCCCCGCCGCCCGCCCTGGTCTCTGCAGCCGAACTCCCTATTCGCTGGATCTTCTATACGAGCGGTACGACCGCCGATCCAAAAGGTGTTCAACACACCGATGCGTCGCTGTGGGCCGCCGCCAAGGGAATGAGCATCGCCCTCGACATGCGCGTTTCGGATCGCGTCGCGTTCGTCTTTCCCTTCACTCACATCGGCGGGATCAACTGGCTGCAATCCGGTCTGTCCTACGGCTGTTCGCATATCATCATCGAGAGCTTTGCCGAGCCGACCACCATGCCTACGCTCCGGAAGGAGGGTGTCACCCTCGGCTCCGCGGGTACCGTCTTTCACGAGGCCTACTTGAGTGCCCATCGTCGATCCGACGAGAAACCGCTCTTCCCGAACATGCGCGCCTTCCCCGGTGGTGGCGCACCGAAGCCTCCACAGCTCCACTACGACCTGGTCGAGGAGATGGGCGGCGTCGGGATCATCTCGGGATACGGCATGACCGAAGCACCGATTCTCACGATGAGTCGTTTCGATGATCCCTCGAAGAAGATGGCGGAGACGGAGGGGAAGATCTCACTGCCAGACGTCGATCTGCGAGTGGTGCGCGATGACGGGCGGGTCGCGAGTCCGGGCGAAGAAGGCGAGTTCCGCTGCAAGGGTCCACAGATGTTCCGGGGATATCTCGATTCGACACTCGACGAGCCCGCCTTCGACGAGCACGGCTACTTCCACACTGGCGATCTCGGCTATCTCGACGCCGATGGCTACTGCGTCGTCACGGGCCGACTCAAGGACGTGATCATCCGCAAGGGCGAGAACATTCCGGCGAAGGAAGTCGAAGATCTGCTCTATCAGCACCCGAAGGTCGCCGACGTCGCTGTGATTGGATTGCCGGACGCGAAGAGCGGAGAACGATGCTGTGCCGTGGTCGCCAGCAAGGACGCGGACGACCCGATCGAATTCGAAGAGATGCAGGCCTTCCTGCGGTCGATGGAGCTGATGGTCCAGAAGATCCCGGAGCAACTCGAGCTGATCGACACGATCCCACGGAATCCGACGGGTAAGATCCTGAAACACGAATTGCGGGAGCGTTATTCGTCGTAGGCGACCGCGCCGCGCAACCCGGTCGACCCCATCGATCGGGCACCGCGGATCGATCGACTTCCGCCGGTGAATGGGGCGCGCCCCGTTCCGGCGGAACCAGGCGCGGCAAGAAATCCTGGGGAAGAGTGTCCATACATCGATTAACCCTGATCGCACTGCTGGTTCTGCTGGGGGTCGTCACCGGCTGCGGCGGACCGCTGCTCATGCTGCCGGGTGGAGCCCTCTCGGGCAAATTACAGCGGAATCCCGTCGAGGATTGGTCCTCCGCAGCCGACGGAGCCCTCGAACTCGAGACCCGACCCGAAGATCCGTATTCGGTTCAGCTCAACTACACCGTGCTCGACGGCGAACTCTACCTCGATCCGAAGGAGGGAAGGCGCTGGCTCGCGCACATCCGATTGGACCCGAGAGTTCGTGTCCGGTTCGGAAATCGACTCTACGAACTCGAGGCCACCCTCGTCGGTCGCCCCGGAGAGCTCGACGACTTTTCGGCCGATCGGTTCGTCTATCGCCTCGACCCCCGCAAGATCTCGGTCGCGACGCCCGAGAATTCCAGTCCGCGCTAGTCCCGGTTCAGGATTCCGGAGAGGGCCAGATCCACGATCGGTCCGACCATCTTCGCAGAGGGCGTCCCGCCCCGGAAAAAGAGCGTCACCGAGATCGGCCCGACGACGAGGTCCGCCGCGAGATCGACGTCGACGTCTCGCGAGATCTCTCCCCGCTCTCTCGCCCGCTCGAAGATCCGAACGAAGGGCTCGCGTCGGCCCCTCGTGACCGGTTCGAGGAGTTTGGACAGCTCCGGATTATGCGCGCGCTCGCCCGCCAGGCTCGGAAAGACCGCACCGAGGGACGTCGAGTTGAAATTATTCAGGTAGGTGGCGAGGGTCTCTTTGAGGTCGACTTCGAGACTCCCGGTGTCGACTTCCTCGAAGCCTGGGAGTTCGCCGAAAGCCTCGACGACGAGCGGAAGCTTCGAAGCCCATCGGCGATAGATGGTTGCCTTGCCGACACCCGCGCGCTGAGCGACGCCCTCGACCGTGAGCGCCGAGAATCCGACCTCGATGAGAAGTGCAAGGGTGGCATCGAGGATGGCCTGATGGGCTTCTTCGCTTCGCGGACGGCCGGTGCTGCCGGCCGCGCCATTGCGATTCGTCTTTGCACGCTCGGTCTGCGGCATTCCCTACTCCTGACGCTCCCCGTCCATCCCAGCCGACACGGAAGCGCGCGAACGGCCCGAGATCGATCCTGGTCGCTTTTTGTGGGCTTCGACGCCCACTGACGATCGACAGCGACGGCATTACGATACAATACGTTCCGTTACCAAACACCTGATCGCCCGACTTCCATTCCCCGCAATGCCTACCCCCCAATCCCCACGCCAAGCGTGGAGAGCGGCTGAAAGTGTCCCCAACCCCCCGCGAAACTGCCCAGCGAATCGACTTCCCGCTTCGCGACCATGCCACGAGGGTCCGCCGGTTCTGCACGACGAGGCTCCACCGCCCGCGAGGCCTCGGGACCGACCCGGTCCCCTTCCGCCGAAACAGATCCAATATTCCTACGGAGAACTCAACGCGATGATCGAGTACAACCCCTTTTCCGAGCA
>JAPYTP010000293.1 GCA_029941885.1 Myxococcota bacterium
CGATCGTTCCTGGATGGCACGCGACGATCTTCGCACCCTACTTCGTGGCGGGCGCGATCTTCGGCGGCTTCGCGATGGTGATCGTGGTGATGGTGCCGGTTCGCAGGATCTTTCGCCTCGAGCGGTACATCACCGACTACCACTTCGAGAACATGTCGAGGTTCATCCTCTTCACCTCCCTGATCTGCGGTTATGCCTACGTGGCGGAGTATTTCATCGCCTGGTATTCCGGAGTCGAAGCCGAGCAGACGTCGTTCTGGCTGCGTGCTTTCGGGCCCTACTGGTTTTCGACCTGGTGCATGATCATTTTCAACGTGGTCTTCCCGCAACTGCTCTGGATCAAGAAGCTTCGAACGAATGTTCCCTTCCTCTTCGTGCTCTGCGTCTTGATCAACCTGGGCATGTGGTTCGAGCGTTACGTGATCATCATTACGTCCCTCTCGCGTGAATACATTCCGGCTGCCTGGGGCCTCTACATCCCCAGCACGGTCGAGCTCATGGTGCTCACCGGCAGCTTCTGTTGGTTCAGCATGTTCTTCCTCCTCTTCCTGAAGATGTTTCCGATCATCGCGATTTCGGAGGTCAAGGAATTGGATATCCACGCCAAGGAAAACGGACACGGAGGGGCGCACTGATGTCCACGATCGTAAGCGTCTACGACCTGCCGTCGGATGTGTCGACGGTCGTACGCAAGCTCAAGGCGCGCGGATTCGACGATCTGACGACCTATTCGCCTGCACCTTTCGATGACATCGAAATGGCAGAGGATCCCAAGCCCTCGGGTGTGCGTCTGTTCACCCTGGTCGGCGGCCTGGTCGGCGTCTTTACGGGCTTCGGCCTCCAGATCTGGATGTCGATGGATTGGCCGCTCAAGATCGCAGGCAAGAACATCGCCGCGATTCCACCCATGTGGATCATCGGCTTCGAACTCACGATCCTGTTCGGCGGTATCCTGACGGTCCTGGGCCTCCTGGGTCTTGGCGGTCTGTACCCGCGACCGCTGGACGAGCACTACAGCCCACGCTTCTCCGCTGAAGAGTTTGGGGTCGTAGTGACTTGTGAGGAGCGAGACGTTGCCGAGGTCGAATCCCTGATGCGTGGAAACAACGCCAAGGAGGTGAGTCTTCATGCGTCTCACTGATCGATCGACTCCGGCCTCGGGATCGACCGCGAACGGTTCCTCCGGTCGGAGCCGCGCCACCCTCTCGCGACGCGCGATGATGGGAATGATGGTGTTCTTCTTCCTGACCCAGACCGGTTGTTGGGAGCAGGTTTCCGTCGAGTGGTGGCCGCAGATGAAGTGGCAGATCGCGGTTCAAGCCTTCGAGCTGAATCCCTACCAGGAGCGTATCGGCCTCTTTTCTCCGCCGGAGGGCACGGTTCCGGTCGGGTGGGGTGATGTGATCGCTCCCGCCGAATTCACACCGGCGGAGCAGGAAGCCTTCGTCAATCCGAACAGGCCGACCCTCGCTTCGCTGAAGCGGGGCGAGAAATATTTCCAGATCAACTGTGCGACCTGCCATGGTCCGACCGGCGCCGGCGATGGTCCCATCGCAGCCCCGAGAGGCCCGATCGCGGGCGTGCTTCCGATCGGGCCGGGGTCGCCGCTGGGCTTCAATCTCGCTCCCGGCCTCACGGATGGACATATCTATGCGACCATCTCTCTCGGCCGTGGCCGAATGCCGAGTTATCGCCGAATACCGCCGGATGCTCGCTGGGATGTCGTCAACTATATACGTGACCTCGCCGGTCAGGGAGGTCGCTAGTGAGCGCGATCGCAACGGCTGCCGAGCGAGCCAATCCGGGCGCTCTGCCCCAGCCGCTCTTCAATATCTGTCTGGCCTTCGTCGTGACCGGAGTCGTCGCCTTCATCGGTGGCATCGCTTCCGACCCGCAGACCGCCTGGCTCGCCTTCCACGCGAATTTCATCTTCTTTACGATGATGGCATGCGGTGGGCTCGTCTTGACGGCGATCTTCTCGCTCGTCAGTGCGCATTGGCCGGGACCCTACAAGCGATTCGCGGAGAGCCTCGCGGCCTTCATTCCGATCTCCCTGGTGCTGGGAATCGTCGGCATGTTCGGCGGCGAGTATATCTTTGATTGGCAGGCGAATGGCGCCATGCACGGCAAGGAAGCCTGGCTCAACAAGACCCGCTTCTACGCGACCGATATCGGACTGCTCGCGATCATGGCCTTCCTGTCGGTGGCAATGCTCAAGGCATCGGCGCGGCCGACTCTGCGCAACCTCGCGGAGAACGGTGAAGGCTTCGCCAAGAGGATGGCGGAAAGTTGGACCGCGGGTTGGAAGGGAGACGCGGAAGAACGCCTCGCTTCGAAGGAGCGCACGGCATTCATCGCCCCCTTCATCGCTCTGACCTACGGCATCGGCTTTGCCTTCTTCAGCTTCGATCAGGTCATGTCCATGGAACAGGTCTGGTTCTCGAATCTCTTCGGGAATTTCGTGTGCTGGGGCGGCATTCTTTCCGCTGTCGCCGCCTGTGCTGTCTCAGGGGTGCTTTCCCGGAACAAGGAAGGCTTCGAAGGCGAGATCAACGAGAGTCGCATGCACGACATCGGCAAGCTGATGTTCGCGTTCTCGATCTTCTGGATGTACCTCTTCTGGAGCCAGTACCTGGTCATCTACTACGGCAATTTGCCAGAAGAAACCTTCTTTATCCGCGATCGGTTGGGCGACCAGTTCATGATCGACAAGGGCTATTCGGCAGCTGCATTCGCCAAGAGCTGGCAGAATTGGGACTTCGAGTGGGCCCGGCTGCAGACGGGCTACGGCTGGGTTTCGATGGTCGTGTGGGCCTGCAACTGGCTGATCCCGTTCTGGGTTCTCCTCGGCCAGCGACCGAAGAAGACTCCCTGGATCGCGGGACCGGTCGCGGGCATTCTGCTCTTCGGTCTCTGGCTCGAGCGCAACCTGTTGATCTGGCCTTCGGCCATCAAGGGCGACATGTTGTCCTGGTTCGGTTTGATCCAGGTCGGAATCGCCCTCGGGTTCGTGGGGGCCTTTGTGGGCGTCGTACTCTACTACTCGCGTGTCTTCCCGACGGTGGCGGTCTCGGTCAAGGACTGAAACGAAAACGCTGCGTGGGCCGATCGAACTCTACCGAGAGCTGATCTCATGACGAAGCGGAGGCCCCCCAAGAGGAGCGCTCCGCTTCTTCGTCTGATGGCCTTCTGCACACGACCTGCCGCGTAGGTCGCAGGGTGGAGCGCTATCCTATGGCCATGGCTCCCGATGAAGATCCGCCCCCCCGACACTCGATCGAACGGGTGCGTCTAGCCCGCGGCGGCGCGATCCTCCTCGAGGCCGATGGCTTTCGCCTGATCGAGCCACGCGGTCTGAAACGCTCACCGCTGCGGGACTACGATTCCGTTAGTCACCTCTATGTCACCGATCACGTTCTGCTGATCGGGACGACGAAGGGATTGCTCAGCGTTCGCAGCCGTGATTTCGCGGATCCCGAGATGGGACCTGAGCAGGCGCGACAGGCCCTCCTCGCCCGCCTCGCGTCGCTACCGAACGGAAGCGAAAGAATCCGCGAGCTCGACGAGGTCGATCGCCTCGGGCAACGTGAAGGTCCGACCTGGATGATCTGGGCGACGGTCGCGTTCTGTCTGATCGGGACCGGCTTTCAGTTGAGAGATCCCGGCCTACGGGATGTCGGAGCCTTCCTGCCGGATCTGTTCGGAAGAGGCGAATATTGGCGAGCGATCACATCGCATTTCCTCCACGCGCTCACGCCGGCTCCTGGTCCCCTGCGCTCGCTGCTGCCGGGGTTTTCCGTTCTTCCGATCCATCTCGCAGTCAACGTCGGGGGCATGCTCGTGCTCGGCCACCTCGTCGAACGACCGATGGGCTCCTGGCGGACGTCGATCGTGGTCGCCTTCAGCGCGGTCGGCACGATCGCCGGAATCATGATTGCCGACCATGTGAATGTCGTGGGCTCTTCCGGGCTGGTCGCCGGTCTGGCGGGGGCCATGCTGGCGCTCGAGATCCACTACTCCCGCTCGATGCCGAGCTACTGGCGCCTGCCCCGCCGACTCTTCATCAGCGTGATCCTCGTGCAGTTCTTCGTGATCGATCAGGTCTTTTCGAGCTACCTGGCGGGAGGCGCCCATCTGGGCGGCTTCGCAGGAGGGTATCTTGCCACGTGTTTCCTCGGTCGACCGAGCCTCGAATCGATCGACCCGACTCTCGCGCAGCGAATGGGGTCCTATTCGGCGGCGATGTTGGTCGTAATTGGATTCGTAGGAGCCATTCCCCTGGCACGCCACGATATGGCAGCGCTCGAGCGCCATGCGTATCGGCTCGTGAACTCGCAGAGCTCGGTCTTTCTCTACGAGTACGACAATGCCGCGGCCTGGTTGATCGCGACCGAAGGTGGAGCGTCGAACGAGGCGCTCCTGCTCGCGGTGGCCCTGGCTGACCGTGCCGTCACGAACACCGGGCGACTCCATCCCGGGGTGCTCGATACCCTGGCGGAAGCGCTCTTTCAGAGCGGCGAAGCGCTGGCGGCGGTCTTGACGATCGAGGAGGCCATTCGGCTCCAGCCACAAGAGCCCTATTTCTTCGAACAGTGGCGACGATTCACCGGCGACCGGGATCCCGATGACCGACCGCCACCGCCGGGGTCGAGCGGGCCGGGCGGGGCGCCGTTCGGCGGAGATTTCGACGCGACACCGATGGATCCAGACGCGCCGCGCATGACAATCTAGAGAGGACACTGGCCGCTCGACGACGAGTTCCGTCGGGTTAGGGTCCGCTTGATTTCGGGGAGGGGACGAATGGATCCGATACTCGGGCTGGTGGGAATCGCAAAACTCCTGTTCGGAGTTCTCGTCGGCGTCGTGGGGATCACGGTCGCGTCCCGTGTGGCGACACGACTGGCCGGATTTTCGAGCATCGACGATGGACTCCGCGCAGGAAACCGGGCGATCGGTGTCGTGGTCGCGGGCTCGATTCTCTCGATGGCCATCCTGGTTCAGCACGCGGTCCGGGGGACCTTCGGTGCGCTCGACCTGCTGATGCGAGCCTCTCAATCCGCATCGGGGGTGTTCTGGATCTTCGTCTACGCCGCTGCCCACGTGGCCGCAGCACTCGGGGTCGGCGTCATCCTGCTCGTCATCGGAACCCGTGCCTTCGTTCGGATGACTCCCGACGTCGACGAGATCGCCGAAATCAGGGATGGCAATCTCGCGAGCGCTCTGGTGCTCGCGGCCGTGCTCGTCGCTCTCGCCTTGCTCGCACAACAGGGAGTCGAGACGATGCTCGACGGGCTGCTTCCCCTTCCGCGCCTCGGGCGCGACGGCATGGTGGCGCCCGGATAGGATGCCGAGGAACTTCCTCC
>JAPYTP010000294.1 GCA_029941885.1 Myxococcota bacterium
TGAACGGTGAGGGATGCCACTCATCAGAGATCCATTCGATCGAGGCGCCCTCCCATCTCGCATGTGTCGAAGTTCGGGTGAAATCAAGGTGCATCGACCTTGTCGAGAGGGGAGCGAGTTCTTTCATCTGGTCCTGTCGAGCCAGGGCTCGACCTCCCCGAGTGCGACGCGATACAGATTGCCCATCAACGCCACCAGAGCCACGCCGTTTCTGTCTACGCGATGCGAACTGCGGAATTCCCAGACGACTTCACCATTGGGCGTCACCTCGAACGCGCGTCCGGCGGTCGATTCGACGATGAGCGTATTTCCATTCGAGAGGCGCTGCTGGGAGCCGCAGACAGGAGAGAAAAAGGACGGGCTCGGTGCCTTTGGGTAGCTCCATCCCAGTGACTTTGTGTCGGGGTCGTACTCGACGATTCGGGACGCTTCACCCCACCCGAGATTGTCGAAGAGCAGGAGGCGACCGCTCTCCAGCAGCACAGGCTCGTGTTGGGCCTGCCAGGGTCCCGTCGTTGCCCAGACGAGTTCTTCACTCTCGAGGCTTAGGACCGCCAACATGTCCAAATTTCGAAACGAAAGCAGAATCTGACCTGCCGAGAAGTGACTGGAGCGTTCGACCCCGGGACCCTCGAGGACCGCAATCGCATTGGTGTGCAGTTTGTCACGTCCCGGGACCTGACTAACGAGGTGCGAAAAGGGGGATCTCGCCAGGGAAGCGAGGAGCGATGTCGAGGACAACACCTTACCGGTGGGAGAAATCTGCTCGAGCAGATCGTCGAGTGCGCTCGCCGTTGGCCGGCCATCTTGGGTCGACGCAGGAGCTGTACGCAATGCAAAGATACGGCCTTCGGAATCCCAGGTTACATCGTGGTGATAGCCGCCGCAGAGGGTCCAAATCGGCACGGAGTCCCGATCGAGGCGAACGAGTGCGTGGTAGTCGAGGACGACCAGCAGGTCGCCATTATCGAGTAGCTTGGCCCGCCGCCAGTGGTTCTGTCCCGGTCCGTCTCTGGTGCCGCCAGGGCAGATCTCCCCATAGGTCCGCTCCCATCGGTGGACGACTTGCCCGGACATGTTCATCAGATGCGCCGCAGGTGCGTGGGCGGACACATAGAGGTTGTAGCCCGGTAGGGCGCGCTCAGAATCGTGGATCAGGACGCCGCTTGCTGCGGACGGCGGCTCGTACCCCTCCAGGTAGCCCAGGGTCTCGAGCTGTGCTGCTTCTTCTGCGTTGAGAGCGGTAGCAGACTGCCGTACCGGATTAAAGAAGCCAACCCGACGCTTCGCGGTGGTGTCCTGCCAACCGAAGTCGACTCTCGCAGGATCGACGATCGGGTCCGGAGGCTTCGCCCCGCCCTGCTCCAAGCCCGGACCAAAGATGCCAAAGAGGCCCGCAATTACGACGAGTGCACTGATGAGGAGGAGTCCACTCTTGGCCTTGAGCATTGCGCGAGTATACATGAGGCCCATCCTTCACCACGAGGCTTCGCACTACTCGCCGATCCTGCATGGCTACCTCAACGAGGTTTGGCAGAGATCAGCTTTCGGAGTGTGATCGAATCCGCCTCACCCACTCGATCAACACAAGTAGGATGGCAGGTGAATAGAGAAGCACTCGTTCGATGTTTGTGAATCGATCGAACTCGTCATCCATCAGCGGAAGTTGTGTAAATAGGTTCAAGAGGAGGGTGGGAATCGCGACCAGCGCGAAGAGGTCGTCCGCCGGTCGGAGTCTTTGAGTCTTCAGAAAGATCCAGCTTGCGATGAATGTCCCGCCCACGACGTAGCTCGAGATTCTTGCCACGTCCCAAGCGACCGCATGCATGACCAATGGAGAACTCACAGCAGCGATCAGGAGGACAGAATGGAGCCCGAACGGGCGCAGGCGAAACGATGAGTGAATGAAGTAGACCAGCGCAAGGAGCGTGGGGCCGTGGACGGCCAGAATGGTCGGGTGGAGAAGGCGCCTCGAGAAAAATTCGCCCTGTTCCCGAAGGAACTCGAAGAAACCGGTCGTCTGCCAGACTGCAACGCCGACGATTCGCGTGGGAATGAAGTCATACGTGCTCAGATACTCGATGAGCTGTTCTCTCAGGACCAGGCTGTCGATGAAAATTGACTGGGCGACGACGATTCCCGAGAACACGAAGATTGGGATACACAGTGCAGCCGCGTGTCGAGTCCATTGGGCTCGGTGTTCGTTGGAACTGCAGTACAAGTACGAGGCGAGGCAGACGAGTGGGAATCCGATGACCAGATAGCTTTCGTGAGTCAGCAGTGCGATCACGGAGACCAACGAGCCAAGCAGAGCACGGTTTGCGAGAACGAGGGCAACGGACGCGATCGTCAATCCGTAGAGCAACGAGTCGAAATACCCGAAGAGGTGGGCGTTCATCACCACAAAAGGTGAAGAGGCGAAGACCAGCAAGGCCAACGATGCGTTGTCATCGGACGCATGATCTTTGAGTGCTCGGTAGGCGATGGCGAGGAACGCAGCGTAAAGGCAGCCGGTCGCGACCGCGGAGATCCCGACGATGATTTCCGGGGTCATCGTAAATCCGAACAGGGAAGAGGCAGAGCTGAAAATCGCGCCCATGAGTCCGCGCTTCATGAATCCGAATCGGTAGTCCAGGAGCCAATGGGCTTCGGAGAAGTCGTTGGGGAGGCGAATCGCTCGTGCTACGGAGATCGCAAAGGTCCATGCAAAGACCATCAAGGGAACCCAGATGCGTCTCATACTTTTCATCTTCCTCCAGATTCGAGGGTGACCCGGCTCGTACAGAGTACACATGGTACGACAACCCCGAGATGATGGACGGGGTCGGCGGTCTGGTCCTAGAACCACGTAAAGGACTATGCGTGCTGGGAGAGGGTCGGACAGCCTGTTCTGCGAAGCGCGCGGGTCCGGGCTGGTCGTCGACTATAAGACCGAAGCTGACCGTCGCTACATCACGCTGGAAACCGTCGACGTGGACGCAGCGGTCCCGGCGGGCATCCATTAGTTCGTCGGTTCGAAGGCGCCGTGGTTCGAGATCCTGGATGACCTTCCCCAACACGGCGGCTGCCGGAAGAGGAGTCGGAACGGGGTGTCGTCGTTCGACGAATCGGAATATCGTTTGCGGCTGCTCAGACAAAAAGGCCGCCCCACTTCCGTCTGACAAGGAGCGATCCGGTCGTGATTGGATACGAGACGCGGGCGCCCTCCAGTCGGTGCATTCGGCACGCGCATCAACCGCCAGGGCGCTGGCTAATCTTCCGCCTCTCCCATCCCCGTTCCGTGATGACTCGATCGATGGCAGGCGTAGGCCTCAAATACCACATCAAGAGCGATTCCCTCCCGTCGAGGGGCATCGCGACCAACGTCGCCTCCCGGACTGGCACCCGGTTGAAGCTGATTGCGGTCTGCGCCCAGAACATGAACATGCGTGGCTGATCCATTCGAGTGAGCTCCCCGCGCCCAATTCGCGTCGGATCACCGATGATGAGATTCACTCGGCGCTCCCGGAGATAGGCCAGCGTGGCGTGACGACGATGGCCGGGCCGCTGGTAGATCGGCGGCGCCGTTTGCCCGTGCCGTGCAATCCACGGGTCATTGAGTCCCCACATATCGACGGTGTCGAGTCCGCTGTAATAGGGGATGGCGCCGACAGCGTGAGCGGCGAGCAGCGGGTCGGAACCCAAAAGATCCTCGCGAAGACGAAGCCCGATGCGGTCCCATCGACCGTTCGGGTAGTTGCCATAGAACGTGCCAAGAGCGGGGATACTGTCGAGCGTCTTGTCCTCGCTGATCCCCGCAAAGCCGGTCGCGTGCCGATGCGACGCCACCATGAGAATCAACAGCGCGATCAGAGCGCATAGGAGCGGTCGGCCCACGGTCTTGCCCAGGCCGTTGTGAACGAGGTCGGCGAGCAGCACGAAGAGGAAGGGCGCGGCCGGTACGATGAAGCGGAATTCCATGAAGTCGCCGCCGACGACGACGACGTAGGTGAACCACGAGACGATGGGGGGAAGCAGAAGCCAGACCCGAAGTTCGGAGTTCGAGCTTTGCCCAGCGCGGAAGCCGACGAGGGCGCCGAGTCCGCCTGCGAGCAGCAAGGGCCAGATGAAATACCAGTGGAAGAACCTTCCTAGGAAGAGCAGGCCGTTTTCGATCGGCGAGCCATCCCATCCAACCTTTGCCGCAAAGGTGTTCGGCAGGATGCCGCCGTAGTAGTCGAGCTTCCAGGCCATCCAAAGCCCGAGGATGATCGCCAGGGGCGATACGAAGGATGCGACGACGCGCCAGCGGGCACCGCGCCGATATGCGGTCCAGAGTACGGTCACTCCGATCCAGAAGCCGAGAACGACGCTGTCGAGCCTGGTCAGTACTGCGGCAGTCAGCAGGAACGAGAGTGTGAGAACGGCGCGTTCCGAGATTCGTTCGGTGCGAAGAAGTTCGAGGGCCTTGAGGGCCGCCAGAGAGAGGAGCGCTGTCTGCAGCATCGTCTCCAACCCACCCGTGGCATAGGACGCCACGGAGTGGTTCGAGCCGAACATCAGGACCGCGAGCAGGGCCGGGACGTTCTCGCCAGTCACGAGCTGAGCGATCCGCCACACGGCGAAGATCGATACGGCGAAGGCCATCATGCTCCCCACGTGCGCCCAACTCACCGGATCGACCCCGAGTTCCAGGCCGATCGCGACCCAGACCACCCACAGGAAATTCGTATATCCCTCGACATGGGTGCCGAACCAGGTCAATCCCTCGCCATGCACCCACTGTTTGGCATAGAGGAATGAGATGAAGGCATCGTCTTGGACGAAGCGGAGGCGCCATGCCAGGCCGAGCAAAGCGGCGGCCGACACGAGAAACACCGGCCAATGGCGAGTCTCCAGCCAGGTTTCCAACTCTGATGGCCTAACGTGAGCCTCGGTCATGGGTTCCGCTCCGTCCGCCTGATCCTTCGCGGCCATCCACCGGTCCGAACGTCACACGTCGTGCAATTCTATCCTCAGTTGTCGACGGATCCCACGCTCTGTCTGGAGATCTGGGCGACCTCCTCGAGCGGGGCCTCTATATTTTCGCAATCTGGAAAGGCGGCGCGCATCGACACGCCTGCGCCCGACGACTTCCTTGGCTGAAATGCGCAAACGCCCCTCGTCGAGTCAATCGAGCATCGCCTCGGCCATGGTGGCGCGGGGCGATGCGAACGGGCGTGTCGGCCGTCCCTTGTATCCATATCGGAGTTACATACTGTCACTACGCGTGCCAATATAACGAGCGTCGAAGAGAGAGAGAAGGAAACGAGCCCCGGAAGGGACCGAGTAGCCCCGTCGGGGCTTAGTTGTCAGAATGATACGTATCGGCTGTGCTGA
>JAPYTP010000295.1 GCA_029941885.1 Myxococcota bacterium
GTCGAGCGCGCCACCGCTGGGTCCGCTCTGGCAGTCGGGCGCCGCCGGCATCGGGTCGCAGTTCGTGCACTCGCTGGGCTGGTAGGGTTCTGCGCCGAACTCCTCGAAGCGGAACATCTGCTGCGTGAACGGCATAGCCCCGAAAAGCGGACTCGAGGGTGCACCCGTTGGCATGTCGAACTTTCGCATATCGAACATGGGTGGCTCCGGCGTCTGGGCCACAGACGTGGTTGCCGCAATCAGAAAGGCGATCAATGAAAAGGCGTAGCGTGGCGTGGCAAGCAGGGTCAGAGTCTCTCTACTCATTATTGCGTTCAAATTCCCGTTGTAAGGCAAATCCTCCATAGTGGACAACCGAGATAGGGAAGCCACTACGCCTCTAAGCGTGTCTAGGGTTGCATTCTCAAATGAAGCTGCGATGAAGCGTCACCCTCAGTCCGGGTTGGGTGCGCCTGGTAGCCGCCTCGAGCATCGCTGCCACGGGGCAATGGCCTCAGCTGATTCTCGGTTTTCGCGGGACGGCTACGAACGTTGATCCACGGTGCAATCGATTGCGGCTACTCGCACGATCGATATCGCCCAGAACTCTCTAATTGGGCGAAACGACGCGTAGATATTGGAGGCGCTCTGTCCAATGACGGCGCCCGCCCAGCAATAGGAGACCACCACCGAGGAGGACAGCACTGGACGGTTCCGGAACTGTGGTAAAAGCACCGCTTTGCATGAACGACATACCGGAACGGAAGATTTCGCCTTCGAAGATGACCGTCTCGCCCGTAGCCACCACGAGCTGCCCGAGCGCAAGACGAGTGAATCCTTCGCCAGCAGGAGTCCCGAAGCAGGCCTCGTAACTACCCGAAGAAGAGTGCGCGACACCGCTACAGGGTGGCTGAGCCGTCCACGAATCCGCCGGGCGCGTGTAGAAAAAAGAGTCCAAGTGGCGACTAGCGACATAGTTTGGGTCATTGTCCCACAGATAGTGGTCACTCGATGAGATGTCGACGCTTGACATTCCAGACACTTCGTTGAATTCAGTCGATGAAAGGGTCAAATCAACGTAGAACGAGAGCGACTCCCCGTCGTCGGCACTTACGAAGAGAGTAAGGGCGGTCAGACCTCCCTCGAGATTGATCTGCTCGCTCTCCAGATATGCGGTCGCAAAAGCCTGTGCCGCAATGAATGTCATTGAAATGGTAATTCCGATTGCATGAAAGATAGATCGCATGTTGCTGCTCCCTCTGTCGGTCCTGCCTTGTCACCACCGAAATGAGGGCGACTTGCAATCGATTCGTGGCTGGCTGCATTCGCTTGTGGCAAGCAAGTACGGCGTTTCGAATGTCGTCCGTCGAATTTCTTCATTAGGGATTCATCTAACGATGACGGGCTGCAACCCGTCATCAGCACTCAGGCTCCCCCTGCAGCCTCGAAGTAAAGAGACCTATATCCAAGGGTCTGGGACTCCAGAGAGCATGATGAGATGACTAACGCAACTAGGCCGCAGCACTTGGGATCCGTCGCCGACGCTACGAGAAACCTCTCTCCGAAACAGAGGATCCGCATCGTGTCGCCCACGAGCCCATTGGCGGCGGCCCTTCAATCACGTTCGAGCAGGCTCCCAACGGGTCATCCGCATTCAACGCGAACCAACACTGGCCGCTCTTGAACCAGGCGTGGTCCAAATTGACGTGTGGTGGCTCCTACGACACGTCTCGGGTCTGGCCCACTCCTTGCATCCTGGACCTCTAGCGACGTTCATGAACGCAGATTCGGGTGCTTAGGGATCGTGATGCCTGCTGTCGTCGATTTATTAAGGAGCCGCCGAGTAAGAGCAAAACCGGCATTGGGAGACCGATATGGTGAAGACAGGGAACGGCGTTTGGGAGCTCGATACGAAAAGCGAACTCGCGCATGTACTCGAGGAGTTTCTGGCACAGCGGACACCAATCAACGTCAAGCTCGACGGAGAAACCCAAATCCGGGGCGTGATCTTCGCAGGTCAAGTCGTTCGCTAGGAACCTGCCACCAGCGATCCAGCAGAGACTTGCCACAAGAGCCGTTACCCAGCGGAAACGCGGCTGCCTTTACCGGTTACCGCAACGCGGCGATCAGATCACCCTGGCTAGTCTTGCCGGAGGCCGCCGTCGCGGGAAGAACGCAGAATCGATCGTTTCTGTGATTGCAGTAATCGTGTTGCTCATGCGAGTTCGGCTCCGAGCGATTCTTACAATCGGGAGGGAAGTGAGATCTTTCCCCACCTTGGATCGGACTGCCTCTCGGAACAGCAACATCGCGGCGAAGGCGGCGCTTCAAGTGCTATCGCCTGAGCTTTCTCACATGCAGGTGCATCTCGCAATTTGCACTGTAGAGCTGCTATTGACTGCCCTCACGGCCTTCTCGACGAAAATGAAGAGGCAGACAACAGCAACCGGTTTGTCCGCACTTCCGAGCCAGTAATGGCAGTCGTTCGCGAAACAATTCGTCGGGCTGGGCGCGAGTCTCATCAGGGCAACTCGACCGTCTGATCGCGGTCAAACTGCAAGTAGGGAGTTCGCTGAAGCCGTGTGTCTCTTTGGCACGGCGAACAGCCACTCTCCCAACCGCAACTTCGTCGTTCTTCTGAGACGGTTTCTCGAACGCCATGTCTTCCAGGTCATCCTCAGTGACCATCCGCTTGAGCTTTCGACTTGTTTCCCCAGATCCTGCAGGCAGGGTGCATCGAAGTCTTTCGTCCCGCCGAAGTTCCGACGCCATCGATACGGCGTTATCTCCGACACGTCTTACTCAAAAGCAATTTTCGATGTGGTTCACCGGTTCTCGGCCTGCTTCAGATCCAGACAATTCGCTCTCCGCTGAACCTTCTCCTTATATCATCCTGTCCTCCGAGCGAGTCTCTCAAAAAACTGGCACTACAACTGCTCCCCAAACCCGAGGCGGTTCAGCGACTCGATTTGTCTCAGTCTGAACCAATACTCGTTGCTGTTGAACCAGCCATGGTTCACGACCGCCCTCAAACGCGCGCTCTTCCAACTCATCGTTGGCCCGCACCTTGCACTATGCAATGTCAAACGGGGCGCTTCCCCAGTGATACGCAACTCTGACGTCTCTAGATTGAATGCATCTTACGCATTGTCAACGTCCGAATGTGCTTCACCTAACGAGGCGCGATGTCATATGAAGTACGTCCTCAGACGCTTGGCCTGAGTAAGGGATTCTAGAAGAAATGAAATATTTTCAGAGCCGTGAGATCCTATTCAGCACCTCGAACATCGAATGCAAAGATCTCGTGATGGGCGCGCGATGGCCGAGTCATTTCAACCTCACCCATGTGGAGGATGTTTCCAACACCCTCTTCGGCGACAGCGACGGATCCCCTCCCGACTGTCTGATCATCGATGAAGATCTCCCAGTTGTCAGCGACATACGGGGAATGGGCATTTCGATTCCAGTTCTCAGTCTGATTGTCGACCCCAGTGTAGATGGGCGGATCGCGGCTCTCCAAGCCGGCGCCGACGATTGTCTCGGACCTGTGTTCTCGATTTCGGAGCTAGTGGTCAGAATTGAGTGCCTGTGCCGGCGATGCGTCCAGTCCCAATGGACCGCGCCATCGCTGGATAACTCTCTCTCTCTATCCACCGAAACCCAACTCGCCACCCAGGAAGGGAAAAGTGTGTCTCTCACCCCGACGGAAACGATGATTCTACGCCTCTTCCTAGAAAATCAAGACCGACCGCTTTCGGCAGACCAGGTTGGTAGGCACGTTTGGGGCGAAGACTTCGGGGCATCAAAGAATCTTGTTTGTGTCCACATTGCGAACCTGCGTCGAAAATTGGACGATCTAGATTGGTCAGCCCCGATTCGAACGATTCGCGGCCGCGGCTACATGCTGTCGTCAGAATAGTGTGCATGGGAACCGGAAGTCGCGTCGCAGGCTCATGATGCGGACCGGCTACTCAAACTTCGCCACGAATTGTGAGCGGACACAATCATGCGAATTGGAACTCGTGGCGTACGAAGAGTCACAGCATTCCATATTGCTTTCTGCGACGGTATAGCGTCGCGCGACTCATCCCAAGCGTTCTTGCAGCCTCACTCACGTTGCCCCCACACTCCATGAGGACCTGCTTGATCGCTACTTGTTCGAGTTCGAAGCGATTGAACGAGGGAAGTCTTTCTGTACCAGTCTCCCGATCGGCCTCCCTGTTGTCGGCGGCTCGATCGGATTCGTGCGAGCTTCGGCTGGGGAATGCGATTCTCTTCGGGAGATCGCGGGGTTGAATTCGCGACCCGTTTGACGCGACGAATGATCTCTGCACCGCGTTACGCAATTCGCGCACGTTGCCCGGCCAATCGTGCGCGACAAGCGCCGAGATCGTATCGACATCGAGCTGAGCATCGATATCGACATCCGATTGATCCGCCACCTCTCGCAGAAATCGAGTTGCGAGAGCGGGAATGTCTTCACGCCTATTTCGAAGCGACGGAACGTCAAGTTCGAATACCGCGATGCGGTAGAACAGATCCTCCCGAAAATCGCCGTTCTGAACCGCATCGTATAGGTTCGCGTGCGTTGCAGCCACGAGCCTAAAGTCGGAAGTGCATTCCTCGCTGCTGCCGACACGCGAAAAAGATTTCTCCTCTAGGACTCGAAGTAGCGTCGCCTGGAGCGATGGGCTGAGTTCAGCAACTTCATCCAGGAAGAGCGTGCCTCCACTTGCCAGCTCGACCCGGCCCACGCGCTGTATGTGCGCCCCTGTGAAAGCTCCGCGTTCGTGTCCGAAGAACTCGTCCTCCTGAAGTTGCTCTGGGATCGCGGAGCAGTTGACGGCAACGAATGGACCTTTTGACCTGGAGCTGGAGTCGTGAATCGCTCGAGCGACGAGTTCCTTTCCTGTACCACTCTCACCGTAGATCACGACACTAACGTCACTCTGTGCAACCTGTTCGATTCGGCTGTGCAGCCTCATCATCACCGGCGAGCTGCCCACCATCCCCATAAAACCCGCCTCGGAGCCACAGCGCTGGAGTTCGCCAATCTCTTCGGTGAGACGTTGGTGATCCAACGCGTTGCGGGCCACCGTTATCAACCGCGCTTCCTGGACGGGCTTCACTAGATAATCAAAGGCGCCCGCCTTCACCGCTGCTACGACCGTGCGCACGTCGTCTGTTGCGGTAATCATGACAACCGGAATCCGTGAAAATCGTTCTTGAAGTTTCTCGAGGACTTCGAAGCCGCTGAGCCCGGGCATGTCGAGATCCAGGAAAATGACGTTCGGGA
>JAPYTP010000296.1:0-1362 GCA_029941885.1 Myxococcota bacterium
CGTGTGCAACGGCAACACCATCTGCCCGTGAGGCGGGATCGCAGCCGATGGTTTTGTGACCGAGGTCATCGATTCGGCAGGTGATGGGGATGGCAATCTTCTCACAGCCTGTCTGTTCTCCTTATTCATCCGTCGGATCCAAGCTGGCGATGTCGCAGTGAAGATCGGGCAGATCATGCTGCTTCCTGCCACACATAGCGATGATGGAGTCCGCCGACACGAGGCAATCCAACAACTTGGGACTCCGGCGTCGGTCGATGCTCGGTGGGCCGGCCCACCGGCGAATCCTGCAGCTCGGTGTGGACTCGGTCGGCGTTGTAGTAGTCGACGTATTCGCGGAGGAGGTGTCGAAGGTGGTCCTTATTTAGAACGATCACGTGATCCAGCAATTCTCTGCGTAGACTCCCGACCCATCTCTCGGCGATCCCATTCTGCCACGGGCTCCGAAAGGCCGTCCTTCGAGGTGCAATTCCAATGTTCTCGATCGTGTCGGTGACCCGTTCGGAGAAAATGGAATCGTTGTCGTAGATGAGGAATCGTGGAGCGGTGTCATTTGGGAATGCTTCGCGGAGATGCTGTACGACCCAAGGTGATGTGGGATGCTCGGTAACGCCGAAATGAATGATTTCCCGTCGCCCGTGACCGATCACGAACCACGCATACAAAAGTCGGAATCGAACTGTGGGGACGACCAGGAAGTCCATTGCGACGATGCCGTGCCTGTGATTACGAAGGAATGTCTTCCAGCGTTGGCGTTGATCATGGTCAGGCTTTCGCTTTGGGAGATATCGAGAGACTGTGGCCAGGCCGACGGAGATCCCAAGTTTCGCGAGTTCAGCCCGGATCTTTCGGGCGCGCCAGCCATTCTCATCTGCGAATCGACGAATGAGCACCTGCACCTCAGCCGGAATCGGAGGCCGTCCGGGTCCGCGCTTCGAGATCGATCGCCAATAGAGCCTGAAACCCTTGCGGTGCCAGCGAACGACGGTTTCGGGTTGAATGATGACCAGGATCTCTTTCCACCCGGACCACACTCGTGACAGAAGTACCCAGAAGCCCCGGTCGGCCGGAGTGATCCGAGGTCGCCGCCCCTTCTCGGCGAACGCGGCGAGCTGCTGACGCAGGGCGAGCTCGATGACCGCTTGCTTGCTCCGGCTTCGAAAGAAGGCCGGGATACAGCGAAGAAAGATCGTTGTGAGTTTGAGCAAATGCCACATAGCGAGGCGCATTCTGCACGCCGTCACTGCTCAATACGAGACTGAATCTTCGTTCGCAATCGGACTACCATCGCCCGTTGACCGATTGAGTGCTGGAAGGGAAAAGCTCAATGATTCCGGCGTGTACCGATTCTGAGAACGGACA
>JAPYTP010000296.1:1462-5227 GCA_029941885.1 Myxococcota bacterium
CTAGCGATCACGCGGATTCGACGTCTTCGCGGGATCGTCGGCGGGGCTCGCTGCATTCTCCCGCTTGAGCGTCACATCGATCGCATCCCGGAAGCGATCCGCGCCCGAGTCGAATCCGTTCCCTTGCATGCCGCCGATATTGACGTTCACATGCCCTTCGCGAATCGCATCTTCGAAGTACCGAAGCAAGCGCTTCTTGACGACCGAGCGGAACGCCGGCACCAGGCAGAGAAAACCGACGAAGTCCGTTATCACACCCGGGGTCACCAGCAACGCCGAAGCGACCAGGATCATCAGCCCGTCCATGATCGACGAGGCCGGTGGCTGGCCGCTCGCGAGTTCGCTCTGTACGGTCGTGATGACCCGCAAACCCTGGTTGCGGGCGAGTGCCGCGCCCGCGATCCCGGTCACGACGATCATGCCGATCGTCGCGGCAGTGCCGATCCGCTGACCGAGCTCGATGAGAAGCGCGAGCTCGACGGCGGGGACGAGGATGAATAGAAGAAGGAGCTTTGCCACAGAGAGAGGGTCGCACACGGCGAACCGCGATCGCAAAGCGGGCGAGCCGATTCAGGGGCTCTCGAAACTCAGAACGCGGCCGTATCGTTGAGTGCCCAGGAGGCGTTGGTGCACGCTATTCGGTCGGCTGTGAGCCGAGGCGCTCCAGGATCCAGCCCAGCCGCTCGAACTCCTCGCCGTAGCGCGCCCAGTCGCCCTCGCGCTGTGCTCGAATGGCCCGCTGGTAGTGCAGCTGGGCCTCTGCGGCGAGATCGGTTCCGTCCGTTCCCCCCGGATCCGGGCGGAACTCCTGAGGCGCGGCCACCACCGCCCCTCCATCGCGCGGGAACAGCTGCTCGAGCGCGCGGTCGAGGGTCTTCTCCATCACGATCCGATTCTTGTAAGCGACCATCACGCGCTTCATCTCGGGGATTTGCCCCCCGGCCGCCCGCAGGTAGAGCGGGCGGATGTAGATCAGGGACTCCTCGATGGGGATGACCAGGAGGTTTCCCTGGATCACCTCGGAGCCCTGCTGGTTCCAGAGCGTGATCTGAGGCGCGATGACCTGATCCTGGTTGATGCGGGCCGCGATTTGGTTCGGACCGAACACCACTGTCTGCTTCGGGAACTGGAAGACGGCCAGCTGCCCGTAGTTTTCCCCGTCGCTGCGCGCGACCATCCACGCGGCCAGGTTCTCCTTCTTGCGGGGCGTGAACGGCAGCATCTGGACGTACTCGGGCCCCGACTCACCCGGGAGCTTCATGATGGTGTAGTAGGGCTCCATCAGCCGAGACTCGATGCCGTCGTCGATCGACGGGATGTCCCACTGGTCCTCCCGGTTGTAGAAGACCGCGGGGTTGGTCATGTGAAAGGTCGAGAACATCTCAGCCTGAATCCCGAAGATGCCGGGCGGGTAGCGGAGGCGCGTGCGCAGGTCGTCCGCCATCTCCCCGATTGGTGTGAAGAGGCCCGGGAAGACGCGATCGAGTGTCGCCGCGATCGGGTCGTCGGGGTCCAACAGGTGGAACGTCGTCCTCCCGTCGTAGGCGTTGATGGTGACCTTGACGGAGTTGCGTATGTAGTTGAGATCCCGCGAAGCGGGGGTCGAGTAGGGGTAGCTACCGCTGGTGGTATACGCGTCCTGGATCCAGACGAGCCCCCCCCCGGAGATGGCCAGGTACGGGTCCGGATCGTAGGTCAGGAACGGAGCGATCCGCCGGACGCGCTCCGAGATCCGGCGGTACAGCATCACGCGCGTCTCCGGCGTGAGGTTCGGCGAGAAGAGCGTGTCCGTGGACCGGAACCGGATCGCGAACATCAGGCGTCGAAAGAACCCACCGAGGACGACACCGCCCTCGCCCTGATACCGCGTGAACTGGTTGTCGTCCCCCTCTGGGTAGTCGAACTCCTCGGTGAGGGTGTTGACGAAGACGTGATCGCTCGAGAGTTCGCCGTAGTAGACAGCGGGCTGTGTGATCTCCAGGCCCACGTCGGACTTCGGAGGCAGGTCCTTGATGAACAGGACGGGTAGCCCCTCCGGCGTGACCTGATTCACGGGGCCAAGGGCGAGTCCGTAGCCGTGGGTGAAGGTGAGCCGCTCGTTGATCCAGGAGCGGCTTGGCAGGCTCTCCGAGTTGAGCTCGCGCGCCGACAGCATGATCTGGCGGTACTCGCCATCGATCCAGTAGCGGTCATTGTCGACCGACACGAAATCGTAGTACGTGCGGATCTCCTGGATCTGTCCGAACGTGTCGAGCAGAGGCTGGTCGTCCCAGAGCGGCACGTTGTCGAGGGTCGCCCGGTTGTTGTCCAGGTCGTCGAGCGTCAGAATGGCATCTCCCGAAAGAGGGCGCTCGACCACGCCGTCCAGCCCGAACGCATCGCGCGTCATGGCGATGTTGTGGATGATGTAGGGCGTCTCCCGGACCTGCTCGTTCGGGGCGACCACCAAGCGCTGGATCACGGCCGAGTACGCAGCACCGCCGAAGGCGACCGCGAGGTAGAGGCCCGCCGCCGCCGCCGCCGGCCACAGGCGCTGCAGCCGCACCTGGTAGAGGGCCAGGGCCGCCCCGATCAGGCAGGCGGCAGTTAGGAGCCGCAGGGCCGGCATGCGCGCGTGGACGTCCGCATACGAGGCCCCGTAGACCGTCCCGGAGTCGGTGGTCAGGAGCTCCGGGATCCCAAGGTAGGAACCCACCGCGAGCAGCAGCAGGACCAGGGCGCCCAGCACGGATAGGTGACGAGTGACGACGCGGGTCGCGACGACCCCGCTGGCGGCGTCGAACGAGAGGTTCCCCGCGGCGCCGTGGGCGCCCGCTACCCCCGCCGCCGCGAGGAGGACCGTAACCAGCGCCAGGCTCTGAACGAACTGGTAGAACGGCAACTGGAAGATGTAAAAGGCGGTGTCGTATCCCAGGATCGGATCGGTCGACCCGAACGGTACGGCGTAGCGCCACAGCAGCCAGGTCTCCCACTGCGACGAGGCGTTGAGGGCGATGAGGAAGGCGAGCACGCCCGCGCCGAGGTAGACGAACGCCTTCATCCGGGTCAGGTCCACCGAGACGATGCGCGGGCCGTCCTCGCCGATGATCCGGAACTCGCGCCGCCGCAGCGAACCCTTCGCCAGGTTGAAGTTGGCGGCGAGGACGCCGAACGCCAGGACGAATGCGATCGACCCGAGCGAGAGCCGCGCCGTGATCGAGCGCAGGAACACCTCCAGGTAGCCGACCTGCACGAACCAGATCCAGTCCGTGTAGAACTTGATCAGCGCGGGCACGACGGTGATCAGGACGAGGAGGCCGAATAGGATCGGGGCGCGTGAGGGTTGCACGACCGCAGTATAGCCGAGAGATTTTCGACTTGAGGAACGGAGACCTTCGGCGAGACCTGCGGTTCCGCACGGCGTTGGTGCACGAATCGTAGAGAAAATGGGACAATTGCCCCGGTCTTGGCCGTCCCTTCGGCCCAATCGGCCACATTCTCAGCATGAACTCAAGAGTCCACCCCAAGTACAAGAGGAGGAAGCGAAGCTTCCGAGTAAACCGCGTGAGCAACTGGGCCGAGTACGACCGCGCCCTCGTGCAGCGGGGGGACAGACAGCACCGGGCTGTCCATCGTCGGCGAAGGCGAGTGGGCCGCCGTCAAGCACGGAGACAAAGGAAAGCGCGCCTGGAAGAAGCTTCATCTGGGCGTCGATCGATCTGGCGTGATCGTCGCCGAGCTCTTGACCGACGGGAACGCGGACGATTCGAATACTGCTCTCGATCT
>JAPYTP010000297.1 GCA_029941885.1 Myxococcota bacterium
CAGGACACAAGATGCGCTCGCCTCGAGGGCCGTTGCTCTCTATCGCGGGGGAGAACTCGGTCCCGTACGGGTGCTCTTCTCGGCGCCTGATCTGCCGCAGATGCTGTCGCGAGCGAGTGCGCTTCGAGTCCTGGTTCGGCACGACGCCAGCCTGGTCGCTCGCCTGGGACTCGATCGAGACCGGATCGAGGGCCTGCAGGTCCAGGCGAGTGCCGCGTTGCGGGATCGTGAGACGGCGGATGTGAAGCTCGCTCGTCTGGCGGCTCGTCTGATCAGGGAGCACGCGGGGAAGGGCGAAATCCTCGGACGTGTGAGAGAGGATCGGACGAGCGAGCGCCGGTTGCTCCTCGAACTCGAACAAGCCGCCCAGGCCCTCGAGGAGACGATCCGCACCCTGGGGTCACGAGCGGCTTCGAGGGGCGACTCTGCCGGGTCCGGGTTCGAAGCCCGCCGGGGGCAACTCGCGCCGCCGGTGAGTGCGCAGGTCACCGCGCGATTCGGCAAGGTGGTCGATCCCGAATTCAGCACGACGACCTTTCGCAGTGGCGCGGACTTTGGCGCGGCGGCGGGCACGCCGGTGCGCTCCATCGCGAGGGGCGTGATCCGCTTCGCGGGTTGGTTTCGCGGATACGGTCGGATCGTGATCGTCGATCACGGGGACGGCTTCTATACGATCTCGGGACATCTGGACGAGATCCACGTCAAGGTCGGTGTCCCGATCGACGAGGGAGAGTCTCTGGGGACGGTCGGCGCGACCGGCTCGCTCGGCGGGCCGAGCCTCTATTTCGAGCTTCGAAGAGACGCTGAGCCCATCGATCCCGAGCCATGGCTGATGGACCCTCGGGCCTGACTGCGAACCCGATTCGTCGGGGCTGCTAGTCTTTCCGGGCTGGTATCCCCGCAGTAGCCCGTGGTTCAACTGGGCTGGAGACACTGAATCCGTGAAACCGCGACGTACCCCGCAATCCCTCGGTGCATTCGCCGGCGGAGTAATCACAACGATCCTTGCCTCGGCGCTGGTCGGTCAGGCCGTATCGGCGGATGACGATCGCGATCGCCGTGCGCAGCGATACGAGGACCTCAGCCTTTTCACGAGCGTGCTCGAGCTCGTGCGAGGAAGCTACGTCGAAGAAGTCGACGAACACGCTCTGCTGATGAGCGCGATGCGCGGAATTCTCGAGGATCTCGATCCGCACTCCTCCTTCATGAACGCGGACGCCTTCGAGGATATGCAGGTCGAAACCAAGGGCGAGTTTCACGGACTGGGGATCGAAATCTCGAAAGAGACGGGTGCCTACATCGAGGTCGTCTCGCCGATCGACGGAACCCCGGCGAAACGAGCGGGCATCGAATCCCGTGACCGGATCACTTCGATCTGTCCGACGGTGCTTCCCGAAGACTGGGCGGAGCCCTGCCGGGGCACGACGGAGATGACACTCTTCGAGGCTGTCTCGCTGATGCGCGGAAAGCGCGGCACGTCGATCACGATCTACATCATCCGCGAAGGTATGACCGAACCCCAACGCTTCGAGATCACGCGCGACACCGTCAAAGTGGCGTCGGTTCGAGCCGAGATCGTGGATCCTGGAATCGGACACCTCAAGATCTCCTCGTTTCAGGAACGAACCGGCCGCGACGTGCGAGCCCGTTTGCGCGATCTCGAAGAGGAGAACGAGACCGAGCTCTCGGGGCTCGTCCTCGATCTGCGCGACAATCCCGGTGGCCTCTTGAATCAGGCGGTCGAGGTCGCTGACCAATGGCTCGGCGAAGGGCTGGTCGTCTACACCCAGGGTCGCGATGAGCGGGAGCGAACGGAGTACAACTCAAGCGACCGCGTTCTCGAGGCGGGCTACCCGATCGTCGTACTGGTGAACGAGGGTAGCGCGAGTGCATCGGAGATCGTCGCCGGTGCACTCCAGGATCACCATCGCGCGATTGTTCTCGGCGTGACCACGTTCGGCAAGGGCTCGGTCCAAACCGTTTATCCCCTCGACGGTGGAGCGGGGCTGCGACTCACGACGGCGCTCTACTACACACCTGCGGGTCGCTCGATCCAGGAGGTCGGGATCACCCCCGATCTCGTCGTCAAGCAAAGCGACAATCCGAAGCTCGGCTTTCCCAAACGTCGTCGCGTGCGCGAAAAGGATCTCGAGGGCCACTTCACGCAGAGCGATGCGACCGGACTGGAGAACGGCTCGGCACCGCCTACGCGGATCCTCGAGCACGAACAGATTCCTGCCGTGATCGGTCCGGAATCCGGCGAGCCGCTCGAGAGTGCGGCGCCGGAAGTGGTCGACGCTCAGCTCACCCGGGCCGTCGAGGTCCTGAAGAGCTGGAACTACTTCGAGGATCTGCGGCGACTTCAGCTGGGCGATGACCCCGATGCCACCGGTACGGTGGGCGAATCGACCGTTGCCGCGGCGGAACGCGACGAGGGTTGAGCAGTCCCGTCGCAGAGCGAGACGACCGGCAGATCCTCTCTGTCGGGCAGCTGATCGCAGGTCTCCAGGGCCTGCTCGAACAGCGGGTCGGACGCGTCTGGGTCGTCGGGGAGATCTCCAACCTGCATCGGGCGGGCTCGGGCCACGTCTACTTTTCGCTGAAGGATGAAGCGGGACAGATGCGTGCGGCGCTCTTTCGCGCCAACGCCAGTCGCGTGCGATTCGACCTCGAGGAGGGGCTCGAAGTCGTCGCCGAGGCCGAGGTCTCGATCTATGCGGCGCGTGGCGATCTCCAGCTGATCGTTCGCCAGCTCGAACCGCGGGGGGTCGGAGCGCTGCAGCTCGCTTTCGACCAACTGCGCCAGCGACTCCAGGCGGCGGGACTCTTCGACGCGGACCGCAAGCGAGCGATCCCGCAGTTTCCACGGCGACTGGGCGTCGTGACATCGCCCACGAGCGCGGCCGTTCGCGATGTTCTCAAGGTCGCGTCGCGCCGATTTCCGGCGACTCCGATCCTGATCTCACCAACCCTGGTCCAGGGTGAGGAAGCGCCGGAACAGATCGCGGCCGCGATTCGGAGGCTGGCTTCGGCCAGGGATCTCGATGTGATCCTGGTCGTACGAGGGGGCGGCTCCCTCGAAGATCTCTGGGCGTTCAACACCGAGGTCGTCGCACACGCGATCGCGAATTCGCCGATCCCGATCGTCGCGGGGATCGGGCACGAGACGGATCTGACGATCGCGGACCTGGTTGCGGATCTTCGCGCGCCCACGCCTTCCGCGGCGGCGATGCAGGTGCTCCCCGATCGAACGGCACTCGCGAGTCTGGTCGGGCGCGATGTGCGTCGGCTCGGGGTCGCGATGGGGCAGGAAATCGATCGCCATCGCGCCCGGGTCGAGGCCCTCCGCGAGGTCCTCCGCGCGCGCAGCCCCCATGCTCGGGTCGCTCTGGCGCGGACGCGGCAGGCGCGTGCCCGGGTCGCGGGGGAGACTGCCATTCGTCGGCTCGTCGAGGGTCGCAGAAGGCGTTTTTCCGAACTGGCCGCGCGGCTCGACGCGCTGAGTCCGCTTGCGGTGCTTGGACGCGGGTATGGACTCGTTCGAAGGCTTGCGGACGGTCGGATCGTGAGGCGGCCGGCGGATGTCGCCCTCGACGATGCGCTCGAGCTGAGACTCGCGGAGGGCTCGATCGGCGCGCGGGTCACCCGGCTGGAGCCGGGGGATGAGCGTTCCTGAGCAGACCCCCCGAAACGAATCGTTGCACTGAAAAGCGACGGTTTTCCGCATAGTTCGAGGCCTCGCTCACGTTGACGGGCGAACGCTCCACCGATAGAGTCGTCGCCGAATGGGCAAGTCGAAGCAGAGTGCGACAGACCCGGGCGGGGGGCCGACAGCGTCCGGTGCACCGGGGGTCGGGAATTCCGACGGGGCGGACGTGTCAGACGAGCCGCTTCCCTTCGAAGGAGCTCTCGAACAGCTCGAAAACACCGTCGGACGATTGGAAGAGGGGGAGATGCCCCTCGAAGAGGCTCTGGAGCTCTTCGAGACCGGGGTGAAGCTCTCGCGACAGTGTACGGCGACCCTCGAGGCGGCCGAGAAGAGGATCGAGATCCTGGTGGCCGACCGGGACCGTCGCGACGACTCAGGGTCAGAGCCCTTCGAGACCGACGCGCTCGAAGACGACGAGGATTTCGACGAAGATTGATTCGAGATCGCCGGGTCTCCGCTTCGGAGGCGACCGGGATCGCCGACCGCGAAGGACGATCGCAAGTGGATGTCGATGCATACATGGCGGAACGGATTCCGCTGCTCGATGCCGCGATCGAGGCACGCTTTGTGTCGCTCGTCGAAGCGCCCGAACGCTTGCCCGAGAACCTGTTGGGCGCGATGCGTCACCTGCTCTTTCCCGGAGGCAAACGGTTGCGCCCGGTTTTCGCGCTCGCCGCGGCGGAGGCCATCGGCGGCCCCGCGCGGGCGGCGCTACCCCTCGCTGTCGCTGTCGAAATGATCCACACCTATTCACTGATTCATGACGATCTGCCCTGCATGGACGACGATCTCGTTCGGCGCGGTCGGCCGACGGTGCACGTGGCGTTCGGCGAGGCGACCGCGGTTCTGGCCGGTGATGCGCTGCTGACCGAGGCGTTCGCCGTGCTCGCGGCGGCGCAGGTCGCCGGGTCGACAGAGGACGCGCAAGCACGGCTATACGCGGTCGGTCGGTTGGCGGTGGCGGCCGGTGCACAGGGTCTCGTCGGAGGTCAGATCGATGACCTGGCATTCGAAGCCGACGCGTCGCCGGATGCCGTGGATTCCACGGAACGGCGCGCCCGGATCGACGCGGACGGAACCGGTCGGGCCCGGCTCGCCTCCATCCATGCTCGCAAGACGGCGGCGCTCTTCCAGGCATCGATCGTGGGAGGCGCGGCGCTGGCCGGGGCGGCGCCGGACCAGTTGAGCGGTCTCGAAGGATTTGGATTGGACGTGGGAATCGGATTTCAGATCGCCGACGACGTACTCGACGCGAACTCCGAGGAGGCGGCGAGCATCCTTCGTTTCCAGGGGGTCGACGACGCTCGGAGCGGCGCGGAGGTACTGCTCGATCGCGCGCTCGATCGCATCGAGGGCTGGGGCGAGGCGGCGGAGCCGCTTCGGGCCCTCGCTCGGTTTGCCGTCCGGAGGAGGCGATGAACGAATCGAGCCAGACGAGCGAGGGGAAATCCGCGGACCGAAATCTTCTCCATGGGAT
>JAPYTP010000298.1 GCA_029941885.1 Myxococcota bacterium
GCGAGCTGCTTACTTCCGCCTTGCCCGACATTCCGTTCAGCCTCTCTTGCGAACTGAATCCGAATATCCGTGAATACCGGCGCGCCTCCTCGACGGTGATCGACGCTTCGCTGAAACCACTGATGCGGAACCATCTCCAGACCCTCGACGAGCGGCTGCGCGCGCTCGGCTTCCGGGGCGAGCCGATGATGGTGACGCATATGTCCGGCGGCGTGCTCGGATTCGGCGAGATGTGCGAACACCCGATCCATTGTGTGGACTCGGGGCCCGCCCTCGCACCCGTTGCCGGGCTGGTATATGCGCGCGCCGAGGCCAACGCCGCAGCGGAGTCCTCTGGAACCACAGAGTCGATCGAGCAGCAGCAGGCTTCGCCGCCGGTTGGACAGAGCGAGCGGCGCGATGTCCTGGTGATCGACGCCGGGGGAACCTCGGTCGACATCAGCCCTACCCGGGACGGACGCGTCGTCTACAGCCGGGAGAAATGGCTGGGGCCGCGCTGGATCGGACACATGACGGGATTGCCTGCGGTCGAGACGAAATCGATCGGCGCGGGCGGGGGCTCGATTGCCCGCGTCGACCGCGACGGGATGTTATGCGTGGGACCCGAGAGCGCCGGAGCGATCCCGGGTCCCGCCTGCTACGGCAGGGGTGGCCTGCGCGCCACGGTGACCGATGCCGCGCTCCTTCTCGGCTACCTCGACCCCGTCTATTTTCTCGGCGGCCGGATGCGACTCGTTCCCGAGCGAGCTCGGGAGGCCATCGAGCGGGACGTTGGCAAGCCCCTCGGTCTCCCGATCGAGGCGGCCGCCACCGCCGTGATGACGGTCTTCTCCGAGAGCCTGCGCAGCTTCCTCAGCGAGATGACGATCGTTCAGGGCCTGGATCCCCGCGAATGCCTGCTTGTCGCGGGGGGCGGTGCCGCGGGGCTCAACATCGTCTCCGTCGCACGCGAGCTCGGGGTCGACCGGATCGTGATCCCCACCCTCGCCGCCGGCCTCAGCGCGGTCGGAGGGCAATTTGCGGATCTCTTCGGCTCCTTTTCTCGGCCCGTGCAGACGACGACGGCGGACCTCGACAGAGCGGCGCTCGCCGGGGCCCTCGATGACCTGGAGGCGATGGTCGAGGCGTTCTTCGAACGCGTGGCGAAACGTGGGACGCGAGGGCGCGAGCTGATCTGCGAGGCGCGTTATGCGAACCAGCTCTGGGAGATCGACGTGCCCCTGCCCTGGGGCTGGCGGGGTCACGACGAATCAGACTGCGCCGAGCTCTTCCGTCGTTTCGATCGTCTCCATCGAGCGCTCTTCTCGGTCGACCAACCCGGGGAGACCCTCGAGCTTCTGGCCCTGCGCGCGGAAGCACGCATCTCGCGCACCCATCCGAGTCTCAGCGCGCGGATCGAGAGCGCGGAGGCCGCGACGGTCGAATGGCGATCCGTCTCGTTTGCCGGCGAGCGGGTCGACGCCCCGGTCTATCGCGGTGCGAATCTCTCGACGGGGACGCGAATCGAGGGTCCCGCGATCATCGAAGAGGCCACGACCACGATCCTGATCGACCCCGGCGCGATCGCGACCGCGGCCCCAGCCCACTACCGGATCGACCTGGAGCCGAAAGCATGACGGAGCAATCGAATCCCAGCGCCACGAATTCGGATGAGTTCGACCCCGTCGATCTCGCGGTCCTATCGAACCGTCTCGACGGCATCGTGCGCGAGATGGAGAACACGCTGCTGCGGACCGCGCGGTCTTCGGTGATCGGCTTGGCCCGAGACTTCTCCTGCTCGATCGTAACCCGGGAGGACGAGCTACTCGCGAGCGCCGAAGGTCTCCCCGTACACGTCTACGGATCGGGGCTGCTCACCCGCGCGATGCGACGGCATCATCCCGATCCTCGGCCCGGCGACGCCTATCTCCACAACGACCCCTATGATGGGAACACTCACGCTGCGGATCATTCGATCTTGGTTCCCGTCTTCGTTGCCGGCGAGCACCTCTTTACCGCAGTCGCAAAGGCGCATCAGGCCGATATCGGCAATTCGTTGGCCACGACCTACATGCCCACCGCCGCCGACGTCTACGAAGAGGGAGCGCTGATCTTTCCCTGTGTGCAGATCCAACGCGGCTACCAGGACGTGGACGACATCATCCGGATGTGTCGCGCGCGGATTCGCGTTCCCGAGGTCTGGTATGGGGACTATCTCGCCATGCTGGCCGCGGGTCGGATTGCCGAGAGGCGGCTCGAAGAGATGTGTGCGCGATTCGGGGTCGACCGGATCCTGTCTTTCATCGAGGCTTGGTTCGACTACACCGAACGGCGTGCTCGCCGCGCCATCCGCGAGCTGCCGAGTGGCGTGATTCGAGTCAAAACCCGCCTCGATCCCTATCCGGGCCTAACAGAGGGTCTCGTCTTGCGGGCGGAAATCGAGGTCGATCATGAGCTGGGCCGTATCCGGGGCGACCTGCGCGACAACCCCGACTGCGTCCCCGTCGGCCTCAACCTCACCGAGGCGACCGCCAAGAATGCTGTCGTTGCCGCGACGCTGATGGTGCTGAATTCGGCCAGCGGCGAATCCCGCCAACGCGTGCCGCTCAATGGCGGGAGCTTTCGCTGCTTCGATGTCGCCGTGCGCGAGAATTGCGTCGCGGGGATCCCGCGCCATCCCGCCTCCTGCTCGCTCGCGACCGGCGAGGTCGGCGTTCGAATCTGGGCAGCAATTCTCGCCGCCTTCGCCGACCGTTCCGACGGTCTCGGCTCGGCCGAAGCGGGCTTCGGTGCGCCACCCTATCTCGCCGTAGTGTCGGGGGACGACCCGGAGCGCGGGAATGCCTACGTGACGCAGCTCCTGCTAGGAACGACGGGCGGGCCCGCGACCGCGGAGACGGATGGTTGGCTCAGCTTTCTCGGAATGCCCGCGGCGGGCCTTCTCTACCGCGACTCCGTCGAGGTCGACGAACAGAAATATCCGATCGTGGTCAAGCGCTCGATGCTACGCCGAGACTCGGAAGGCGCGGGCCGTCGTCGCGGCGCACCGGGGAATCTCTGCGAATACGGTCCTCGGGCGGGATCGATGAAGGTCTTCTGGGCCCTGGAAGGCGTGCTCAATCCGCCTCGTGGCGTTCGCGGAGGCGGCATACCCACAACCGGATCCGCCTTTCTCGTAAGCGGTAATGGCGAAGTGGAGGAGCATCCCGAAGCGGTCGGTGGTGTCGCTCTCCAGCCCGGCGAGCGGGTCGGTTCGCGGTCGCCGGGCGGTGGGGGCTACGGGGATCCCTTCGAGCGCGAGCCCGAGCGAGTTCTCTTCGATGTCTGCGAGGGCTACCTGAGCGTTGCCCGAGCGGCCGAGGCCTATGGCGTCGTGATCGCGGGCGACCCCGAGCGCTTCGAGACCCTTCGGATCGACACGGATGCGACGCGCGTCCGTCGTGTGAATCCGAGACATCGGACGAATGCATAGGCTGCACGTCGGCCTGACACTCCTGACGAATCGCGCTTTTCGCCAAGAGATGCTTTTGGATTGCTGCCCCGTAGTGGTGTTGGTGCATGAATCGGAAAAGCGGAATTGGCTCTTGCGTCTCCGAACGATCTTCATCCCGTAGTGTGCGAAAACTCGGCCGACAAGAACGGAGTCATATCGACAACTTCCCCGGCTCGCGGTCAAGGCCATTGGGCGAAAACGGCTTTCCGAAATCGGGACCTTGGTGGCGCCAGATAGTCTGTTTCGGTGGTACCGAGAGCTGATCGCCAAGAAATATGATGGCAACAAGAATCGGAGACCAGATCGTCCGAGGACCGCAGTCGACATAGAGGAACTGGTTCTTCTGATGGCCCGCGACAACCCGCGCTGGGGCTATATCCGAATTCGAGGAGCGCTTCACAATCTCGGACACGAGATCGCAAGAAACACAATCAAGAGGATCCTTCTCGATCACGGGTTTGACCCGATCAGAAAAAAGGGAATGTCCTGGGAGACGTTCCTTCAGGCTCACTGGGGTGCAATTGCTGCAACGGATTTCTTCAGCGTCGAAGTGATCACGCGGTCGGGCTTGGTCCGGTACTTCGTTCTCTTCGTCATAGACCTCAAGACGCGAAGGGTCGAGATCGCTGGGATCCTTCCCCTCCCCAATTGCGAGTGGATGAAGCAGATCGCGAGGAATCTCACTGATTGTGACGAGGGATTTCTGAACAGATCCCGCCACCTCATCCACGATGGAGATCCTCTGTTCACGAGATCGTTTAGCGCGATCTCAAAAATTCTCAGGCATCGAAACGGTGAAGCTTCCTGCACGAAGTCCCAATCTGAATGCCTACGCCGAGCAATTTGTTCGCTCGATCAAGTCCGAGTGCCGTTTCGATTGCCTGATCTGAGAACTTCCGCGGGCCGCCTCGTTTTCCCGAGGGTCCAGGCGTCTGTCGCATCCGCGGAGATCCAAAGTGTGATGGCCCCCCGCTGCACGAGGGCGCGGTCGTACTCGGCCCAGTTACTCACTCGGTACTTCGTCTTGTACTTGGGGTGGACTCAGGAGTTCATGCTGAAAATGTGGCCGATTGGGCCGAAAGGACCGCCGAGACCGGGGCAATTCGCGAATTTGCTCTACGATTCGTGCACCAACGCCGGGGCACGTCAAGAGTGTGACCTGCTCCGGATCCTCACGGGCTTTTCGCCGCGTTCGTTCTTGGGACTCGATCCGATCGATGGCGAGGACTCGACGCACTGGCGCGACGCCGAGCGACGCGCGAGCTTTTCCGCCAACAAGCCTCGCCCACAAGGAGCCAGCCATGCCCAAGCCTGCGAAGATCGCCCTCGGGATCCTGATCGGTTACGTCGGACTCATCGTCGCCTTCGAGTCGATGATGGGGATTCTCCAGCCCGAGCAAGGGCAGGTCCTCAAGATCACGACGACCGGCGACGACGGCGCGGCGAACGATCGCGTCCTCTCCTGGCTCGACGACGACGGAACCGTCTTCGTCAGCGCGAACCACTGGCCCCGCGCCTGGTATAAGGGGGCGGTCGCGAATCCGCAGGTTCAGGTCTCGATCGACGGTCAGGGCGGCGACTATCTCGCCGTTCAGATCGATGACGACGCAGAGTGGGAGCGCCTCGACACGAAGTTCGCCCACCCCTTCATGTTCAGGCTCATCACCGGCTTCCCGCCGCGCCTCTTCC
>JAPYTP010000299.1 GCA_029941885.1 Myxococcota bacterium
GGTCTGGCCGGCCCCGACGACGATGGCGACCTTGCCTTCGAGCCGCCGGCCCCCCGATGGGGAACCGGACTCGCTGGGAGCCGACTTCGTCTCGCTCATGATCTTGGAAAGCGCTGCGCGCCGTCTTCGAGCTGGACGCCGAGCGTATTGAGAGCCATCGAGACGAGGTTGTATTGGCCGACCGTAAAGACGAGGTCGATGAGTTGTTCCTTGTCGTAGAAACCGCACAGGGATTGCCAGGTGGCGTCCTGGACGAACGCGTCGGCGACGAGCTCGTCCGTCGCCCGGAGAAGCGCACTCTCCTTGTCGCTCCATTCCGCGGCATCGGGGCCGAGGGTCACGCGTTCGATTTCCGCTTCATCGATCCCCGACTCGAGGGCGATCGCGGTGTGCTGAGCCCACTCGTATTCGGCCTTGCAGAGCCAACCGACACGCAAGATCGCCAGCTCGCGGTCGCGGGCGGAAAGCGTGTTCTTGGCAAGGATGTGAGTTCCGAATACCAGCCAGCGCTTCATGAGCTTGGGATGATGAGCGAGGGTCCGAAAGATGTTCAGGATCGGGCCGTCGCCGAAGGTCTCGCGAATATCCGGGTCGAGGTCCTGGGCTTGCAGCGGTTCGAGGCGCGGTTTGGCCAATCTCATGGATCCCTCCTGTCCGAGCACGTTAGCCCGGATCAACCGAGACCGGCTCGATGGAGGGGGGAGCCTATCGGGGTGACCGGTTTTTGTCTCTGCGGTCGAGCGCGGAACGTGCAACGGTCTAAGCTGAAGCGGTGTGGTGTCGGACGAGCGGTCGGGGTGTGGTTTCGAATGGGGATATGGGGGGACCTTCGCGGTCCGGCGATCAAGGTGGTTCTCGGTTCCATGACCGCCCAGCTCGGGCTGGGCTGCATGTATCTCGCCCAGACACTCACACCGGCGATGCTGGGGGAGTTCGGGTGGTCCCGGGGCGATTTCATGGCCGCCGGGAGTCCGCGTACGTTCATCGCCGCGCTGGCGAGTCCGATCGTCGGGGTCCTCACGCAACGCTTCGGTGCCCGACCCGTGGTCGCCGTCAGTCTGCTCCTGCTCGGCAGTGTCTACGCGCTGACGTCGAGGGTCGACGCGCTCTGGCACGTTTTCGCGCTCAGCATTGGGATCGGGTTCGTTGTCGCAGGGGTCGGGGATATCGCGGTGGGGACCGTGGTCTCCAAATGGGTGCAGCGCTCGCGTGGTCTCGCACTCGGCATCGTCTACAGCGGTTCGAATTTCGGTGGCCTGATCGTCTCGATCCTGGGTGCCGTCTGGCTGGTCGAGTACGGCTGGCGGAGCACCTATCTCTTCGTCGGAGTGGGAGCCGTCGTGCTCTTGCTTCCGGTGTCGATGTGGTTGATCCGGGAACCGCCGGCGGATTTCGTGCCGGTCGGAGTCGACTCGGCGGATCCGCTGGAGGATGGCCCGCCGTCGCCCGCCGAGGACGTCGATTTCGAGCAGGCGATTCGAAGTCGCGACTTCTGGCTCCTCGGCCTCGCGCTCTTCATTTTCTACTTCTACTACATCGGCGTCACGGCGAATTTCGTGCTCTTCCTCACGGACCAGGGCGTGTCGATCGCGCGGGCCTCGGCAAGCTTCGGTGTGACCGTCTTCCTGGGGGTCACGTCGAAGGTGGGGATCGGATTGTTTGCGGACCGTTGGCCGGCCAAGACGGCGCTGCTCGTGAACTTCGCCCTGGTCGCCTTCGCATCCCTGCTGCTGCTCGGGATTCCACTCGCGGGCGCGCTACCGATCTTCATCGTGGTCCATGGAGTGTCCACCGCAGCGCAGAACGTCGTGTATCCGCTGATCGTCGCCGAACGTTTCGGGACCCGGTCCATGGCCAGGATCTACGGCACCCTGATGCTGGCCCTCCTTCCCGGGGGTGTGCTCGGCCCGATCTTCGCGGGCTATCTCTTCGACATGCGCGGGAGCTATACGCTGGCCTTCCAGATCTTCGCGCTCCTCAACCTGGTGGGATTTGCGACCCTGTGCTTCGTGCGCGGAAGGCAGGGGGCTTCGATCGGATCCCGCCCTTAGGATCGACGTGAACTGCAAAGGCTCGAAACCGCGGCCGTCGAGTTCAGTCGATTGCGATCGTCGCGAGGGTTTCCAGATGGTGGGTTGCGTCGCCACCCAGGAGCGCTTGGGAGGACAGTCGCTTGTCGTAGAGGTGGATGTCCATTTCCCAGGTATATCCGATGCCGCCGAACACCTGGATCGCGGAGGCGCCGATTCCCGGAAAGGCCTCGGCCGCGAAGGCCTTCGCCACCGCCGCGGAATGCCTCCGCTCGTCGGGAGTGGCCGCGTCAGCAGACCAAAGGGCGTAGAGGACTGAGGCCCGCGCCAACTCGATGTCCCGAAGCATGTCGACGAGCAGATGCTGGAGGGACTGAAAGCTTCCGATCGGTCGGCCGAACTGTTCTCGCTCCTTCGCATACTCGGTTGCGAGTTCGAGAGCACGGCCCGCAGCGCCTACGGCGTCGGCCACCAGGCCCATGGCGAGGAGATCCTTCGCTTCGGCGATCGCGGAGTCCGCGCACCCGTCGCCGAGAAGCGCGGCTGGAGCAGCGTTGAGGCCGATCCGAAAGAGTCGCCGTGTGCCGTCGACCTGATCGAAGGGGGTGAGCGCCACACCGGTAGCGTCGCACGCAATGAGAAAGACTCGGAGCGACTTCTCCACACGAGCCGGCACCAGAATCGCATCACAGCCCGCCGCGTCCAGAACGGGTGCGAGCTGTCCCGAGAGGCGCCATTCGCCGTTTGCGTGATCGGCACGGATCGCGTCCTCGCCATTCTCCAGAGCGACTGTTAGGCGCACTTCGCCGGCGGCGAGTCGTGGCAGCCATGACTCGCAGTCGGCCTCGTTTCCGGTTGCCGCGATCAGGCGTGTCGCCACGAGGGCACTCGACAGGACAGGGCCCGGGTGGAGCACGCGGCCGAGTTCTTCGAGGACGACGCCCATGTCGAGCACGCTGAGCCCGATCCCACCGAAGGTCTCGGGAATGAGCAGGCCGGTCACGCCGAGATCCACAAGTCCCTTCCATGCTCCGGGGGTGACGCCCGCTGGATCATCCCATCGATCGCGCACGAAATCGACCGGCGCATTCTCGTCCACGAATCTGCGCACGCTTTCGCGCAGCATGTCCTGCTCTTCAGTCCACTCGAAGTCCATGTCGATTCCTACGTTCCTCGAGGCAGCCCGAGTACACGCTGTGCCACGATATTCTTGTTGACCTGAGTGGTGCCCCCGGCGATCGAATACGAACGTGAAGAGAGTTTCGCCTTCGCCCATCGGCCGCCGAGCGCCTGCGCCCCCAGGACCTCGGCCGCCACGTCGCCGAGGGATTGTCCGACCTCGCTCCACACGAGCTTCATCAGGCTTCCCTCGGGACCCATCCGGCCGTGCAGAATGCCGGAGAGCGCCCGGGCGGAGAGCCGCTCGAGGAGTTGCCCCTGCAGATGCAGACGTGCGAGCTTTTCTCGCCTGCCCGCATCGATTGTGCCCTCCATTTTTCGAACGTCGTCGATCAACTCGCGGATTCTCTTGTTGACGTCGAGATGGAGCGTTGCGACGCCAGCCCGTTCGCTCGTCAAGGTCGTGATCGCCACGGCCCAACCCTGATCTACCTCGCCGAGCAGGGCCGCCTTCGGGACGCGAACATCGCGCAAGAAGATTTCGGCGAATTCGGTCTCACCAGTGATCGTCGTGGTGGGTCGAGCCTCGACGCCCGGGAGTCGCATGTCGAGGAGCACGCAGGTGATGCCCGCGTGTTTGCTCTCCGATCGGGTCGTTCGGACGAGGAGCTCACACCAATCGGCGTGGGCCCCGAATGTGTTCCAGACTTTCTGACCGTTGATCAGCCAGTGGTCACCCTCATCGATGGCACGAGTTGAGAGGCTTGCGAGGTCGCTCCCGGCACCGGGTTCGGAGAAGCCCTGGCTCCAGATATCGTCCCCGCGCAGCATGCGTTTCAAGAAGCGTTGCTTCTGGGCATCGCTGCCATGGGTCATGATGGCGGGGGCGATATTGGCGATGCCGATCGGATTGACGGTCGGGGGTGCGCCGGCGCGGTGGATCTCTTCCGCGAGAACGATCTGTTCGATCAGGCTCGCATCCTGACCGCCGTACTCGACCGGCCAGTGAATGGCCGCGTATCCCGCGTCGGCGATTTTCGCATTCCACTCCCGCAGGAGCGCGAGACGCTCAGGGCTCCCCGCGGTCCCTTCGTCGAGATTGCAGAAACGCGCTTCGAGATTCGCCTCGAGCCAGGAGCGCAGCGACGTCCGAAAGGCCTCGGCCTCTGGGGGGTATGCAAAATCCATGGGCGCGCGAATTCTCCTTGCGGCTTCCGGCGATGGGCCCGGACGTGCTGCTGAGCGTAGCGCGAAGCGATCCAGCTTCTCCAAATCCGGTGTCGCTCCGGCCTTGATTCAAGGGCGGAGCATTGGGCTAGAGTGATCGGGTCCACCGCGAACCCTCTGCAAGGAGACTTCCATGGAAATGAACGACATGATTCTCGTCAGCATCGACGACCACGTCTGCGAACCGCCGGACATGTGGGACCAGCATGTTCCGGCGAAGTGGAAGGATCGTGCCCCGCGTATGGTGCGACGCTCTGATGGCAGCGACGTATGGGTCTTCGAAGGTGCTCAGCATCCGGGCGTGGGTCTCAATGCCGTCGCGGGTCGTCCGCGCGACGAGTACGGAATGGAGCCGACCTCACTCGATCAGATGCGCAAGGGCTGTTACGACATCGACGCGCGCATCGACGACATGAACGTGAACGGCGTACTCGGGTCGATGTGTTTCGCCTCGGTGCCGGGCTTCGTGGGCGAACTCTTCGGAAGGCAGGTGAAACAGAACGGCGAGAAGGAACTCGCCATCACCATGCTTCGGGCGTATAACGATTGGCATATCGACGAGTGGTGCGCCAAATATCCGGGGCGCTTCATCCCCTTGGCTCTGCCACCTCTCTGGGATCCGCAACTGATGGCCGAAGAGGTGCGCCGCGTCGCCAAGAAGGGCGTCCGCGCGATCACCTTCCCCGACACCCCCGGCGGACTCGATTACCCCTCCATTCACAGCGACCATTGGGATCCCTTCTGGAA
>JAPYTP010000300.1 GCA_029941885.1 Myxococcota bacterium
ATCGGACCCGTCGCGAGGTGGCGGCCTGCCTGCTCGGCGAGCAGCACCGCGTCGAAGAGGCTCGCGCCCGCGCCGCCGAAGGCCTCGGGCACCCGGATCGCGAGCGCGCCCGTCTCGACGAGCTGCTCCCAGAGTGCGGCGTCGAAACCCTCGGACTCCGCGGCGCGAACGCGATCGGGACTCGACTCCTCGGTCACGAGCTGAGAAAACGTGTCGCGCAGGACCTGCCGTTCTTCCGGAAGAGAGAGGTCCACCTCGACTCCGTGACAAAATTTGAAAGGATCAGTCTAGCCGCGCGAGACATTGCGCTGGCCATTTCACGCGCCAGTCCGCGTGCAGGAAACCAGCGATCCGGCGGCCGCTTCGTATCCGGTGGCGCCCTCACGAGCATGTTATCGTGATTTGCCCATCACGATAGGAGCCCCCATGTCACGTCCCATCTTTCTGCACGAGTTCATCGACATCGTCGGTCAGGGAGCCTGGCCCTACATGGAGCACACCAAGTCGTGCTCTGGCGAGCAAGCCAACGGGCTCGAACTGCTGGGCACGTGGTACACGATCGGGCTCACCGGCCGCTGGTCCCAATGCGTGAACATCTGGGAGCTCCCCGGCGGCTGGACGGGCTGGCAGGACTCGATCGACCGGCTCGGCCTCCGACGTCAGGGCAACAAGGCGCTCTCCGGCTGGTGGGACGAGGCCCACAAACATCGAACCGGCGGCTTCGACCGCCAGCTCGCCGGAATCCCCGGTTGCCCGACCATGGCCAGCCTCGCCGCCGACGGGGTGAAGGGCGACGTCTTCGTCCACGAGCTCTCCGAGGTCCGCCCCGGGACCGCGCTCGACTACCTCGGCGCCATGCAGGAGGAGTGGGTGCCCGTCGCGCGCGAATACGGCCTGGAGCCGGTCGGGCTCTACGAGGTGCTGATGAGCGACACCGAGGTCCTCACGGTCTGGGCGGCCAACATCGAATCCGTCGTCAAGCTGGGACGGACCTACGACGCGTGCCGGGGGCTCGACGACGAGGTGAAGGCGGACGACCGCGTCGCCCGCTGGCGCCAGCGGGCCCAGCTCTACACCACCCGTTGGCGGGAGGAGCTGATGACGCCCTGCCCCGGCACGGTCTGCTGCCCCGAAGAGATGGCCGTTCGCTAGACAGCCATTCGCCCCCATCCAGACGCGGCGCTCGACAAGAGCGCCTGGAGAGGAAGATCCATGAGTGAAGAGACCGTGACTTACGAGGTCGAGGGCAATGTCGCTACTGTCGCGCTGAATCGACCCAAGATGCACAACGCGCTAACCGACGCCATGTTCGATCAGGTCGTCGAGGGGCTGAACCGGGCCGCTGCGGACGACGACGTGAAATGCGTCGTGCTGAAGGGGAACGGCAAGTCCTTCAGCTCGGGCTTCGACCTCTCGGACCCGGATGACTTCTACGGTGGGGCGGAGGACCTCGGCGCCCGTTTTGCGAGCCGCAAGCTCAAGCTGAGAGCGGCGGTCATGCGCGACATCCTCTATACCGGAAAGCCGACCATCGCGCGGGTCCAGAACAACTGCATCGGCGCCGGCCTCTACCTCGTCCTCGTCTGCAACTTCGCCGTCGCGAGCGAAGACGCGACCTTCGGCCTGCCCGAGGAGCGCTTCGGTTCGGCCGGGACCACCTGGCTCTACCCCTTCGTCGCGGCTCAATGCGGCCTCAAGAAGGCCAACGAGCTCGTGATGACGGGTCGCAAATTCGACGCCCACGAGGCAGAGCGACTCAACCTGATCAACAAGGTCGTGCCCACGGACGAGCTCGACGCCGAGGTCGACGAACTCGCCCGAGCGATCTGCAGCGTGCCCCGGGAAGGCATCGCCTCCTCCCGCGGCGTCGCTCATATGAGCTACGACCTGCTCGGCTATCCGGGCATGTTCACCCTGCACTACGGGATGCATCCCCATGCCGTCATGATGGAGCGGGCCGACGACGAGTTCGACTTTCGCAAGCGCATCTCGGACGTGGGCCTCAAGCAGGCCCTGGCCGAGCGCGATGCGGCCTACGCCGGGCGTTATTGGGGCTGGTAGGGATCGCGCCCCGCCCGGACCTCGCTCGAGTCGGAGATCAGCCGAAGCGGATGGGCAGTTTGCTGAAGCCGCGGACGAACTCGGTGCGCTCCTGGTCGACACCCGACGCGTCGACCTCGTAGTCTGGATAGGCCTGGAGCATCTCTTCGAGGAGCACGCGACCCTCGAGCTTGGCGAAATGAACGCCCATGCAGCGATGGATGCCCGACCCGAAGGTCAGCGTGCGCTGCGCACGCCGATGGATATCGAACACGTCCGGGTCCGCAAACTCGCGATCGTCGCGGTTGCCGGACGGGAAGAGCATCATGAGCGGCCGCCCCTCTCGGATCGAGACGCCCGCGATCTCGACGTCGCAGAGCGTCGTGCGACACAGAAACTGGGTCGGCGCGTCGTAGCGCAAGGCCTCCTCGTAGGCGTGAGGCACGAGCGCGAGGTCCGCCACCACCTCGGCTCGTTGATCCGGGTGCTCGGCCAGGCGGTACAGCGTGTTGGCGAAGGTCTTGGGGAAGGTCTCCGTCGAACCCAGCAGCATCAGCATCAGGTGGGACCCGCGCACCTCCACGCTGGGACGCTCCCCGTCGAGGGTCTCGCGACCGATCAGCGTGTCGACGGGCGAATGGGAGAGATCCCCGCTCGCGAGGCGCCGCCGCGTCAGGTCCTGGAGGTAGGCGTTCATCTCCTCGTACGCCGCCATCCCGTCCTCGGTCATGCCCTTGACGTCGTCTTCCCGGCGGAAGAAGCGGCGCACGAGCTCGACCAGCTCGTCGGCGTCCTCCTCGGGGAAGCCGACCATGATGCAGGCCATCCGGGACGAGACGGGAAAAGCCAGATCGCCCATCACGTCGAAGCCGCCCGCCGGGCGCAGCGCCTCGAGCCGCTCACGCGTGAGCGGGCGCAGCCGTTCTTCGAAGACTGCGACCGCGCGCGGCGTGAAGAAGCGCCACAGGTCCCCGCGCAGCTCGGTGTGCTGGGGCGGGTCCACGTGGTTCAGGTTCGGGAAGACCGGAAGCACCTTCGAGAGGAGCTGCGGCGCGGAGGTCCCCTTCCGAACCGAAAAGCGCGTGGCGTCGCTCGAGACTCGCCAGATATCGTCGAATCGCGCGAGCGCCCAACAATCGTATTTCTCGAGGTAATGGACGGGGCTGTGCTCGCGCAGCTCCCGATACGCCGGGTAAGGGTCCTCGAGGACGGAATCCGAGAAAGGGTCGTAGTCGATCATCATGTACTCGGAACGGGCCCGCGAGTGTTGCGCAGCGCCCGGCGGACGTCGAGGCCGATGCGTAGGGCAGGTCTGTGGGCGATGTTACTATGATCCAGTCGTGTTTCGGGGACCGGACCCACGAAGGAGGAGCGCGACGATGAGTGCTGCGCAGGTGCGACGAGTCCGCGCCTTCAAGGACGCGCTGCACGATGCCCGCGTGACCCAGCCCGACAATGATGACTGCCTCTATTGGTCGGGGAACGAAAAGTCGTGGCCCTATCGAGAGATCGCCAAGCCGGCGCCCCGTGGACACAAGGTCCAGGGCAAAGGAGATGCGGGCCACGTGCTCTTCGCTCGCCTCCACGAGGCGGCCCAACGCGCCGGCGCTCGGGTCCAGACGGACACACGTGTCCTGCAACTCGTTCTCGACGAACACGGCGGCGTCGTCGGGCTCATCGCACGCCGTGATGGAACCGATCGAGCTTACCGCGCACGACGAGGCGTCGTCCTCAGTGCGGGGGGCTTCGCCATGAACGAGGTCATGGCCCAGCGGCACCTCTCTCGCATTGCGGGGCGGGCCATGCCCATCGGCAATCCCTACGACGATGGAACCGGGCTCCGCCTCGGCATGAGTGCACGCGGGGCCGCCATCCACCTCGGCGAGTACCACATCACCCTTCCCTTCTACCCGCCCGAGAGCCTGACCTACGGCCTCCTCATCAACGGCCAGGGACAGCGCTTCATCGCCGAGGACGCCTATCACGGACGGATTGGCGAGGCGTGCACCCGCCAACCCCTGGGCCGCGTCTATCTGGTGGTCGACGAAGCCGCCTTCGGGCACCCCATCATCGACGGGTTCGAGATCGTGGCCGTCGAGGAGCGTATTGAAGACCTCGAACAGACGCTGGGGCTCCCCGCCCTCTCCCTGCAGAGGACCGTCGAGCTCTTCAATCGCAATGCCGCTGCCGGCGAGGATC
Source organism: Myxococcota bacterium (assembly GCA_029941885.1). Taxonomy (GTDB): domain Bacteria; phylum Myxococcota_A; class UBA9160; order UBA9160; family UBA4427; genus UBA4427. The sequence continues at coordinate 4,240 of JAPYTP010000300.1, forward strand.
CCATCCTGCACAAGCAGCCGGCCTGGCTCCGCCCGCTCACCCAGCCGCCCTTCGCCGCGATCGAATGTTCCTTCGGCAAGGCCCCCTATATGGCCTTTTCGCTCGGTGGTCTCTGGACGAAGCCCACTGGCGAGGTCCTGACCGAAGACGCCGAGGTCGTCGAAGGCCTCTACGCCGCTGGCCGAAATTGCTGCGGCGTCTCCCGCTCGGCAGAGGGCTACGTCAGCGGCACCTCGATCGGCGACGCCACCTTCTTTGGCCGCCTGGCCGGCCGAACCGCCGCAAGCCGCACGGCCCTCTCCCGCTCCGATTGACAAAAACGAACGGCACGGCTCTCTACCCCGCAAGAGGAAAAAGAACCGAGCCGCACGACAGATTCGTCAGCCCGCATCGAGCGGAGGCGAGAACCCCGGTCGCCAGCAGGCCTCGGGCAGGGACGCGAACCCCTGGCCGCCACCCAGACACATCGTCACGATGCCGTAGCGACCGCCCGTCCGCTTCAGGTGCCGGCGCTCGGTAGCCGAGCGAACTGTGCGGCCGGAACGTATTGTACTCCTGCCGCCACCACTCGATCAGCACCCGGGCTTCGGTTAGCGTCTAGAAGATCTCTCCGTTCAGCAACTCGTCTCGCAACTTGCCATTGAACGATTCGTTGTACCCATTCTCCCAAGGACTTCCGGGCGCGATGAACAGCGTCTTCACGCCCAGCCGGCCCAGCCACTCCCGCACCGCCTTCGCCGTGAACTCCGAGCCGTTGTCTGACCGGATGTAGGTCGGCGTCCCTCGTGCCGTGAAGAGTTCCGTCAGCCGTTCCAGCACGTCCTCCGAGTCGAGTAGTCGGCCCACGTCGAGGG
>JAPYTP010000301.1 GCA_029941885.1 Myxococcota bacterium
AGGCGGATCAAGCCTACGTAATCGATCCGTCGCCGCGGCTCACCCGTGCGGTCGACCACCTGGGCGTCCCGACCGAAATCTTCTCGGAGCCGAGGGGAATTCGCGGCCCCCGTGCCTTTCTGAAGGCGCTGCGACCTCATCAGTGGGCGAAGAATGGGCTGCTCTTCGCCCCGCTCGCATTGGCACAGCAGGTAAGCGACCCGGGCCGACTGGCCTCCGTCGTTTACGGATTCCTGGCGTTCTGTGCGGTGGCTTCCGCGGGCTATCTCTTCAATGACATGCTCGACATCGAGGCGGATCGTCGTCATGCGACCAAGCGTCGGCGCCCGTTTGCGGCTGGTCGCCTGTCGATCCCCCATGGCCAGATCTTGATTGTGGCGTTGCTCGCAGTGGGCTTTGGATTGGGATGGGGGCTCGTGTCGGTTCCCTTCGTGGGGATGCTCGCGATCTACCTCATCGCGACTCTTGGCTATTCCCTGTATCTCAAGGAACAGTTTTTGCTGGATGTTCTCATCCTTGCGGGCCTGTACACCCACCGGGTGCTGGCCGGCGGGATTGCAGCCGAGGTCGAAGTGTCGCCCTGGCTGCTGGTCTTCTCGGTGTTCTTCTTCCTGGGGTTGGCTCTGGTGAAGCGCTATGTCGAGGTGATCTCGAAGGTCGATCCAGAGGACCCCTCGATCACTCGCCGCGCCTATCAGGGGACCGACGTCGGTTTGATCGAGACGATGGGAATCTCCAGTGGCTACGTGTCGGTGCTCGTCCTGGGCCTCTACGTCAACAGGGACGATGTGAGTCAGTATTACGCCCGGCCCGATGCGCTCTGGCTCGTGCTTCCTCTGATGCTCTATTGGATCTCGCGGGTCTGGTTTCTTGCGCGCCGAGGGCAGCTCATGGACGATCCTGTTCTCTTTGCGGTGACCGATCGAACGAGCTACGTCGTCGCCGCCGGAATCGTGATGATCGGGCTGATCGCTGCGTTCGGCGGAACCCTGTAGATGGCGCGTGACTCCGTTCCGGGATTCGTCCGTCGAGCCGTTTCGGGTTGGGGCAATTATCCAGTCGAGATGTGCGACGTCTATCGTCCAGAACACGTCGAGGAACTCCGACGACTCGTGACGTCGGCGCCCCAGGCGACTCTGACTCCGCGGGGCTGTGGTCGAAGCTACGGCGACGCGGCGCTGAACGCGGAAGGGGCCGTCGTACAGTCGGACCGTTTCGACCGGATGACCTCGTTCGACGAGGCAACCGGGATTCTGCGATGCCAGGCCGCGATCACTCTCGCGGACATCATCGAGTTCTTCCTTCCCCGTGGATTCTTTTTTCCCGTCACGCCGGGTACCAAGAGGGTTTCACTCGGGGGCGCAATCGCGTCGGATGTTCACGGCAAGAATCACCACCGAAGTGGATCGATGTCCGCATCGGTGAAGCGGTTCACCCTGATCATCGCATCCGGTGAATCGATCGTCTGCTCTCCCGAGCACAACGCGGAGGTCTTCTGGGCGACCGTCGGCGGAATGGGCCTCACGGGCCTGATTGTCGATGCGGACATCCAGCTCAGGCCCGTCGAGACTGCGTTCATGTCAGTGGAATACGAGAGGATCGCCCACATCGACCGACTTCTCGAGCGGATCGCCGAGAGCGACGACGCGTACGACTATGCGGTCGCCTGGGTCGACAGCATGGCGTCGGGGGGTTCGCTCGGACGATCGGTCTTGATTCGCGCCAATCACGCGACGCGAGAAGATCTCCCGGCAAGGCAACGCGACGACGCCTTGGCCTTTCGCCAGAAGCGCCGTCCCGGGGTTCCCTTCACGTTCCCCAATTCCACGATGAACGCGCTCTCGCTAAAGGCCCTCAATTCGATCTACTACGCGGCTCATCCGACGAAGAGGACGCTCGCTCCATGCGATGCCTTTTTCTATCCGCTCGACGGAATCGCAAACTGGAACCGGGGCTACGGATCCCAGGGCGTGCTGCAATACCAATGCGTCATTCCCGAGGCGACGGCACGAGAAGGCATGATCGCGCTGCTCGAGTCCATCGCGGCATCGAAAATCGGCTCGTTTCTCACGGTGTTGAAGTCGCTCGGTCCAGAGAGCGCGGGGCTGCTCAGCTTTCCCATGCAGGGCAAGACCCTGGCGCTCGATTTTCCGAACGCGGGCCCCGAGGTCATCGAAGCACTCCATCGACTCGACGCGATCGTCCTCGATCACGGGGGGCGTGTCTATCTGGCGAAGGATGCGTGCATGACTGCGGCGTCGTTCGAAGCGATGTATCCGAGGCTTCCCGAATTCAAGCGGATCAAGCTCGAGCTGGATCCGAAGGGCCGTTTTTCTTCTTCCCAGGCACGCCGGTTGGGACTGGTGGGTGATATCGATCCGGAGAGCGGCGGCCGATGACGACCGCCATCGTTCTGGGGGGCACATCCGGGATCGGAGAAGCGCTGGCGCGAGAGCTCGCGGCGGGTGGCTCGAATATCGTTCTTGCCGGTCGTGATCTCGAGGAACTCGAAGCACGGGCTCGGGATCTCGAGATTCGATACGGGGTACGGACCTGGACGCGGCTCTTCGAGGCACTCGATTTCGAGTCTCATCGGGATTGGTTCGCGGAATGCGAGGCGGACATCGGAGAAGATTTCTTGGGCGTCGCCCTCTGCTATGGCGAGATGCAGGAAGAGGAGGGGGCCGCGGCCGATGCGACCCTCGCCCGTCGGATGATCGACGTCAATTTCACGTCCGCGGTTTCGATTCTCGATCGGGCGGCGGAACGGCTGACTGCACGCGGTGCGGGCTGGATCTGCGCGATTTCCTCCGTGGCCGGCGACCGCGGTCGTGCGAGCAATTTTCACTACGGTTCGAGCAAGGCCGCCTTGAGTGCATACCTGTCGGGGCTGCGCGTCCGACTGGCAAAGGCCGGCGTGTCGGTGATCGATGTCCGACCCGGAATGATCGATACCAAGCTGACCTACGGACGTTCGGGCTTGATGCTGCTCGCGAAGCCGAGTCGCGTCGGGCGGGACATCGTGCGCGGGATCCGCTCAGATCGGGCGGTCGTCTACACGCCCCCGATCTGGCGGCTCGTGATGTTCGTCATTCGGATGCTTCCCGATTTCATATTCAAACGAGCGCCGCTCTGATCGTCTCCTCGATCTGCGAGTGGTGAGCCGGTCGATTTTTTTTGATGGAGCCGACCTTGGCGTTTGTGGTGGGAGTGTCTGCCTTGACGAGATTTTCGCGTCTGGCCTCAGGGGGATCGGCTAGAATTGTTCGGGTCGCTGTCCGATCCTCGCCCGGTCGCCCCCCACGACATCATCGAAAGGCTGCTGCATAGCGAATGGCGGACCGAAGCGGGCTCTTGAAAGTACTTCTCCTGCTGACGATGAGCGCGGGCCTCTTCGTCCTCGTCTTCGAGCTGGGCGTTTTGGTCCTCTTCGGGGAGCAGCCGAAATTTCCGAGGCACGTCGTCGGGACGGACTTCGGCGTGCGAGTCAATCAGCCCGACACGACCTATCGGCATAAATCCGCGGACGGGACCTGGTGGTTCACGATCAACTCGCGCGGTCTTCGGTCGGACACGGAATTCTCCTATGAAAAACCCGCCGGTGTTTTCCGGGTCGTCTCTCTGGGCGACTCCTTCACCACCGGATACGAAGTCGACGAGGACGAGATCTTTTCGAGTGTGCTCGGGCGGAGACTTCGCGAGGCGGGACACCGCGTAGAGGTGCTAAATGCCGGGGTCTCGGGCTATAGCAACGCCGAGGCGCTCGTCTATCTGGAGCGCGAGCTGCTCAAATATGACCCGGATCTGGTCATCCTGTCCTTCTATGGAAACGATCTCGTCGACAACGTCCGGTCGGGACTCTTTGGGATCGTCGACGGCCGCCTCGTCCAGACAGCGGATCGGTACGTGCCAGCGGGGAGGCTGGGTGACTTTCTCAACACGAACCCGATCTTCAACTGGCTGTCCGGATATTCGAATGCCTTCGTGTTCGCAAAGGAGCGTCTGACGCACCTCGTGAAGCGCCAGATCGTGGAACAGAATCGCGCGAACGTTGCCGCTGCCGCCGGGAGTGCGGACGAGACTCGAGACGGGGGGGGGCACCGAGAAGGTGGAGATGAAAGACGAGCGGGTCGAGCAGAAGCTCGCGGTCGCGATTCTCGATCGGTTCTATCAGACGACCCATTCTCGCGGAATTCCCCTGATCATCCAGAGCATTCCGCTTCTGACGGGGCAGGAGACTCCAGAGTTGATCGAGGCCTTTCCCGTCGAGGCCTTCGACCTGGATCGGCCGGGTCTTTATTTCCTGGCGATGAAGGAGCCACTCTCCGAACACCTGGGAGATCGAGAGCTCTATCACCGCCGCTCGCATTGGCACTGGACGGCGTTCAGTCACGAGGTCTCGGGAGAGAGGCTGAGGCGACTCGTACTCACCCGGAATCTGCTCGGGAAGGACGCGCCGGCTGAATCTCGTTGATCTGCACCCGGTCGGTTGGGATTCTCTGATGCCCTGGGGAGATTCGCCGGTGATCGAAGGCACCCGTGAAGAGGCGCCGGATCTTCTCGATCGGCGGGTCGCTATTCTAGGTCCAACTATTGTGGGGGTTCAACCAAAGGGGGCGCGAAAGCGTCACTGTCCGTTGTACGGACGCCTCACGGTCTCTCGAGGCCTATCCCGAGGTCGTGTTTCGGACGGGACTCGAGACCGTGACGGACATCACCGTGATCTGGTTGGTTCGAGCCGATGTTTCTTGCACTGAGACCGGCGAGAGCCGAAGAGACTGAGTGTCTGCTCCGGGATCAGGGCGACGACGAGCTTTTCCTCCGATGCGCAATCGGGAAGGACATCAATGCAATCGAGAAAATTCGGATCGGACTCCTTCGTGACGAGCGGGCGAGTTCCCCCACATTCGCTGCGATCCATTTTACCCACGAGCGATGACGCGCCCCGAGCGCATCAGGGAAGGACGAAATTGCGGGCACTCGACTTGGCAGATCGCAGCGGCATCGAGGCATCGGGGATCGGCCGCCCGCATCGGGAGTTCGGGGGGCTTGTCATGCAAGGGATCGT
>JAPYTP010000302.1 GCA_029941885.1 Myxococcota bacterium
GCCAGGAGCTCCACACGCGACTCTCCGAAGTGTGAACCTAGCTGGCCGCCGATCCCGAAGCGCGCGCGGTCGTGATCACCGGCGAGGGCAAGGCATTCAGCGCGGGCGGCGATCTCGACCTCATCAAGGGCATGGGAGACGACCACGCCCTGCGAAGGGCCGTCCTGTTGGAAGCCAAGGCCATCGTGCGAGGGCTGGTCGACTTTCCGCTTCCCCTGGTTGCCGCGGTGAAGGGTCCGGCGGTTGGACTCGGCTGCTCTCTGGTCAGTCTCTCGGACTGGTGTTGATGTCGGAGACCGCCTTCCTGATGGATCCTCACGTGACGGTCGGACTCGTCGCGGGGGATGGAGGTGCGGTCACGTTTCCGCTGATGATGAGTCTTTTGAAGGCCAAGGAATTCCTGCTCACCGGCGACCGGATTCCCACCGAGGATGCGCTCCGTGTGGGTCTCGCGAATCGGGTGGTGAAGCCCGAGCGGCTCTTCGACGAAGCATTCGCATTCGCGCAACGTTTGGCAGCGCAGCCCCGGAAAGCCGTCGAGGGAACCAAGCGCGCCTTGAATCTTCACCTGTCCAATGCCGTTTTGGGCATCCTGGATCATGCGATCTCGAGCGAGAGCGAATCCTTCGACTGTCCCGATCACCGCGTGGCCGTCGCGAAGATGACCGAGCGCTAGGAGCGCCCGGTCCGATCACTCAGTCCGAACCGCGCAGGTCGATATCGATCTTTCGGGTCGCGAAACGCCATCCCGAAGGCGTTCTCCGGAGATCGTCGTGGTAGGTCCCTGCGCTGTAGAGCTTCATGTCCTCTCGGAAGAACACGTAATCGGAGACCGTGTGAGCGGAATCGCCGTCGAAGGTCACGTGAGGCACTCCGCTCAAGTGCTTTCCGCGATGGGCCTGTTCCATGAAGCGACCGATCCGCTCCTTGCCCTCGTAGTCTTTCCCGAAGACGTGCAGAGAGCAGTCGTCGACGTAGAGCGCTAAATGGTCCTCCCATCTTCCGCGGTCGAGCGTCTCGCAATAGTCCGCCAGAAGGGCGAGGATTTGTCGCAGATCCTCCGCTTGCATGCGCTCCTTCCTTCCGGTGTCACGGTTCTCGCTCACATCTCGCTGCGTTATTAGGCACGCGGTGAAAGCGTTGCCGACAAGAATGGCAGGACGGTCGCCGGCTTTCAAGCATGACGCGGTCGACGAGTTTTCGCGATGTACCCCGCGACGGCGTGAAGAATCTCGTGCCCTGGTCCCGGCGAGATTCGGAGGACACCCGGGCGGCGTGAACCGATTTCGCGAAATCAGAGGCGAAGCGTGCCGCCGCCGTCGATGGGTAGCAGGGTTCCGTTCACATACGCCGCTGCGGGGGAGAGCAGGAAGCAGATGACCGATGCGACCTCCCCGGGATCGGCGATCCTCCCCATCGGGTTGCTGTCTCTCCACGCCTGCCCGATCTCGGTTTCGAGATAGTCCGCCATGCGCGGCGTATCGACCGCGCCTGGCGCGACCGCATTGGCGCGGAATCGCTTGGCATGCGTGATCGCCAGGAATCGGGTGTAGCCTGCGATCGCGGCCTTCGACGAGCCGTACCAGTCGGGCGCTGCGCCGACGAGATTTCCGGCGACCGATGCGACATTGACCACAGCAGCGGACGCGGGCAACGGGAGCGCCATCCAATTTTCGGTCACCCTCTGCACGCTTCCCGCCGCGATCTGGAGCGCATCCCGGAAGTCGAGCTTGATGGCCGAGGGGGGGCCGGCGTTGTTGACGAGGTAGCGTGGCACCCCGAGTTCATCGTTCGTGGCGGCGAAACCCGTGGCGACGAGATCGTCGTCGGTCACGTCGACGGTGATGGCCATTCCCCGACCGCCGCCGGCAACGATCTCCGCGACGACCGCGTCCGCACCCTCCCGGTCGAGGTCCCACGCGGAGACTCCCAGACCGAAGCTGCCCACCAGCAGCGCGGTCGCCCGCCCGATCCCGCTCGATGCGCCCGTTACGACCACGACATCGTCGCGGCTCATCCCGAAACTCTCCTTCAGCATCCAACGCTCCTCAGGCTCGCAGTCCGGCCAGCATGGCACACGGCTGTGATCGAGGACAGTGGCGTCGATCAGGACGATCCTGTTAGGCCAACGAACGAGTTGCGTCGGTTCGAGTCCCGAGACTCGGACCGGGCAGGCTGCGTCGGCTGGAATCCCGCCCGTGGCCCGTGGGTGGGAATCGCTGCGAGACCGGTGGTCCGCGGCCGCTGAGCTATGATTCGGGCATGGGCAGGACCGATCCCGAACCACACCCGAAAGCGCTACCCGCCTGGCAGAAGCGATCCCTCGAAAGGGTCGGGCACCAGGTATTGCAGCGCAGCACGCAGATCGTCGAGGCGGCGCGAGAACTCGTCGCGACCGGCGGTCTCGAGGCGGTCACGCTCCGTCCGCTGCTCGGAAAATCGGGACTCTCTCGTCGGGCATTCTATGACCGCTTCGAGGGAATGGATGATGTGCTCCTGGCGCTTTTCGAGGATACGATGGCCCGCTCGTCGACGACGCTTCGAAAGAAGATCGCAGGAGTCGAGGGTGCTCTCGCCCAGATGGAAGCACTGATTCGCAGGATGGCGTCGATGGCTCAGCAATCGTCGGACCGCGTCTACATGATCGCCATGACGAGCGAGCACGTGCGTTTGGCGGAGCACAGACCCGACGAACTGAGCGACGCATTGCGCCCGATCAATACGCTGATGTCGGAGATCCTGGAACAGGGAATGCGTGCCGGCGAGATTCGTGAGGCGGATCCCCTGGCGCTCGCGGAGACCGTTCATTCTCTCGTCTCGACCCAGATTCACCGGAATCTGTTTCGCGAGGTCCGGCACAAGAGATGGATCGATGACCTGTGGACATTCTGCGAGAACGGAATCCGTGCGCGCTGAATCGGTGGGGGATCAATGAGAACCTTTCCTTCTGCCGCGAGCGAACGTGCGGCGCGGGGGGGATTCCTGCCCCCACGACGCTTCCACGCGCAGGAGTTCTTCGAGCTCGAGAAGGAGCGGCTCTGGCCAAATGTCTGGCACTTGGTTGGTCGAGCGGCGGAGATCCCCGATCCGGGTGACTGGGTGACATACGATCTGCACGATCTCTCGGTCGTCGCGATTCGGCAGGTCGATCACAGCGTCAGGGCGTTCCACAATGTCTGCCCGCATCGCGGAAACCGGCTGGTCGATGGACACGGCCACGGGGATCGGCTCACGTGTGGATTTCATTGCTGGGTCTTCGAACTCGACGGGAAGCTCGTCGGTGTACCGGAGCAGGACGGCCTGCCCTCCTTCTCGAGGCAAGACCGCGGACTTCGCCCGCTACACGCCGAAGTCGTCTCGGGTTTCGTATTCGCGCATCCGGGTGCGAGTCCAGAACCAATCGCATCCTGGCTGGGTGACGTGACTGCGGAACTCGACCTCTACCGCTTCGAGGACATGGCCTGTTTTCTGCGCCGCCGTCTCGAACTCTCGTGCAACTGGAAGACCTGTCTCGACGCCTTTCAGGAGGTCTACCACGTCCGGGGGGTCCACCCTCAGCTCGTTCCCGGACTGAGGACCACTCAGTCGACATTTGGATTCTTCGGTGCACATAGCATGATGATGAATCCGAATGGGGAGGAATCCGCGCGAGGCACCGGGAGCGAGGATGATCCAGACATGCACTTGGCGTTCCGTCGTTCCAAGGCGGAGCGGGGGTCGATCGACGTCAGCCATCTCGAGGAATCCCGGCTCACGGCGAACTATCAGTATCACCTCTTTCCGAACGTGACGTTCAATACCCATGCGACGGGGTGCCAGCTGTTTCGATTCCTGCCACACCCCTCGGAGCCCGAACGCTGCACCGTCGACGTATGGTTCCTGGAGCGGATCTGCGCGGGGCATTCGCCCACTGGCGAGGCCGAAGTCGTGGACGTCGATCTTGCTCGAACGACTTTCGGCGAGTCTCTGGATGGTTTCGAACCCCCAGAGAGCGCGAAGAGCTTTGGGACCGATCTGGTCGAGATCTATGCCACGGCACTGGACCAGGATTTCACGCTGGTTTCCAATCTCCAGAGAGGGTTGCGCTCGCCTGGTCTGGGCGATCTCGTGCTCTCCGCGCAGGAGCGGCGAATCGTGCATTGGCACGCGATGCTCGACGCGTTTCTCGAAGGGCCCGCCTTCGACGACGCCTGGCGGCTCCGCTTCGCTGAATGACGATCGATGAGTGCTCGATCAGTCGCGAGCGGCCCAACCGTTCTCGACGCTGCCATCGAGCGTGACCTTGCGATGCTCGAAGAGCCATCGGCCCTCGATCCTTCGGTACCGATCCACGTAGCGTCCCCAATGGTCGAGCCCTCGATCCGTCAGGACGGCGTAGTAGCAGCGTCCGGCAGCCGTGTCCTCGCCCTCGATATCGATCTGGTGGGTCGCGGTAAAATGGCGGATGAAGGCCGCACGGCTGCCGGAACCGCCCCCGGTACCACTGGCAACGTCTTCGAAGAACACCCGAATCGACTCCCGTCCGCGACAGGTCTGCTGCGGGACCTCCATGACGGCGTCCGGTGCGAAGAGTTCGAGCATCGGACCGAAACGACCCGAATCCCCGTTTGCATTGTACCGGGCAACGAGGTCGCGAATGCTCTCCCTCGCAACGAGTTCCCAGTGCTCCATCGAGTTGCCTCCGTGCCGGTCGTGTCCGGATACGCCCACGCAGATCGGCCTTGCTTGGATTCTGCGTCGGCAACAACGCTAGGCCAGATGGTCGAAGGGAACGAGAAGGGGGCGGGTTTTTCAGCGCCACGGAGGTCGAGCATGATTCCGAGAGCGAAGGGATCGATGTGCCGAGTCGACTTGGAGGCTATCTGGTTTCGCCGAAGGAGAAGGAGTTCTTTCTCGAGCTGCTCGATCTGAGGTGTACTCACCTCTCGCTGTAGGCCGGGCAACTCCTGCCGGCAGGAGAGTCGGAGCGATAGGCGACACGACCGGACTCGCCGAGCACGATCGAGTCGTCCAAGCAGCGGGAGAATTACCGGCGCGCTCTCCGGTATTCGGA
>JAPYTP010000303.1 GCA_029941885.1 Myxococcota bacterium
TCCACTGTCTTCACGTCTGGACGATCGGAAGCGGAGAAATCTCGCTTTCGAGCCACCTCGTCGTCGACGCCAGTGCCGAGGCCGAAGATCTCCTCCTGGGGGTGCGAAACCAGCTCTCAGAGCGATTCGCGATCGAACACACGACGATCCAGATCGAGCTGGCGGATCCGGATCCGAACGGCCGATCCCGCGTGCGCCGAAGCCTGTGAGCCCGGCGCAGTCCTCGCCTGAAGCGCGACGGGCCCCCCGCTGAACTCGAAGTCAGGCCGATTCGTCTTTACCTGGGCCCGGAACTGACATTAACGTCATATATGACATGGTCGTCAGTCAATCCGTGACCGCCCCACTCGAAGGTGCGCAGGCCGCCCGCCGCGACGTGGCCGTCCCCCATCGCTACTCGAAGACCGAAACGACCCGCCGCCGGCTGCTCGACGCGGGCCTCGCGCTCTTCGCAGAGCACGGACCTCGGGCCGTCACCTCCCACGCGATCGCGGCCAAGGCCGGTTATGCCTCCGGAACCTTCTATCTGCATTTCAAGGACAAGTTCGCTCTCTTTCGCGAACTCGCGGAGGACACGGCGAAGGAGATCGAGGGGCGATTGATCGGGGCCGCCGCCAACAGGACCGAGCCCTGGGACATCATGTATTCCCAGGCGGATGCGCTGGTGGGCTTTGCAGAGGAACAGCGGGATCTGCTCCGGATCGTCTTCCATCCCGGAGGCGAGGCGGGCGACGTCGCGGCGAATATTCTGGAACGACTCGCCAGGGGGATGAGCGCACGCAACCGCGAACGCGCGGCCGAAGCACTCGAGAATGATTGCTTCGACCCCGACGTTCTCGCCCAGGCCGTCGTCGGCATGTGGGCCCACGTGCTCGCCTGGTGGGCAGAGGACCCCTCCCGTGCCTCCCGCGAAGACCTCGTCCGAACCCTCACACATTTCCAGCTTCACGGAAACCGCTCGGAAACGGGCGATGGGTGCGGCTTCACGAGTCCGAACCCGATATCGCGCCCATCCACCACCACGCCGCCCGCAGGAGACGCATCCAGATGAGCGAACGACACATCACTTACGATCCAATCTACAACACGGTCGATCGAGACGACTTCGACTCCCTGATCGAAGTCGATCGCTATGCGGATCGAACGGACGCCTTCGACGGCATCATTGCCGCGACCGTGGACCATTTCTGGGACCCGACTGACGTACGCTATGTCGACTTCCAGTCGGAGCCGATCGATCTCACGGAAGAGACGATCATGCCGCGCGATTTCTGTATCGAACTCAACACCTCCGTCGCGGACAAACTCGACGAGCAGCAGAAGATCCGACTCGCCAACCAGAACACCCGTTTCGTGCTCTCGAGCATCCTGCACGGCGAACAGGGAGCGCTTTCGCTCTCTGCGAGCCTGACCCAGATCCTGCGCGATCCGGGAGCGATGGAATACGCCGCAAACCAGACCCGCGAAGAGGCGCGACATGTGACCGGCTTCGCGAACTACATCGCCACACGCTGGGGAACGCCGCTTCGATCTGGAAAGACCCTCCAGGGGCTGATGAACGAGATCGTGAGAAGCGGTGCCGTCTACAAGAAGCTCGTCGGAATGCAGATGCTCATCGAGGGGCTGGCGATGGGCGCGTTCGCGACCATCCAGCGCGATACTCGAGATCCACTCCTTCGACGCGTCGTCCAATTCACGATGTCCGACGAGGCCTTCCACCACAAGTTCGGAAAGATCTGGGCCGACCGAACGATCCCTCAGCTCACCGAGGAAGAGCACGAGCACGTCGAGGCGTGGGCCGCGGAAGCCTTCCAGATCCTGCTCTTCAACCTGATCAACGCCGAGCAGAAGCAGGATATCTACGAGGAGTTCGGGCTCGACTGGCACTGGGTACGCGGTGCGATACTCGAGGCGTTCACCGAAGAAGACCGCCGTCGAGACATGACGGACAACACGAACATCTTCCGCGTGCTGATCAAGACCCTGCTCAAGAGCGGGATCATCACCGACCGAACGCGCCACGTCTATCAGGCCTGGGTAGACATGGATGAACTCGCCGGAGAAGACGACGAGGTCGCTGGTGCCGACATCGCGGCCCTCGCGATGGAGGAGCTCAAGGTCATCAACTCGGGTCGCCAGAAGATGGGCGTCCGCTACCGCATGAACTAGGGGAAACATCTGGGATGCCGTAGGGATTCCTCGTCCCGCAGCATCCCGGAACTCCCTACATCCGGCGACCCGCAACCCCCTCGCATTCGACCACCTAATATCCCGCTCCCTAAAGACTTCTCGGGTTCGTCCGATGTTTAGACTGAACCATCGCGCGAATGAGGGGAGCCGCGTGTCGAACGAGAGCCTTCAGTCCTACCGAGAACCGCCCAAACACGAGCGCCTCCCGAATTCGCCGCCCGAAGAGGACTCCGTTCGGGATGAGGTCGGGGCATCGTCCGCGGAAGTCGACGACACGGCAGACGCCCTCGCCGGATTTGCGTTGATTGCGGATCCGACGACGATTTCGGGCGAACCCACCGAACCCCTGATCGACGAGCGGGACGTCGAGGTCGAGCGCCTGCGTTCGGCGCTGCACTCCCAATCCCAGGAAATCGAGACGCTCCGGCAGAAATGGGGAGGCGTCACAGAGCCCTCCGCAGCGACCCCCGGAATCCTCTCCCCCGAAAATCCGACTCCGCTGGGCGAGCTCATCGATGCTGCCTCCGCGCGCAGACTCGCGGCCGAGGCCCGCAAGCGCGAGCGCGCGAGCCGAGAGGCCCTCGCAGCCACCCAGAGCGAACTGGCCCGAGAGAGCGATGCGGCCCCGGAAGACCGGCCCTTCGCCCCGACGATCAGCGGCTGGCAGCGGCGGGCCCTGGTCCCGGCGCGACCCCGGTCGACCGACGCGGGTACGCCGGTGCCGGCGAGAGACACCACACATGAGCCGCTGCCCGCAGCCGAAGCCACGCGGCCTGCGACACGGCAGACGCGGGGCCTCGACGGGGGAACGATCGCGGACGCGGTGGATGCCCCAGCCGTCACTGATCGAGGCGACTCCAACGCACTCACCCGGCCCCTGCGCGCTGCACGTGCGGAGGCGCGGGAGTTTCAAGCGACCCTCGCGATCGCTCGCGAGACGGCGATCGGCCAAAGGCGTGAAATCGCGACCCTACGCGAGCGATGCGCGGGACTGGACGAGCGGATAGAGACCCTGGCCGCATCGTTGCAGGAAGCCGACTCGGGCTCGTCTCCCGACCCCGAAGAAGACCACGATGAGATCCGTCACGCCCTCGAGAACTCCGAGCGCGAGATCGAGCGCCTGCGGGAGCGCCTGGCGACGGGCGAACGGGAAAGGGGGGCGAGGGACGCGGAGCGGCGCCTACTCAAGCAGACGCACGATCGGTGCGAGAGCACCCTCGCTGCCCGAAGCGCCGAACTCGATGAGCTTCGAGACCGATTCGATGCCCAGGACCGGGCGCTCCACGCCGCTCGGCACGAGTACGGGCTCGAACGCCACCGTCGTTCCGAAAATCTGCAAGTGCTCGCGAACCTTCGGGCCACCCTCGCAGACGCCGAAACGGAAACCACCCCATCGTCCGATCTCTTCGCCGACCGAGTGCCCCGAACCCAGATGCGCCAGCCGCCGCATGCGAACATCGGCGCTCCGGACTTCCCGGTCGACGAGCCATCGGTCTCGACTCACGCCCAGCTCGATGAACCCGCCCTCGAACACGCGGTCAGAAAGACCCGTCCGGCGATTTTCGAGAATTGGCAGGACGACCAGATCCGCCGATAATTCGGCCCGATGGGAATCGAGAGTTTCGCCGACCTGCTGCGAAGCCCGCTGGATCGCCGCGCCGAGCAATTCAATGGTGAACAGCCCATCGTCCTGATCGGATACGGGGCGTGGCGGATCGCCAAACGTCTCGCGGACGGGCTCGTACTGAACGGAGGGGGAGCCTTTCGGATTCACGTCGCTGATCCCGAAGGCCCCGACGCGCCCGGGTCCTCGGCCGCCGGGCACGACTCGCCGCTGCGCGAGTTCTTCTCTCGAATCGATTTCCCGGACACCTGCGCCGCGTTCGAAGCCTCGCTCGACTCGATCCGCCCCTGCGTCATCGCCTCCTGCGACTTCCTGTCCCGGATGGAAGAGCTCGATGACTGGCTCGCGTGTTTCGGCCGGGCGGTCGACGCCGGCAGCTCTCTCGTGCTCAGCGAGGGAACGGGCATCGACCCGATTGAGCCTCCGGAAGGCATGGTCGAGATCGGCGAACGCATCTGGGATCTCATGCCTGAGCGCTATACGCGGATCGGGGATTCCGACGAGGTCTCCGGCAGCTGGTCCGAAGCGTTCGAGGCGAGTGGGTCGCGTCCCGCCAACCATCTGGTCACGCGGCTCCGGGAGTGTTTCCGGCCAGAAATATTTACGCAATTCGGCTTCCTCGCCGAGCCCTTCGTCGCTTCGGCGATCGGGCAGAACTTCGATCCCGACGCCTCCCGAGATGGACGCTTCTTCAACCAGGTCGCCGATCTGGACGACCGCAAGATCGAAGCCGGAATCGCACCGGCGCTTCATCTCGTGGCGCGGGTGGATCTGCTCGCGGAAGACTGACCGGGACTTGCTGAGCCCGTCAGGGCGACATAAACACCTCCCATGTCCCGGCTGACTCCCGATTTCTCGATGCGCGGCCCCTTTGCCGTCGGCGCAATTGCGAGCGAAATTCCTTCGCACCTCGATCCGATCGAGCCGGGCCGACGCCTGCCCACGGAAATCTGGTATCCGGCTCTGGCCCCCGGGCCGACGGCGAGCGCTCCACACCCCGACGCGCCTCATCCGCTCGGTCTACGCCATCGCGCGTCGATCGGCCTTGCGCCCAACCCGAGCCCTGCCCCACTGATCGCCTTCTCCCACGGCAACTCGGGAATGCGTCAACAGTCGACCTTCCTGACGACGCATCTCGCGAGCTGGGGGTTCGTCGTCGTCGCTCCCGATCACGTAGGCAACACATTCAGCGAGATGCTCGCTCTCGCCGATGATGCA
>JAPYTP010000304.1 GCA_029941885.1 Myxococcota bacterium
GGTGCTCAGCGAGCGCGGCCGCCCCGTGGTGGCGATTACGCCCGGAGGGGCGCAGGGGGCTCCGTGGATCAGCGGCGGCGTGGCCGCGGGGGTCGTCGAGGGCGACGTCAACACCCACAGCGTGAATTTCGAGATGGCCTTCGGCAGTTTGCTCGGGGATTGAGCCCTTCGACGGTCCCGGCCGGAGCACTCAGAGGTCTTTAGGGCCTCTTTTGCGGAGGCGGGGGCAGAGGACGGCGGCCCGGAGTCCCAGCTTTCCCTCAGACGCTCTTCCGAGACCCCCCACCCCCCCTATCTCAGAGCGGGTCCCTCAGTCACCCATACACAGGCTTTTGTTCGTCCGAAGGGCATGGGGCCCCAGATGGGGTCGGGAATATTGGGGATAGGACATACAAGCTGCCTTCCAGCACAACGTCCGAGCCTGGGCGTTATGTTAAATCCCTAGGGGAGCCCCGTGGCGGGGAAGATTATGAGGAACTCCTATCGCACCCACGGACCATTGCAGGGATTTCCGATGGTGGCGCGCACGCGAAGTCGTTGAACGGCGGCTATTGGTCAACGGACCTCATCTCCTGGTTCGCGCGCGATGAACAAAAACTTTCGCTTGAGCAACTTCACCACCAACTGAGTGCGCGCCCTGCTGATGTGATGGGGCTCGCAGATCGCGGCCGGTTGGAACCGGGCAGGTTTGCCGACATCTTGATCTACGATTTGGAGCAGATCGGGTATAAGGCCGGTCAATATGACGTCGTCGACGACCTGCCGGGTGGAGATTGGGGGTATGTCGGGCATGCTCAGGGCATCCGCTACATTTTTGTGAATGGCGTCGAGACGTATCAAGGCGGTGAGCCGACTGGCAACATCCCGGGTGCGCGTTGCAGGCCATCTCTCTTGACACCGATCTGTCTCAGGGATTAAACATCATAAGTGGCAAGACATTCGCGCAACTGTTGATCATCTTCGCTGTCTTGGCCCTCGGCTGTGATCGGGGAACGGGCACCATTTCCGGCTCTGGAACCGACCCGGCAATGGGACACACCGAGCCCCCTTGCGACGATGCCTACTGCGATGCCGCCATGTGGGCGTGCAAACCCGGCTCCGACGACACATGCGCGCAAGCCCAAACGGTCATGGAGCTACTCGGGGACAATACCTATGTCGAATCAAACCCACTCGGACCCGCCGAGTCCAGCTTGGATTGCTTCTACGTCTATCCAACCGTCGTGAATGGCCCGGTCGGCCCCGTCGAGAACTTCAACGACCTCGATGCCATCCTCGACCCAGTGCGGATCCAGGCTGCACCATTTTCCCAGGTTTGCCGTGTATTCGCCCCGCTCTACCACCAGGTGACAACACCGACCTACCAAGATCCAGACTTGGACATGCACCTTGAAACCGCATACCTCGACGTCGCGGCGGCATTTCAGCACTATTTGGACCACGACGACATCGGCAACAATATCGCCTTGATTGGCCACTCCCAGGGTGCCCACATGCTCAGGCGCTTGGTTCAACGGGTGTTCGAGGGCAACCGCGAGCTGCTCGGCCGTCTCAAGGTAGGTATGCTCATCGGCGGTGATGTGACCGTGGCCGAAGGCGACATCATTGGCGGCTCTTTCACTGAGATTCCGCTGTGCACCGAAGCAGGCGAGCGCGGTTGCATCGTCGCCTACCGCAGTCACGCCAGGGATTATCCGCCCCCGCTCCAGCTCGCGGGCGATGGCACCGTCCCGGCATGCACGAACCCGGCTCCCCTCGCTGGTGGACTGGCGAACCAAGCGTTGACCTACTTCCCGACCGACAGCTTCCGATCGTTTTGGAGCCTGAGAATAGGGTTTCCGGTCGACGCCGACTTTGTCCTGCTCCGCGACTTCTACTCCCTCGAATGCGCCACCACAGTCGACGGCTATCACTACCTGCAAATCTCGCCCACGCCCACGCCCGCGCCGGGCGATCTCCGAGAGGATCCGATCCCCTACTCCCACCCGGTTCTCAACCCCTCCAGGCTGGGACTGCACGTGCTTGATTTTGCCTTCACAACGGCGCACCTGATAAGGATCGTCGAAGGCGACTAACCCAGTTACCCCGTCACGGGCTCCCCTAGCGATTTAACATAACGCCCATACCCGGACGT
The DNA here is from genome assembly GCA_029941885.1 of Myxococcota bacterium. Taxonomy (GTDB): domain Bacteria; phylum Myxococcota_A; class UBA9160; order UBA9160; family UBA4427; genus UBA4427. The sequence continues at coordinate 2,135 of JAPYTP010000304.1, forward strand.
TGTGCTGGAAGGCAGCTTGTATGTCCTATTCCCCCTCCCTGCTCATCGCGAACGGCTGGTTCATGGACGCACGGGGATTCAAGTCGCAGAAGCGAGTCGTTCACGCCGCCGCTCGGCTCCTTGGGTTCCTCGGCGCCTGGATCGCCGCGTTCGCGTGGTTGCCGGCCCTCCCGGTTGCGGCGGCGCTCGCCGCCTGGGCCGCGTATATCACGCCGAAGGTGCGCTGGGTCGGCGAAGAGTTCCAGAACGTCGAGCCGTCGTCGACGTCCGCCTAGGGGGTATGGCGGGTGTCAAGCGCTTCCGAGGGAGACGGGTGGATCTTCGGGGAGGACTCCGGCCGGGAGTGGATCTCGGGGTTCTTCGGGGGCTGAAGTGCCCTAGCGGCCGCCCCGTCGCCGGTGCGAGGTTGTGTCGTTCTCCTCGTCGTCATCGTCCGCATCGGCCCGGCCCATGTCCGGCACGCATTCGAAACGGTGGCGGCGTCCCAAGCGTCGGCAATCCCGGGGCTTCTCGCGTCGCGGCTCGTCGCCCAGCCAGTCCGCCGCGCGGCAACTCTTGCGGTTTCTGAAATTCCCGCAGAACTGCGCGAGCGAGCAGCCGCTGTCGTCTACAGGCTCCCCGAACCGGGTCGCCGGGCAGCGGTCGGTGGCGTCGTGTTCGCCGTCGTCATCCTCGTCGGAGAAAGTCGGGATCGCCAGGCAGGCGTCGAGTTCGCCCATGATCCGGTCGAGATCGACGGAGCACTGGGCGAACGCGTTGTTCGAGTTATCGGGGAAGGGATCGCACGAATCGCCCAGCCCGTCGCCGTCCACGTCGGTTTGCAAGGGGTTCGGTACGAGGGGGCAGTTGTCGGCGAGGTCGCCCGTGCCGTCGCCATCGGCATCGGGGGGGTTCACGTCGACGAGGAAAACTTGTCCGCTGACGCGGAAGGCCAGGGTGCCGGGCCCGACCTGGACCAGGCTGCTCGGGAAGTTACCGAGCCCTGGAATCGGCAGGGTTTCGAGGAGAACGAATGCGGACAGGTCGTAGATCAGCAGGCCGCTGGTCGTCAGGAAGTAGACGAAACCCGCCTCCGAGTCGGCGACTACGCTTCGCGCGAAGGACACGCCCGAGTACGTCCCCACCGCGGCCGGGAGGGAGGGGTCGATGGCCAGGCCGCTGGTGGCGTATACAAGGCCCTCGTGAAATTCGATGCCAACACCGAAGCCCCGGATGAGGTTGCGCGTGACGGAAGTCTGGGCGGCCCCGCTTCCATCCACCGCGATCCGGCGGAAGCCGAACTCGGTGGTCTCGTTGTTGTAGCCGTAGAGAAGATCGGCCGCGCTCGAGAATTCGATCTGGTTCGATCCCGTGTGGCGCTGGGTGGTGGCCGGGCGCTGCACTCCCTCCTCGAAGATGACTACCCCGGCGTGGCGCGGACTGATCCCGGGGTTTTTGCGGGAGACGGCGATGACGTGGGGGTTGCCGGGCTGGACCTCGATGTCCTCGGTTTGGAACGGGCCGTAGAATGGATCTGAGCCGAGTCCGAAGCGGAGTCCCGCCGTCAGGGTATTCAAGTCGATTCGCCGGATCTCCGAGGCCCCGTCGAGGGCGACGTAGAGAAACGATCCGTCATCGGCGAGGGCGAGGGACCCGGGGTCGCTGCCGACGAAGATCGGAGTACCCAACGACCCGTCGAGGGGGTTGATGGCCACGACGCTGTTGCCCATCGCTCCGGCAGTGGCGGGGACACTCGCGTAGATCCGGTCGGAAAGGGGGTCGTAGACGAGATCCCGGGTGTCGAGACTGATCTCGCGTACGTCAGCAGCATGAGCCGCCGTCGTGAGCATCAAAGTGGCCAGGATTTGGGCGAGTAGCCCCACAGAAAACCCTCTCTGGCGCGCCCGGCAGGGCGCGCTCTTCCAGCGTAAAGGTCCGGGTCTCTTTGGGCAAGCAGATTTTTCTCCCGGGACCCTGTCTACGTCCGCCGAGGAGTGGCGTCGTGTTCGGCGTCGCCATCCGCATTTAGTCACGACTTCCTATCCAATTTTGATGCCGTGTGAGAAGATGAACGCGGGTGCATTGGGATGGGAATCGGGATGCGAAGGGTATGGTCGTGGGTGGGCGCTTGGACTCGACGGGGCTGTAGCGATCCCTGTGTTTCTCCTCTCGAAGCGAGACCTGGCCCTGCGCTCCCGAAGCGGCCGTGCCCGAATGTCGTCCTCCCGGGTCTGCTCGCCCTGATCGGGGTCGTGGCACTGGGCGCATCCACCGCGAACTCGGCGCTGATAGAGGTTGACCTACTTGTTCTGGGCGACGGCTTGATCAGCCGGGATACGACGAGCGGGCTCGACTGGCTCGATCTCTCGGTGAGCGGAGGCCTCACCTACGAGGATGTCGCGCTGCCCACCAGCATATTCCGTCACGGGCTCCCCTAGGGATTTAACACAACGCCCATACTCGGACGTTGTGCTGGAAGGCAGCTTGTATGTCCTATTCCCCTGGGAGTTACCAAGGCGCGCTCCTCTTGCTGGCTTTCGCAACGCTGGGCGGCGCTTCTTTCCTCGTATGGATCAAGGCGCCGAGGGCAAATTGGCACGAGGCTGGGAAAAATGTGGAAGCTTGATCCGGTTCTCCAAGTGGTGGTCGCTGTGGTTTGGGAAATTGGCTGTCCCCATTGGGGGAGGAGGCTAAGCGCATCCCGATCCCGATCTTCTCGGGCCGGGTCGCCTCTTTACTCAGCGGCGAGAGATATCTTTGGTCATCCGGACTCTGTAGCATCGGGCTTCCACTTTTTGTAGTTTCAATTTCGGTGGGCCGTGTGCTGTGTTTCAGGTTGGGTTGGTCGCGCTGCCGGAGGGTTTGTGAGAATCGGGAGGTGGGATCGATGCAAACAGGATTGATCGCGGCCGC
>JAPYTP010000305.1 GCA_029941885.1 Myxococcota bacterium
CCGGTGCTCGAGGCCATGGGCGTCGAGCTCCGGAGCGGCGACCGCATCTTCATCTGGCGTGCCGCCGCGAATCGGGATCCCGAGCGTTTCGAGCAGCCGAATGACTTCGACATCGAGCGCCCGGCACGTTCTCACATTACCTTCGGGCTCGGCCCCCACTTCTGCCTCGGTCATGCGCTCGGGCGTGCTCAGGTGCAAGAGGCTGTGCTCACGCTGTTAGTGAACCATCCGAGTGCCGAGCTTCTGACCCGCGAGCCGGAGCGCGTTCCCTTCACGATGGACGAGAAGCTCACCTCGTCGATTGTGCGTCTCTGACTAGCTGGCTAGCCGAATACGACGGCGCTGGGGTTCGAAATCGGTCCCCCCACGATTGGAGAGGATAGGCGATGGGGCGAAAGGGCGACGCGACGCGGGCGCGTGTGATCGACGCGGCGCGTGGATGCATCTCGGAACTCGGCTATCACGGCGCGAGCTCGAACGAGATCGCCCGCAGGGCCGGAATCACCTGGGGCGTGATCCAGTATCACTTCGGGACCCGGGAATCCGTTCTGCTGGCCGTCGTCGACCACGCCATCGACGAGCTCAAGTCCGACCTCGACGCGATCACGGTCCTCGGCACGACACCGACGGAGCGACTCGCCTCAGTGAGCACGGTCGTCTGGACCTATTTCAGCAGTCCGCACTACCGCGCCTACCTCGAGATCTATCTGAATCTGACGCGGGATCCGGCGGCGTCGGGCGAAGCGCGCCGGCGACTGGCCGAAATCGAGTCGGAACTCGGTCTGCACTGGCACCGCATCGCCGAAGAGGCCTTCAGCGGAGTCGATTCGTTCGTTTTAGAGCGGCTTCTCTTTGCCTCTCTCCGCGGCCTCGCGATTACAGGTTGGCTTTCGGGCCAAGAGTCGGATTTCGCGGAAGAACGTCGTCTGCTCGTCGAGGCCCTTGGCCCCGTACTCGGCTCCGTTCCATGATCGATTGCCGATCGATTTACCGCACTCGAACCTCGACGCTGCCCAGTTGGAAGCGCATGCGGCGAGCGACTGGCGGAGCACACCGCCCGCTCCGTCAAAACCGAAAACAGGAGACATCCCAGTGACGTACAAGTTGATTCAATGGACGAGCGGCCGGGTCGCTCGCGAGACGATTCCCGCCATCGCATCAGATCCTGGCCTCGAGCTGATCGGGCTCTACGCCTTCTCGCCAGAGAAGGTGGGGCGCGACGCGGGAGAGCTGGTGGGATTCGAGCCTCTCGGGGTTCCGGCCATGAACGACGTCGCAGCACTGCTCGCCCTCGAGCCCGATGCCGTCGTTTATACCGCGCTCTACCCGGACGTCGACGAACTCGTTCGGATACTCGAAGCCGGCGTGAACGTCGTCACGACCTGCAATTTCATCACCGGCTGGGGGCTGGACTACCGTGCCGATAAGTACGGACCTAACGCACGAAAGCGGCTGGAAGAAGCCGCTCTCCGTGGGGGTGTTTCCATCTTCGGGACGGGGATCAATCCAGGCTACATCAACTATCTGGCTTGCGTCGCTTCCTCGGTCTGCCGGGAGGTCGAGCTGATCCGGGTGACGGAGGCGATCGCGGACATCGTTCCCTATCTCGGCGATCCCAACATCCTCGAGTTTGGCTACGGGAAGCCTCTGGATACACCGGGTCTCATCGAAAGACAGAAGGCGGAATCGGCGGTCTTCGGGGACGCCATCGAGCTGATGGCGAGCCTGATGGACATCACATTGGACGAGATCCGATTCTCGTCCGACCTGGCTCCCGCCACTGAGGTCATCGAAACACCCGGTGGAAAGATCGAGCCCGGTACGATCGGCGGCATCCGATCGCGCTGGGAGGGCATCTCGAACGGCCGTCCCGTGCTGGAGAACTGCCAGGTCTGGATCGCGGGACGAAACGTGGCGGGCACGGAGGAGTGGGGGGCGGCGAATCGGCACGGATATCTCGTCGATATCGCCGGGGACCCGAACGTCAGCAACGTGTTCCTCCCGACTCCCGTTGGTGATCCGAAGACGTTGACGATGGCGGACCACCATGCCTTCGCCATGCGCATCACCGGGATGCCGCTTATCAACGCCGTTCGCGGCGTGTGCGCTGCTGCGCCCGGAATCCGGACGTACAAGGATCTGCCGCCAATCGTGGCAGGCGGCCGAGTCCTCACGGGGCGTTCCGACTAGCGGTCGCTTGCGGTCTCCGCCGAGCGAGGCGCGAAATCGCACTTTGTGCATTCACTCGAAGTGCCGGCTACAGCTCGTCTTCGAAGACTCGCCACGAGGCGATGTAGCCCTCGGCGTCGAAGGCGAAGACCTCCGTCCTGGAGACCGCGCGGGGGGGGCTTTCCGGAGGCTCGTCGACGCACACGGTATGGGCCAACGCCTCCATGCCGCAGACGATGACCCGGTGACAGCCGAGCCAACGTCGGAGCTCGTGACGATGCGTTCGCTCCCAAAGATCGATGGCACTGTCGACGGGCGACGCGCCTACGCCGACCGGTGTCTCGATCACGGCATCGGCTCGGAAGCGCTGCCGCCATTCCTCCCAGCGGCCAAGGTTCCAGAAGAAGAGGTGATCCTCGATGGCCTGCCGGATCTGGGAAGCGTCTCGAGCCGGAGGAGGCCGCTCGCACGGCGGCGGCAGCGTTGGGTAGAACGCTTGCCACAAGTGGTCAGGCACGGGGTCGGCAAAGGTCCGATTGGCGCAGAGCAATCCGGCGTCGTCGACGGTGTAGATGCCGGTATAGCTGAGCGTGTTACGCGTCCCCGTCTTCGCATCGGGCCCGATGCCCCGCTCGCCCAGCTGAGTCACCGCCCGAAGGTCCGCCACGATCTCCCGCCCGCAGACGATCAGTCGGTAGGGCTCCATGTCGAGCCGGAGCGCGTCGGTGTGCATGTTCTGCCACTCCACCTCGTAGCTGCCCATGGGTCGCTTTCCCGTTCCGACCGGATCTTCGATCGTGTATTCGGGTGTGAAGCAGGCGCGCCATTCGGAGTGGCTTGCGGTCTTCCAGAGATCGATGTGTCGTCGGACGATTCCGCGCATCTCTTCGGATGTGAACATGGCTCCTCCGGCGACTACTCAGCGGGAGTCGAGCAATCGGCGGAAGACTAGAGCAGATCTGGGGGATCACGCGTCTCGCCGGACCTCTTCGAAGTGGGAGCGAAGGAAGAGGGCCGACTGGCTCGACGCCCACCGCTGCCAGCACGTTTTGAAAGTGCCGATCGACAGGATCGAACCCATCCGCTACGAACGCTACTAACGGCCCTGTGGCTCGCGATTCGCAGCTGTAAAGGGACCCAGAGGATAGGGATGCGACCGCCATGAGGCTCGGTCTGAATTTTGTGCGCGTGCGTCCCGACCACATGCCCGGCCTCGCCGCGCACGCGGAAGCGCTCGGGTACGAGTCCGTATTCGTGCCCGATCACGTGGTCTTTCCCGTCGAGTTCGCGTCGAAGTACCCCGGCACGGCGGATGGATCGTTCCCCTACCCGCGCGACACTCCCGTATACGATCCGTGGGCGATGCTGAACGAGATCGGGCGCGCCACCTCGACCATTCGTCTCGGCACCGCCGTCTATCTCCTTGCGCTCCGTCATCCAATAGTCACTGCGCGGCAGGCGGTGTCGTTGGAATATTTCGTCGGTGGGCGGCTGATTCTCGGGGTCGGAGTCGGGTGGCTGGCCGAAGAGTTCGGTGCCCTTGGGATCAACCCGAAGTCACGATTCTCTCGCGCGGAAGAGGCTGCGGTCGCTTTGCGCCGCCTCTGGACGGAGCCGCAGCCTTCGTTCCACGGCAAGCACTTCTCCTTCGACGCGGCCTATCTCGAGCCCAAGCCGCGTAGCTCTCCCCATCCAGCGATTCTCTTCGGCGGCGACTCCGACGCGACGCTTCGTCGCGCGCTGCGTTTCGGTGATGGTTGGATGTCCGGTGGAGTCGCGAAGGACGTGGAAGAGATTGCCGAGTCGCTTCAGCGATTGGCTCGCGCGCGCGAGACGCTAAAAACCGAGGGGGAGGAGGTCTTCGAGCCCGAAGCGGCCTTCGACGTTACGGTGTTGGCTCCCAACCCGACGGAGCGCGATCTCGCGCGGATGGCCGAGCTCGATGTGGACCGGGTGGTGATCATGCCATGGGAGAAAAATCGTGATGCACCGGCCGCGGTCGAACGTTTCATGGCGATGGCCAGGGGCGTCATCGAAATATGACCGCACATTGGGCGCCGCCGCTCGTCGTGTAGTCGATCGAAGCCTCGAGGGCGAAGGTGCGATCCATCAGCGGCCAGCTCGAGGCGGGGGTGCTCGTCGATCGCGCCGATCGCATAGCGGCCGATGCTTCCAGTCGCCCACTGGATGATCCTGAGTGGTCGTTCGTTCGCCATTCTCTCCTCCTTCGTTCGGGGCATGAGGACTCCGAACTCGATCAGCCCTGCCGCTCCGTCTCTCCGGAGGCGGCACGGCGCGACCTTCTATTGGGTTTGCGCGCCCCATCGAGCACGGGCGCGACGAAGTCGTTAGCGTCCAGTCGGCGTTCGATCGCGACGATTGGACGCTCCGAAGCGTGATTGCGAAGCAGGCCCATCGAAACAGAAATTAGAAAAAATGTAAAGTACCCGCTCTAGGCCGTTCGACTAACGATCATCATCTTTGTGCGCAGGCGCTCTCCCCAGGAAGAAACGCTCCGGGTCGAAGAGTCTCAGCATGGTCAGCTCTTCCTCCGTCGCGGGAGCAAGCCAGTCGAGGTCGGGCGCGACCCGAAGATCCCATCCGCAGAGCGATCGGATCTCGTCGACGACGGCGTCGGGGCTCTCACCCGCGCTTTGGAATACGCCCGTCAGGACTAGCTCGCCGTTCCGGCGCTCGTAGCGTCCGTGGGTCGAAATCACGGTATGCACGCGATCGCCCGGGCTGGTCACGAAGTCCACCTTCTCGACGAAGCTGCGCTTCGCCTGGCGGGCGACCAGCAGGATTTCCTGGGCAGCGCTCGCGACATCATTGGCCCCGCCCGAGCCGACCAGGAAC
>JAPYTP010000306.1 GCA_029941885.1 Myxococcota bacterium
GCCCTGGGTCGAACGAGTGAGCTCAAACTCCATCTCCAGGGCGCGCGCAATCTGGGGATCAGTCAAGAAGAGTTGATCGAAGTCCTGATGCAGACGTCGCAATATTGCGGAATCCCGGCAGCGGTCAACGCATTGAACGCGGCCGCTGACGTCTTTCCTCCCGAGTCGTGAAGTCGGGGTAGGGGGGCAGCGTTCTCTCTCGGATCACCCGTGCGCAGAACGAAGTTCGAGCCGGATTTCCTCGAGGATCGACCCCATTCGATTGAGGCCCTTTCCGTCGGCGCCGACGCCCCAATAGTCGTCGGTGGCCGATTTCTCGACGAGCGGGCGTGCGCCCGTCGAGAGAAGAAGCTCGCGGAGTTCTGGCCGCTCGAATTTTTTTCGTAGGGCCAGGCGCATGACATCCTCTTTCACTTCATTCCAGTCGGATCGAAGCAGCAGAGTACGGGTCTGCCCCAGCACTTTCGCCTCCTCAGGGTTTTCGGCCCTTCGAATCCGCTCGCGATGATCCTCGCTTCGATCTCCCACGAATTTCTGTGCCTGAAAGTAGTGTTCGACGCTCGGCCAGTAGCCCTCGTCGGTGTCGAACCCGTGGAGCGAGAAATTCGAAAACTCGTAGTACTCGTCAGTCTCTGCGTAGAAGTAGATCGGTCGCGTCATCACACGGGCCAGAAGGTGGAAGGGTCGATCCGAATACCAGCCCGTCGTTACCCGACATCAGCTCGGAAACCTTTGGCCCGACCACTCTTCGCTCAGGGTCCACAACTTGTTTGCGGCCTCCATGTCGAGCGCCCAAGACATCACGCCCACACTGGCATCCGCCTTTTCGATCACCGACGCGACGCCGCAGTCCTCGCAGTAGACACCGCCCAAGTCGTCGAGCTCGGAAGTGGTGGATGCCCATACGGTCGTCGCTGCACCTTGAGCGAGCTCCTTGAACTTCATCGGTTCCGCCTGGGGGCGATCTTTCATCAGGGCTTTGAAATCATCTCCGGTCATGTGTCGGCCGAGTTCGGTGTGAATGGCACCGGGGTGGACGGCGACGGAGCGGACGCCGCGGTCCTTGAAGCGATCGTCGAGGGCCACGCTGAATAGGACGTTGGCCGTCTTTGCCTGTCCATAGGCGACGAACTTGACGTACTCCTCCTTCTCGAAGAAAGGGTCGTCGAAGCGCATGGGGGACATGCGATGGCCGCCGCTCGAGAGGTTGATGATCCGTGCGGGGGCTCCGGCAAGGACGTTTTCCATCAAGCGCGCGGTCAGGACGAAATGGCCTAGATGGTTCGTACCGAGCTGAGTGTCGAGGCCCTCCTTGGTTCGTCCGAGGGGGCAGGCCATGACGCCAGCATTGTTGATCAGACGATCGATCCTGGGGAAGCGGCTGGCGATGTCGTCAGCGCCTTTACGAACGGAGTCGAGGTCGGAGAGGTCGAGCCCGGCGAGTTCTATCTCGGCGCTTGGAACGCTCGAACGAATCGCCTCCGCGGCGGCGCGTCCCTTGGCTTCGTCGCGGACGACGCTGACGATGCGCGCACCGCGGGAGGCGAGGACGCGGGCTGCTTCGACGCCGAGTCCGGCGGAGCCGCCGGTGATGACGATGGTCTTTCCGGAAAGATCGATATTCCCGGCGGCTTCTTCTGCGGTCGTTTCGGCCCCGAACTGATTCGCCATGCTCATTTCTCCCGCTGGGTCGTGTGCGGACCGAGGATAGGGATTTCGCTCGAATGGGCATCCCCGCAGAATGGCCGTTTCTAGAGTAGGCCGGATCGGAACTCCGATTGGCAGGGGCGCTCCAGACGAGTTGGCGAGGAGTGTTCCACGGCGCCGAGGGGGAGGCGGGCGTTGCGATTCGCTCGTCGATTTCCGAGGCCCGGGCTTCGGCGAGGCGATCGACTCGATCTGGCGGCGTTCGCTCGCCTCTGCGATTACGACGACGGGGCTGTTGGAGGAGAGCCCAAGCTTCCGCGAACCGGCCTTTCTGGTCGGACTAGTAGACGATGTTGCTCGAATCGTATTGCTCGCGATCGCTGCCGTTCCGCTCTCGGTGTCGGGACAGTGTCCCTCGGAGGAGTCCGTCGAAGAAGCCGGAGACGCGATCCGATGTGAACTCGGAGCGATCACGTTGTCCTCCTGGATGTTCTCCGATCAGATGGTCGAGGCAATCACATGCAGGAATGCCCCGATGAAAGCCCCGTGGAAGCGCGGGCGCTCATCTTCGGACTCCATGCAGCAGATACCCTCGTCAATCTCCACGAACGTGACTGGCAACGGGGTGACAACCCGGATGCGGATATGATCGTGAGTGATCTGATGGTGCCGCTGGGCGTCGACCTCGAGCGTCGCCTCGAGATTCTGCATACCGTCGAGGGCGGGCTCAAGGCATTCTCGAAGTTGATCTGACTCGCGCATGTGCACGATATTCGCCCGCGATCTCACTCGAAGGCGTTCGCGATCCGTTCTCGTGCAATTCGCACGAAAGCGATCCTACGGCGGTTCCATGTGTAGCTGAGAGCGAGGTCGCCGCCGTCCGCAATGATTGCGGGGTAGGAAAACTCGCCGGACGTGTTCTCGATGTCGATTCGGCTCGGCCAGCTCTCGCCGTTATCCTTCGAGAGCAGGACTGCGAGCGGTGTTCGTGCTGCCCAATTGCCCGGGACCGGATTGCAAGCGAGGGCGAGCGTGCCGTCCGGAAGGCGAGCGAGGTCGAGCCCACTGTTGTTGTTCGGAAGGTCGATGGCCCGGGCGCGGGACCATGTCAGTCCGTCATCGCCCGAGTCGGCTCGGTGAATGCGGCCGTCGGTGCTCCGAAACAGAGCGTGGACACGTCCCGGTATCGATTCCCAGAGCGTGGGCTGGATGAGCCCCTTGCCCGAATGGTTGGGACGATCGATCTCGATGAGTCGAGTCGCTGTCCAATCCCCCTCCCCGTTCGGACTCCGATCAAAAAAAACATCCCAGCGATGCCAGCGTTCCAGTGACGCTCCCGCGAGCCAGTCTCCCGAGGCGAGTTGGATCGGTTTGTTGCGGACGGCGCCGCGTCCGCCGCGTCCGCCGCGATCGCGGGCGACGAGCGGCCGGGGATTTCCCCAGGTTCGGCCCGCGTCATCGGAACGTTGAGTCCAGGTCACCCAGCGTCGGATGCGCTTGCCCACCTTGAAATGGAGGACGAGGTCACGTCCGCTCGGGGAGAGGGCGAAGAGCACGGGGTTCCAGTGCGGCTCTTCCGACACCTTTGCGATTCGAGTCGGCTCGCACCAGTGGTTGCCGAGCCGCGTGCCGGATTCCCCTTCGTCCAAGTTGGGGTCGCGACGAGCCGACCAGATCGCAACGTCCTGGTGTCCCTCTCGCGTTCCGGCGAACCAGGCGGCAAGGGTGCTGCCGCCCTCGAGAGCCACGATCGTCGCCGCATGGCACTGCGAGAATGGGCGCCGATCCCCGAAGACGTGCTCGATGTCGAGCCGCTGATGGCTCCCCCCGTCCCCGCGTGCTGGGGCGTGGAGAGTCGATTTCGAATCGAATTCGGGCATATGCGGGCGGGTCGATCCTGTTGGAAGCGTCGAGAAGTTCGCTGTGGCGGTGAGGGAGCAGGGCTGAGGATCCGAGAGTCTCGCACACTCCGCGATCCCCCGAGTGCCCTTCGCGGATCTGCCGAGTCGCTGACTCGGGCAAACCTATCGTTCTTCATCGATCTGGATCGAGAGGGGTTTGCCCTACTTGGGTGCGGGCATCATGCGGACGGTAGGCAGGTTGCCCCCTGAGCAGCCCATCACGTTCAAGACCGGTGCCACGGAATCGTCTCCGTCCAGATCATTCGAGAACTCGGTGTGGGTCGCGTTCGCTATGGCCTGCGGGCGACCGAAGAGGATCCGCATGCAGGCGAGTTCCTTCAGGTCATTCAGCGAATTTCCCTTGCCGTCCTGCGCGAGCAGCTCCAGAGGAGCGGTCGGGCAGTCTGATATTCCAATCGGGTCTGTGGAGTCGGATTCGGACTAACACCCCGTGAACTTCGGATCTCGCTTTTCCATGAAAGCACGCATTCCCTCGGCAAAATCCTCCGTTGCCGCGCAGGTCGCCTGAGCGAGTGCCTCGATTTCGATCGCTTCGTTCATCGAGATTGCGCTGGCGCGATGCAGACTTTGCTTGATCTGCGTGAGCGCGATCGGCGCTCGCGTGGCGAGAATCTGGAGCTTCTCTTCGACCGCAGCTTCGAAAAGATCCGTTTCGAAGATCGCGTTCACGAGTCCGATCGATTGAGCGTGTTCAGCCGAGACCCAGTCTCCGAAGAATGCGAGTTCCTTGGCCTTCTGCATGCCGATCAGGCGTGGCAAAAGCCAGGATCCGCCGCAATCAAGGGCGATACCCCTCTTCACGAAGATCTCGCAGAACCGCGCGGTCGGGCTCGCGTAGACGAGATCGCAGGCCAGAGCGAGATTCGCCCCCGCCCCCGCCGCGACTCCCTCGACGATCGCGACGGTCGGTTTCGGGAAGCCGTGGAGTCTGCGGATCGCTTCCCCAAAGACTCGGTTCATGAGGTCGAGAGTCGTTGACGTGGCTCCGCCCTTTGGAGCGGCACTCTTGGCGTCCGGTGCGAGGTCGCCGCCGGAACAGAAATTCCCCTCGGCCCCCCGCATCGAGACGACGCGGATTTCGGAATCGGACTCGAATTCTGCGAGGACCTCGGAGAGCTCCGCGGCCATCGCCGGGCTGATGGCGTTTCGCTTAGCGGGGCGTCGCAATTCGATTCGACCGATCGCGTTCGTCTTTTCCACGAGGAGGGTCTCGAGCGCCATTCTGCATCCTTTCGTTCGGGAATCGGTTCGTCGCCTCGCGAGCCGGCTCCGCATGGAAGAGCTCGATCGACTAGCCCTTTTTCGAGGCGAGATTCTCGAGCAATCCGTAGAGTGCGTCACTCAGATCCCTCTTGCCGGAGAGTTGATCCTCCGGAATCTCCCACCAGGTGTCCTTGGGGATCTTCATCGACCATTCCCCGACCGCCGTTCGCTCCGCGAT
>JAPYTP010000307.1 GCA_029941885.1 Myxococcota bacterium
GCTTCTTACGTCTGATTTCCCGCTGTTCTTCCGTCATGCAGATCCCCTCGGTCACTGTCTGCCATCATCATGACAGGGTGTCCGGCGGGATCTGTAATTTCACAACTGCGCGATGTGCGGGCGCCACTACGACCCGGACCGTGGTTGCCGACAACCGGAGGCGTGCGGTTTCAGTCGCGATTCTGCATGAAAAAACTGTCGAGGACCAGCCTGATCCCGAGAGCGAGACTGGAGTATTCTCAACGTTTGATCGGCTGGTTGCAGAACCGAATAAGTTTGATTGTTCCAGCGCAAGCTGAAATTGAGTACGCACAGTGGACCGAGGGGGAAATATGAGCTGGCGATTCATTCACGCAGCCGACATTCACTTGGATAGCCAGTTAAGGGGGCTCGCCGCTTATGAAGGGGCACCTGTTGAGATTTTGCGTACGGCCTCGCGAACCGCGTTTTCAAACTTGGTCGACATTGCAATCGCGGAGGAGGTCGACTTCATGATCATCGCGGGCGACCTGTACGACGGAAACTGGAAGGACTACAACACCGGTCTGTTCTTTTCGAAAGAAATGGCACGGTTGGGCCGGGCTGAGATTCCTGCCGTCGTCGTGTACGGGAACCACGATGCCGAGAGCGAGATCACTAAGCAGCTCTCGCTTCCCGACAACGTAAAGGTATTCAGTTCGCGCCAGGCTGAGACACACCGTCTCGATGACCTCAAGGTCGCGTTGCACGGCCGAAGCTTTCGCAACGCAGCGACCGAAGAGAATCTGGCCGTAGACTACCCGGACGCTGTAGACGGTTGGTTCAACATCGGCGTCCTTCATACCGCGTTGGAGGGTCATGCGGCGCACGCGAGATACGCACCGTGCTCGCTGTCAGAGCTGCAGGCGAAGGGCTACGACTATTGGGCTTTGGGGCACGTCCATGAATACCGGATCGTGAACGAGGAACCGTGGGTTGTTTTCCCAGGCAATTTGCAGGGCAGGCACGTTCGCGAGGTGGGCCCGCGAGGAGCAGTGATGGTCAGCGTGGAAGACGGCAAAGTGTTCGTTGAACGACTGATTGTCGACGTCGTTCGCTGGCATCACCTGGAGGTCGACGCGGGCGGAGCGGCGTCCCTCGACGACGTGGTGAAACTGGTAGGCCCGAGACTTGAGGCATTGGTAGATGACAAGGCCGAGGGGCGACCGATGGCAGTCCGCGTGAGTGTGACTGGGCGCTCCGCGGCCCACGGTGAACTTTTCGGACTAGAGCCGCAACTGCGAGCCGAGATTCTCGCTCGGGCCAATACACTCGGAGACGAGGTGTTGTGGGTAGAGAAGGTTTGTGTGAAGACCGAGCCGGAGCTTGATGCCAAAGAACTCAAAGCTCGATCGGATGCGGTCGCTGACCTTCAGGTCATGCTGGAGCGGGCCGCAAGCGATGAAGCCTTTCTCCAGGCGCTCGCGGACGACTTGGCTGACCTAGTCACCAAGGCGCCGAAGTCGCTTATTGATAGCGTCCCGGAACTAGACGCAGTTCGTTTGGGCAACGTGACCGATTTAGTGAAGGCGGTCTCGCCGGGACTGCTTGCCCGACTGTTGAATGAGGAGTAGTCACGTGATGGTCGTCACCCAATCCTTCCCATGCGCTTCTGAGATAAAGACATGCGCCTGAATCGCCTCGATCTCATTCGTTTCGGGATCTTTTCCGACCACTCCGTCGACCTGCCGACAGGGAGCGCGGACGTTCACGTCATCGTAGGGCCGAACGAAGCCGGCAAGTCGACCGTGAGAAGTGCCATCGCCGATCTGCTGTTTGGCATCGAGACGCGTTCCGCCTTCGACTTCGTGCACGACTACAGCGAAATGCGTCTGGGTGCGGTGCTCACGAACGGCGCCGGTGAACTCGCGTTCACGCGCGTGAAGCGCAAGAAGCACGCATTGCGGGACGAGGCCGATAATCCGTTGCCGGACGATCTGCTGGCAGTTTATTTGGGCAGTACGGACCGGGCTTTCTTCGAGCGCATGTTCGGGCTCGATCACACAAAGCTCGTGAACGGTGGACTCGAAATACTCGACGCCAAGGACGATGTTGCGCGGTTGCTTTTCGAGGCCTCGGCGGGGCTTGGAAGCCTGGGGGATATTCGGGATCACCTCGAGGAGGAGGCGAAGGGGTTGTGGGGCAAGCGCAAGTCCGCGGGGCGCACGTACGACAAGGCGTTTGATGCGTATCAGATGGCAAACGCAGCGATGAAGGAAGCGACGTCACGGGCGAGCGTCTGGAAAAGTGCAAGTTCCCGAGTGGACGATGCCGAAGCGGCATTGAAAAATGCCGCCGATCACCTCACGGAATTGGAATTTGTGCGGAGGCGTCTTGAACGGATTCGCCGTGTGTCTTCCCACCTGCGAAGAATGCAGGAGGGGACGGCGAAGAGGAATGATCTTGGAGAAGTGATCGCATTGCCTGAAGGAGCGGCCGAGGACCTAGCCTCGGCCAAGGGAGACATCGCTGCTGCCGAAGCGCTTATCGCGAAACATAAGACGCTACTGGAGAAAGCCCGCGTGACGCGGGATGCGATCACGGTAGACGAAAAGTTGTTCGGCCGAAGAGGGGACATCGTCGAACTCGAGGGGCTGCGGCATAAGGTGAGGGATTTTCCAGCCGACATCGAGAAGAGAGAAGCGGAAGTTCAGACTCTCGGGCGAACGGTTGAGCGCCTCGTGGGAGAACTCGGTTGGAAGAGTGCCGACGAGGACACGCTCGCTGCCCGCATTCCTTCCCAAATCGTTCGCGCCGAGATAACGCAACTGATGCAGGACCACGGTCGTCTTGAGGAGGCTGTGGCGAATTCCGCTAGGGCGGTCGTAGACATAGAAGAGGCGATTGTAGGTCGGCATGACGAAATCGCGGCCCTGCCTGCGTCCGGGGCTCCGGCCATACTAACGACTCGCCTAGACGGCGCGCGTGGTCTGGGAGACGTCGACGGCCGGAAGTCCGAGTTGCAGGGAAACACTCGCGAGGCGAGTGGCTTGCTCGACGACGTGATTAAGCAACTTCAGCCGTGGACAGGCAGTATCGATGTATTGCGAAGTCTCGTCGTGCCGAGTGAAGAAAACGTTCGGGAATTTCATGCTCGGTTGACGAGCGTCGAGCAGAAACAGGCAGCGCTTCAGGACAAGGTTCGCGACCTCAAGGACCAACTGGAGCAAAAGCAGCTGCAGGAGAAGCAGTTCCAGAAGAGCAAAAATCCGGTCGCATCGGAAGTAATCATAGGGTCGCGCGAGCAACGCGATGGTTTGTGGTCACGGATTCGTTCTGGGAGTGAATCGGTGGACGGTGCGGGTGATGTATACGAGAGCAAGGTCGCCACTGCCGATGAGCTCTCGGACCAGCGCTACCAGCACGCGGCGGATGTGGAACAGCTGGAGCTCGCTCGCAGTGAAATCGAGCAGCTGAGACTGAGGCTCCGAAGCCAAGAGGAACATCTGGAGACTGTCATCGGGGAGCGGCAAGTTGTTGTCGCTGACTGGGCCGAAGTTACAGTCAAGTTGGACCTTGGCGAGATGCAAATATCGCCGTTCCTCACCTGGCGAAATCAGCGCGACAAGGCACTGGACGCTGCGAAAGCCGTGAGCACTGCGGAAGCTGGTCTGCGGGGTCTTGAGGAGAGCGAAGCGACCCACACAACAGCATTGGGCGAGGCTGTCGTGAACGCAGGCATCGCCAACACTGAGATCGAGAGCATCGGCCTGGGTGGGCTGATTGAAATTGCCCAACGGGAGATCTCTGAGGCAGAGGCCGCCAAGACAACGCGGGCTGAACTCAAGCGTCAGCAGGCGAAAGACAATAAGGCGTTGGAGCAACTCCAGAAGAACGATGGCACCGCCAGAGCCGCCATGGAAAAGTGGACCGAGCAGTGGGTTGAGCAGGTTACGGCGGCGAGCTTACCTGCGGATGTCGGACGCGGCGGCGCCGGCGCCGCGCTGAATCTCTTCAGCGATCTGACAGAAGCGTTGAAGGATATGAACGACCTGCGGCGACTACGGATTGCCACCATGCAGCGGGATCTCGATGGCTTTACTAGTAAGACCGCCGAGTTGGTCGGGGTGTTGGCACTGGACCTCGCCGATGAGTCGCCCGATCGAGGAGTTGCCATCTTGTCCGAGCGTTTGAAGGCAGCCGACACAGCTCAGTCGGCTTGGACGGAAGCGGACACGGACTTTACCGAGAACGAGAAGGGGCGGGAAAGTGCTGAGCTCCAGCTTCAGGATGCGATTCGACATATACAGCCCCTTCTCGACCTGGCAAAGGTCACGGACGTTGAGGAGTTGAGCCTCTTGATCGGCCGGTCGGACCGGCTGCGCACAATCGACATCACCGTCGAAGCCGAAACCCAGGATGCCTTGGGCGGCGGTGACGGGCTCACCCTTCAAGCCCTGGAGAATGAAAGAGCAGAAGAGGATCTGTCGAGCATTGAGCCCCGGCTGGCCGAAGTGCAGAACCAATGGAGTGAGGCTACCGATATCCGCGAAGCGTGCCTGCTCGAGAAGAAGGAAGCTGAAGCCAAGCGAAATGAGATCGGTGGCCAAGCCGATGCGGCGAGCCATGCGGCCCGCGGCGAAGAGGCACTGGCGGAGATGGTTGCCGCGGTTGAGCGATACCTGAAAGTCTTCATCGGAGCACGACTCCTGCGATGGTCGATTGACCGCTACCGAGAGGAAAAACAAGACCCAATGCTCAGCAGAGCTGGCGAGATTTTCACAAAATTGACATTGGGCTCGTTCGAAAAGCTCGCTGTGGACTTCGACCGCAACCCGGCTCGGCTCGTTGGGCTTCGTCCGGGTGGGAAGCAAACTCAGGTAGATGGCATGAGTGAGGGAACTCGTGATCAACTCTACATGGCACTGCGGCTTGCCGCGGTGGAGATGCAAATAAAAAGCGGGCAGGCCCTACCGTTCGTCGCCGATGATCTTTTTATCAACTATGACGATGCCCGCGCCCGGGCAGGTTTCGAAGTGCT
>JAPYTP010000308.1 GCA_029941885.1 Myxococcota bacterium
CACTTCGACTGCTCCAGTCCTGGCGCCAGCGTAGGATTTCGGGCTGGTTGGGTTGGGTTCGGGTGGTCCGAGCCGCACTTTGAATCACCTACACCCTCACCCCGGCCAGCATTCCGGGTGGTCGGCATAGCCACGCGATGGCCTACGACAGCGCCCGCGGCAAGGTGGTGATGTTCGGGGGCTGGAACGGCAGCAGCCACCTCAACGACACCTGGGAATACGACGGCACCGAGTGGCACCCCATTCGGCGGCGTGGCGATCAACCGCGGCGTACCGATGCACGCTGGTCTCGCCAGGCCTCTTCGTGCTCTTCTACGAACTGCGCAAAAGCCTCCAAGGCCGCTGGCATTGCCTGCTCGCCGTAGCCGATGCGAAAGTAGTCGCCGTAGCGCTGGAGGTCCTGGGTGAACACGTACGCGGGCTTGATGGAAACGCTGACGCGCGCCAACTCTACCCCGAGCTCTTCCGACGAGAGCGGTCCCTTGAAGCGCACGAAGGCGATCGCACCGGCCTTGGGCCGCACCCACTCGAACAGGTCTTCGTGGGCCTCGAAGAACTGGTCGAGCAAGGCGAGGTTGCGCCTGATGATCACCAAGTTTCGGCTGAGGATTTCGTCGCTGGAGCGCAGGACCATCAGCGCCTGAATCTCGCTCGCACGACTGGGGCAAGCGGTTCCGAAGTATTGAACATCGATGAGCTTCTGCCTGAGCTCCATGTCCTGGAGCGCCAACCAACCGATGGTGATTCCGCACCCCCCCCAGGGCTTTGAGAGCGTGGCCAGGCTCAACCCCTTGGTGTAGACATCTGCCATGGCAGGGAGACGGTCCAACGAGTCGTGCTCGAGCAAGCGATACACCTCATCGGACAGGACGTAGAGATCGTTCCTCTCAGCGAGATCCACGAGCTGCTCCTGCAGCTCCGCACTCATCAACGTGCCCGCGGGGTTGTAGGGCTCATTGATCACGAGGTACTTGGTCTCGGGACGAAGCGCTGCCTCCACAAGCGTCAGGTCGATCTGCCAACCGTCTTCCGGCCGAAGATGAATCGTCGTCATCTGACCACCCTCACCTCTGGGTGCATCTTGGAGCGACTGGTAGCCCGGCGAGAAGACTATCGAGTGACTGCTCTCGTCAAGAAGGGCTCTCGCGACAGTCTGCAGCGCCACTTGTGCGCCTGCAAAGACGATGATGTTGTCGGCGGTAATGTGAGCTCCATAGCACTCAGCGATCTGGCTGCGCAGATCCAGGCTGCCCCCCATGGGGGTGTACTCGAGGGAGTGCTCGTGGAACATCTCGACGAGGGCATGATCGCCTCGCGCCCGAGCTAGCTCGATTAGCTGCTTGCTATCGAGTGGCTGCGCAAAGGAGTTGGACAGACTGAAGCGCGCACCTCGGCTGACCTGCTTATGCCTCTTGGACCACGGTTCCCTATTCGTCATGTTGCGTTCCGACCCTATTGGATGCGTTCGATCTTCCCTGAGCTCGATCTTCGTCTGAGCTCTAAGCCGTCTCCGAGGCTGACAAGAAAGCCGAAGCTGCGGCTGCTGCGATCTGTAGGTCTTGCACGCCCACGCCCGTCAGGTCCGCGACGGTGATGGCCGCTTGATCGGATCGCTGCAGGCCCTCGTCGGCGATCACTTGCCCGAGCTCGACCAGGTCCTGCTCAGAGATGAAACCCTGCTCCACGGCGAAGTGACTGTCCCCGTGGTGGACGCACTGAGACCTCGAATCGACCACGCGACGTGCTGCCAGGCCGAAGACGTCGGCAGCTAGCTCCTGTTTGCCTGGCGCGTCGGCTCCCATGGCGGTGACGTGAGTCCCCGGGCGGAGATGCTTGGCCTCCAAGAGCGGCGTGTTGGATGCGGTCGTGGTGACGATGAGGTTGGCGTGCTGCGCGACCTCCGCCGGAGACGACATGATCTGGACGCTGAAGCCATCCTGCTCGAGGTCCTCTGCGCAGTCCTGAACATGCTCTGGCGTTCTTCCCCAGAGATAGAGCGATCGGCACGCTGTGAGCGAAAGCAGATAGTGAGCCTGGAGCCGAGCCTGCCCACCGCTACCCAGGATTCCGATTCCGGTGATCTCCCGCGGAGCGAGGTACTTGGCGGCGATGTGTCCTGCGAGTGCCGTACGGAGATCGGTCAGGTAGCCCTCGTCCTGCAGCAGGATCAGCGGCTGGCCGGTCAGGGCACTGCCGACGATCATCAATCCCTGGGAGGTCGAGACCCCGTACCGGACCTGGTTGTCGCTGCAGCCGCCAGCGAGCTTGATCACGTAGACCTCGCCTTGCTGCATTCGCGCCCCCTTCACGTGCAGGCCTCCGGGACGTGTGTCGTCGAAGGGCATGTAGAACACTTCGGGGACGACCACACGCGCCTTGCTGAACTCTACGAAGCCAAGCTCCTGTGCGGCGATGACACGCTGCAGGCAAGCGGGCCGTGCCAGGTCCAGAGCTTCCTGAATGTCCTTGAGCGAGAGTAACTTCATGGGATCAAAGTGAGTGTCGGTGGGTGTCTACCCACTCGGTGAATCGCTCCAGAGACCGTGGCATCGTGCTGCGGCCGAATCCGATGCGGAAGAAGTTGCCCGGGAAATCGAACACGCTCGCGGGCATGACCAGAATTCCAGGGCCGTCGGCCAGTTGCTGCGCGAACTCCTCCACCGAGAGCTTCGACTTGAGCTTCGGGAAGCCGACACAACCACTCTTGGGCCGGACCCATTCGAAGAGGTCCGCGTACTTCTCGAAGAAGTCATCCAACAGGGCCATGTTGGACAAGCAGATTTGGCGCCGGCTCGAGATGATCGCTGCCTTGTTCCGCAAGGCTGTCACCGCGTGGAACTCAGCCACAGCGGAGTTGCAGACAGCCATGTAGTTTTTGAGCTGGGCTGTGGCCTCGAGGATCTCGCGGTTCTGGCAAGCGATCCACCCAATCTGGAGTCCCCCTAGCCCGAAGGGTTTGGACATGACGCCCAGGCTGATGCCCTTCTCATAGATCGTGGCGATCGGAGGCAGGCGATGCGCGCTGTCGAGTTCGAGCATCCGATAGACTTCGTCCGAGAAGATCCAGACTCCCCGCTCCCGGGCGAACTCGACGAGCTGCTCTTGGGTCTCGGCACTGATCAAGCTGCCGGTTGGGGCGTTGGGTGAGTTCAGGATGAGGACCTTGGTGTTCGCACGGAACGCAGCCTTGATCTCGTCCAGATCGATCTCCCACTGACGCTCGTAGCGCAGCTGCACGCGCGTCGCCTCGCAGATGGCCGCCGGAAGGTTCTCGAGAGAGGGATAGCAGGGGCTAACCACGACAGCGTGGTCGTCCCTGTCGAGCAGGCTGGAGAGCGTGCTGAAGATACCGGTCTGGGCACCGGGAAAGGTCTGCACGTTCTCCGCCGCGATCGGGGCTCCGTAGTGGCTTGCGATCTCAGCGAGCAGCATGGGGTGCCCGCCCGTGGGTGCGTAGCCGAGTTCGAGTCGATCCAGTTGTTCGCAGACCTCATCATCCTGGAGGGATTCGAGCTCGCGCAGGGCATAGGGCTCCGCGGATGAGGCGTAGAACAGGTGCGGAAGCTTCTCGTACTTCGCCAATCGAAGCTCAGGCAGGAAGGGGGGCAGCGGGAGCTTCATAGCAGCCCCAGAGTGCCATGCCGCCCCGTCTGAAGTCCACGCAAGGTCATGCGGAGATTCGCATCACGCACCCAGGAGAGCCGACCAGACGCCCTTGCGCCGCCACTCCAGGCTCAGTGCGTGCGTTGCTTGCGCGTCGCGCCAGTTCCGAAGTTCGCCGGGAATCGGACCATCGCGCTGCGCTAGATCGAAGCGCCAGCAGGCGGTTGCCATTGCGGCGAACTCGACCATCGTCGGCACGGCCGAGCATTCTGAAGCATTCAGTTTCCGGTCAGCACGGTAGCCAGCGAGGAGCGCAGCCGTGGTCCCTCGGGAGAGGCAACCGACGTTCGCCAATCCGGCGAGAGCCATGCCGATGTCAAACACCAGGGGGTACAGGCAGACCTCCTCAAAATCGATCGGGACGAGAGCTCCACCCTGGACCTCGATCAGATTGTCAGGGAATAGATCGCCGTGAACGAGGCCCACGGGAAGATCCATCCAGTCCGGCGGGATCTGCTCGAGGGCTGCAGCGAGCCAACCGGAGAAGCTCAGGTCTTTGGCTGCCTCACCAATACTGGCCATGGTCTCGCGATTCATATCGTGGTCCGCTGCGAAACCGGAAGGAATCGGAAGCTTGTGAAGTCGCGCGAGCACGCCTCCAATACCCAGCGCGCGAGCCTCGTCTACCGCACACAGCACCTCGCCCTCGAGGAAGGTTTTGACGATGGTCGGCACGCCGTCAATCACGTGCACCAGGTTCCCCTGGGGACTCCGCAGCAGCCGATTGGACGCGAACCCGTGCTCCCGCAGATGTTCGAGAATTCCCGCCAGCCGTTCGACTCGATCTAGTGTCGGTTCGACACAGAAGGTGATGATCAGTCGCTCTTTACCGTCGACGACGAAGGAGACATTCGCTGTTCCACCGTCGAGGGGGCGGACAAGGGCGTGTTCATCCAAGCCGAAGACCTTGAGAGCCTCGGCGACCATGTGCGTGTAGCTCGCCTGTGTCACGAGTCGAGTGTACAGATTCAATCCCGTGGTGTCCTTCTGCTCTTGAAGACGCTTAGATCGACGCACCATGACAATTCCCAGTGAGAAAGTTTCTGCAAGCCTGCAGGTCCGCTACAGCGTTTTGATCCCATGCTGGGTTGCCGTCGCGATGATAGTCATCAAGACCCTTGGAATACTATTTGGGCTGGAGGGGCTGGAGGAGGAGTTCACCTTCAGCGATATCGCCGCGCTCAGTGTTGCAGTCGCCTTGCTGGGGTATGTGCGCGAGAGTTCGCGCGCCATCTCAGAATTGCAGGCCCGCCCAGAGGAGTAACCAGCCGCATCTGGTCCGAGCCGCACTTTGAATCACCTACACCCGCGCTCTCAAGGTTTAAGGTGT
>JAPYTP010000309.1 GCA_029941885.1 Myxococcota bacterium
TCGTATCCGAGATGGCCGAGCGACTCGGGAAGGAACTCGGAGAACTTCGTCGGTCCCAGACGAAATTGACGGACCGACGCTGACGGCGGGAATATCTGGCAGCGAGATCGCTCGAAGGCTCGCAAGCCATCCTCATTAATGCGAGGGTTCGATCCAACTCTCTGAAATAATTGATATCCTGGAGGCGGCGCCCGGATTCGAACCGGGGATCAGGGCTTTGCAGGCCCGTGCCTTACCACTTGGCTACGCCGCCTCATCGGATCGCGTGTGGCGCAGATCCTTTGTTCCCGGACGGGAACGCGTGGCCCACAGGATGTACCAACGCCGCCCGTCCGAGTCAATCGAGGGCGTCACCCCCGATGCCGGGCGAGTCATCGAGATCCGGAAACGGAATCCTGATTCCGCTGATCACGATGAAGCATGCATCGGCGTCGCACTCGACCGCTTGAAGCAGGTCCGCCTGCGCCGAGTGGCTGAAGCGCGCCAGCAATCCCTCTGGAACGAGCGCCCTCTTGACCCGGCAGAGCAGTGCACCGTCGATGGGCGAGATGCCCAATGTCCTGACCTCGAGGGGCTCGACGGTTCCGTCGGACAGCGAGATCTCGCCCCGGGCCAGACCGATCTCCCGAACGAAGAACCCCGCCTCCTCGACTTCCACCTCGCCGCGAAAATGTCGCAGACGAACGATGAATTTCTTCTCCTCCGGCAGATAGCCCACGGAGCGATCGAAGTGTTCACGCAGCCTGCGGTTCCGGATGGGCTCGCCCTCGTGGCTGAAGCGCCCGTCGTGGTGGAGCAGGAGACCGAAGGGCTGAAGCGGAGGTGGACTCGCCGACGGATCCGCGCTCACCGGTCGCACTCCCCGGACACGAGATGCAGGAGCGCCGCGGTCGGCAACAGGTCGTCCAGACGCGCGCCGCGAAGCATCGCCGGCATCGCCTGGGCGTGAAAGAGGCTGGGCGGGCGACAGCGAATGCGGCGCGGCAGCTCCGACCCGTCGGAAACGATGAAAAAGGCGAGTTCACCGGTCGACGACTCCACGGTCGCGACCGCCTCCCCCGCTGGCACATTGGACTCGGCCCCCTCCGCCGGGTCGACCGAATGGTCCCTCGATTCAATGATGTCGCCCGGCCCGAGGCTCACCAATAACTTGTGACACTGTTCGACCATCCCGAGGCTTTGGCGCACCTCTTCGAGTACCACGAGGATCCGATCGAAATCATCTCCGGTCTCTCCGATCGGCACGTCGAAGTCGAGGGCGGAATAGGCGAGATAGGGGCGATCGCGGCGGATATCCATGGGCGAACCCGCAGCCCGGAGAGCGGGGCCCGTCACGCCCCACGCCAGGCAATCGTCCACCGACATCGGTGCAACATCGCGCAACCGACGTTGAAGCGTAGGGTTGGCGATCGCGATCGATTCGAAATGCGCGATCGATTCGCGCAGCCTGTGCTCACTCGCGACCCATTGCTCGGGAAAATCCTCCGGCAGCGCGGAGGCGACACCACCGATCCGAAGCCACCCGCCGAGCGGACCCCGTCCCGCTGCCGAGGCCAGGAGTCGCGCAGCCACGAGCTCCGCACGCTGTGCGGTCAACTCGGCGTCGCGCAGGCCGATCGCTGACATGACGGCAGCGAGCCGACCGAAATGATCGCTGACCCGGGCGATTTCACCGACGAGCATGCGGAGCCAGATCGCCCGATCCGGCAGCTTCGCACCAACGAGCGTCTCTAGCGCGAGGTAGTAGGCGGTCTCCGCGAGCACGCCGCCCGCGTATCCGAGCCGGGCCACGTAGGGCGATGCGCGATCGAAGGTCGTCGACTCGACTTCCTTCTCGAAGCCCCGATGCCCCAGACCCACCTCTACCTCGAGATCCGTGATGCGGTCGTCATCGAGCTGGACCAAAAAGCTCGTAGTCCCTCCGACTGCGGTCATGGCGTGACGCACTCCCGGATGGGTCAACCCGACTTCGACCAGCGTCTCTGGAAAGCCCAGCGAATCGGAGAGCGATTCTGCGGAAACCTTTTCCGTGTCAGTCGTCATCCATCGCCCTCCTTCGGAAGCGGACGTGCGAGCCGAAGAGGATGATCCTTTCGCAAGGGAGATCCCTCGAACCCCTCGTCGAGGAGGAGTCGACGCAGGTCGGGATGACCCTTGAAGTGGATCCCGAAGAGGTCGAAGACCTCTCGCTCGAGCCAGTTCGCGACCGGCCACAGCGATGTCACGGAGTCGACGGTCGGCACGGATCCGGGCTCCGCCCCTTCTCGATCGATCTGCACATGAACCCGGATGCTCGCTTCGCGTTCGATCGAATGGAGGCGATAGACGACTTCGAAGCGCTGTGCCTCGTCGCCTCGATCGATTGCAGTGAGATCGACGAGGCGTTTCATCGCGAACTCCTCCTCGTCTCGCAGTCGGGACAGGAGCGTCCACGCGTGGGTCACAGAAACCGTGACGCGCATCTCGGGGCCGCTCTGCTCCGCGACTTCGATCCCGAGGTCGCGATGTCGTGATCGCAACGAGTACGGATCGAGGCCACTCATGCGCCGGCCCCTCGTCGGTCGAGCAGGTCCACGGATTCGGGACGCCCCGACCGCCCGGCAATCGCAACGGCGGGGGTGCCGCGCATGCAGAGGGCCACTTCCGGGCAATCCTCGACGCAGCGTCCGCATCCGATACAGCCGCCGACCTCGAGTTCGAAAAGGGTCACCTCCGGCCGGGACTCACCCGGTAAGATTTCGAGGCGGAGGGCCCGGCTCGGACAGATCTGCACGCAGAGATCACATCCCGAGCAGAGGTGGGCGCCGTCCGAGGAGAATCGCAGCGCGGGAACGCCCGAATCGCCGGGAAAATCCCCGGCCGGGACTCCCGATGGAGCCGGAATCGCACCCCGGAGTGCCGCCCACACCGAGCCGATCCAGGCGGGAGCCGCCCAGAGCAACGCGAAGGAGCGTCTTCGAGCTCGCTTTACGACGACCACCCGTGCAGGCATCGGTCGGACGATAGAGGAGTGCTCAGCCCAGAGCGACCGTCTCAGGCCTCGAGCCGGATCCCGACCCGAGGCGGGCCTGCATCGCGCGAGCCACCAGCACGCGGGCCCTGCGATCGAGCCACTCGGAATCGAACTCCCCGCCCCGCCCTGCCCGTTCGAGTTCCCGCGCGATCGAGGTCATCTCCACCCCGCGAAGTCCGCAGGGCACGATCGCGTCGAAGCCGGCGAGATCGAGGGTCACGTTCAGCGCGAAACCATGAAACGTCACCCAGCGTCGAATGCCGACCCCGATGGAAGCGATCTTGCGTTCGCCCCCCCCCGGCACACAACTGCGCGCGCGATCGACGAAAACCCCGGTCCAGCCCTCCACTCGCCCGACCGGAATCCCGATCTCCTCGAGGGCGTCGATGAGGCCGGCCTCGAGACGCCTCAGATGATCATGTACGTCGCGACGATTGCATGCGTCCAGATCGAGAATCGGATATCCGACCAGCTGACCCGGCGCGTGATACGTGACATCGCCCCCGCGGCCGACCTCGAAGACGTCGATCCCGAGTTCCCGCAACCGATCTGGATGCTCGCGGAGGTTCTTGGGATCCGTGCTCCGACCGAGGGTCACGACCGCCGGATGCTCGAGCAGGAGCAGCCGATCTCCCGTCTGGCCCGCGAGGCGATCGGCAACGGCGGATTGTTGCATTTCGAGGGCGTCGCCGTAGCGGACCTCGCCCAGCCACTCGACGGTCAGACCGAGTGATGGTGCCGGCAACGGGGATGACGCTTCCATGTCGCCTCCGACCCTCCGATCATCTCCGCCCTCGGCCGAGATCACCGGCACCCGACTCAGAGATCGAATTCTCCTGCCTCGAGGAGTTCGCGAATTCGATAGAGGAAGCCGTTGGCCGGCGCCCCATCGACCGCACGATGATCGTACGAGAGCGCGATGTACATCATCGTTCGAATCACCATGGCGTCCTCACCCTCCAGGGTTCGCACGACCGGACGCTTGGCGATTTCGCCCATTCGAAGAATCCCCACCTGCGGCTGATTGATGATCGCAAAGCCATAGAGATTGCCCTGGCGGCCTGGATTCGAGACCGTGAACGTCCCTCCCCGAAGATCATCTGCGGACAATTTCTTGCTGCGCGCTCGAGTCGAGAGATCGTCGATCGCCATCGCCGTGCCCGCGAGCGAGAGACGGTCCGCGTCCCGCACCACTGGAACGACGAGTCCCTTCTCGGTCTCCGTCGCGACCCCGACGTGGATTCCCTGTTTCTCGACGATGGCGTCCTCGACGACCGAAGCGTTCAGTGCGGGAAATTCGCGAAGCGCGCGTACGGTCGCGTGGACGATGAAGGGAAGGAACGTCAAAGTCAGGCCATGGGTGTCCTGAAATGACTTCTTGTGCTGATTCCGGAGCTTGACCACCCGCGAGAGGTCGACTTCGGCGACGGTCCCGACGTGGGGGCTCGTGCGCTTCGAATAGACCATGTGGTCGGAAATGATCCTCCGCATGGGCGTCATCGGAATCACGTGATCGCCCGGTTGGAGTTCGTAACCGAACGAGGGAGCGGGTCGAGCCGCCGCACGCGCGGGCTGCGCCGTCTCCCGCTTCGGCGAATTCGGGGGTGGCGCTTGTACCGGGGCGAGCTGCGCATCCGGTGTCGTGGCGGGCGCATCGCCCTCCGTCCGATGACGCAAGACATCTTCCTTCGTCACGCGGCCCGCGCTCCCGGTCCCCTCGACCTCGCGAAGATCAATCGAGGCCTCTTCGGCGACGCGACGGGCGACCGGAGTCGCCGCAATTCCGGCCGCGACCGGCGCGGGCGCTTCGGAAGCCGCGGGGGAAGCCGGGACTCTAGGTGGCGTGGTGTCGGTGTGGTTTTTATGTGTCTTGGCTTATTTGTTGATTTTTGTGATGATTGATCAAATC
>JAPYTP010000310.1 GCA_029941885.1 Myxococcota bacterium
CCTTCAGTTGCCAGTAACTTGATGATGTTGCGTTCACCGATTGAATCTACCACGGCCTTCTTCGCGAAGGAGAGCAAGTGAGATTTTACTTCATCGACGCAGAGAAGGCTCGCTACCCGGTCCGACTGCTATGTCTCTGCCTGGCTGTCTCGAGATCCGGCTATTACGCCTGGCGAGGTCGGCCGACAAGCAGCCGTGCCCGGGAGAATCGACCAATTGTCAGGCGACAACTGCTTAAGCAGTGGGTCAATACGCCCTTAACGCCCTCAGATGCTCGACTAGCTCGAATTTCATAATGTCGCCGAGTCTGCAACCTTCATGGCAACCTTGAGAGTTGCGCTGAGTTTCCCCTGCCGGTCCTCCACTACTGCATGACGCACACTTTGAGGACTTGCCGCCAAGCCAAGACGCCCTCTCCTCGCGAGAGCGGAAAGTCCGAACTCAAAAATCAGATTCGGAGCGTCTGCGAAAGCTTGAAGGTTGCGTATAAGGTGGCTTCGTCGCGCATCCTGGACGGAACTAGAAACGCGGTTGAATAGAACACGTTGAATCTCAAGGAGTTAGTGGCGCCCCGGGCAGGACTTGATGCCTAATATCACAGGCTGGACGAGGAAGATCAGAAACGCGCCGGTGAAGATCGATGCTTCGGATATGATGACTGCGCCACTCATCCGCTCAAGAGCGCGGTCAACACGATGGCTCATCTTGGGCGATCCTCTAAAGGGGGCGGGAGCTAGATCGACGTGGATCACTCGGGAGTTGGGCCCAGGCGTAGGCGAGATGAAGGCTTTGGCGATTTGAGGTCCGCGATTCACGAACCAACGTCGCGAATCCGTTGGTTGACGACGGGCAGTGTTGGGTGTGAGTGGGGACCGCTCCGTGAACGGAAGATGCAAAAGCTTTTGAATATCAAATAGTTATGGCGACTATTCAGTAGCCGCCGCAACCGATCTGGCTTTGAGATCCCTAAAGAGTAAAATCGCTGACCCGAGCGCTGAGAACTAAGCCAGCAATCGCTTCCCGTTTTCGCCCCACCCGAGGAACCCCATGCCGGACCCCGACTCGACCCACCGCGACGTGCTGATCACCGCCGATTCCCAGGTGGGCGAACCCCAAGCGATCGCGGATAGGCAAAACAAGCAGCGTTTTCCGCACCACCGATACTAGACGGTGTGACAACCAAGCCTCGGATGGAGGCATACTCACTCGTTCCGGGGAACCATTCAGGATCCGATCCATGATATGGTGCTCAGTCCCACAACTCTAGGCCACTGCCAATGTGGAAACGCCTCTTCGTCGTCCTCCGAGTTTCGAGTTCCTTTTTCTTCTGCTTCGCGCTGTTCGAAATCACTCTTCGGGCATCGGGCTACAATCCTTTCGAGAGCCTACTCGATGGCCGAGAGCTGATTCCTCAGAAATCCGACAATGCGATCATGCTCTATGAGCCAACCCCCAATAGCGAAGGAATCGCGACGGTCAGCAACACACATTGCAGAACACCGGGAGATGTGATCCTCTAGTCGACCGGAATACTTTGGGTACGTGCGGACGGATGCGCGGTCCCGGGGGTCGAACCAGCCAATGCTATTCAACTCCTTGATCTACCTCATATTCCTCCCCCTCGTTGCATCCCTCTATTTCATTCTTCCTCTCTATCGACGCAGGTACCTGCTGCTCGTTGCGAGCTATGTATTTTATGGCTGGTGGTCGATCCCTTTCTGCGGCCTGCTCATTCTCTCGACGACCCTTGACTACACGGTCGCCCGCGTCATCGATTCCTCGGAGAACGACCGACGCCGGCGACTTGCGCTACTGGCATCCATATTCGGAAATCTCGGTGTCCTTTCGCTCTTCAAGTACGCCGACTTTTTTAGCAACTCCTCTTTTGCGCTATTCGGCGCGCGGCCCTGGCCCGAGCTCAACCTAATCCTGCCGCTCGGAATCAGCTTCTACACATTTCAGACGATGAGCTACACGATCGATGTCTATCGCGGCCATATGCGCGCGCGAAAGAGCATTCTGGACGTCGCTCTATACGTCAGCTTCTTTCCCCAGCTCGTCGCGGGTCCGATCATCCGCGCGGACACCCTGATCCCGCAGCTCCGCCGCGAAAGACCACCGGACTGGCTGCTGATTCGATCCGGCATCGCGCTCATCGCCTGGGGCATGGCCAAGAAGGTGTTCATTGCGGATGCCATGGGCCCGATCGTCAACGAGGCGTACGCAGACCCCAGCGCGATGTCAGGCCTCGCCCTGCTCAGCGCGACCTACGCCTTTGCGATCCAGATATACTGCGACTTTTCCGGTTACAGCGATATCGCGATCGGCTCGGCCCTGGTTCTCGGAATCCAACTTCCCCCGAATTTCAGGCAGCCCTATTTGTCGTGCTCGATTCGCGAATTCTGGCGGCGCTGGCACATATCGTTGAGCACATGGCTCCGTGATTATCTCTACATTCCGCTGGGCGGCTCGCGGCGCGGTCCGAGCAGAACCCAGGCGAATCTCATGATCACGATGTTACTCGGAGGACTCTGGCACGGTGCTGGCTGGAATTGGGTCGTCTGGGGAGGCCTCCAGGGCGCCCTAATGTCACTCGAACGGGTGCTGTCGATCTCGGAAGAGCCGCCCTCTGAGAGATACCGCTTCGCCATACGATGGTTCATCACCTTTCATCTCGTGTGCTTCTCCTGGATTTTCTTTCGCTCAGCCAATGTCGATCAAGCATTCGAAGTCATTCAGAGGATCGCGACCTTTTCGCCAGGCCTGACGTTCTCGATCTGGCAGCCAGTCTTCATAATCGCCCTGCTGATCGCTGTCGAGATCAACAGCGGTCGGGATAGGTTCATGTCGTTCTTTCAGCGATCGCCGAAGGCGACCTTCTGGCTCGTCCTTCTCGCATCGACGGTGTTCGTGATGGCCTTTCGGGGCGTCAGCAACCCTGAGTTCATCTACTTTCAATTCTGAGGACACGCAATCTTATGAGCAGTGAGGAGACGGGCGACGTCGAAATCGCGCTCCCGGAGGTCGACCCCGAGGCGATCTATGAAGAAGTGGATATCGCGCATCAGCCGATTGTAGCCGGCCCCATCTCGAACGATCTCTGGCTCGGACTTCGCGGCCTCGGGAACGGGGCGATGTGGGCTAAGCGTAACCTAACCCGATCACTCATTCTGTTCGTTTCGATACTGATCGGCGCCGATCTGGTAGGGCGGATCGCCGAGCCGCGTCTGGTCAATCGAATCTACGATGAAACAACGACTGCCGGGTACCCCATCTCCCTCAATCAGGACGGCTATCGCGGTCCGCGCATCGAGCCCGCCAAGGCGCCAGGCCAGTATCGGGTACTCGCCCTGGGTGATTCCGTCTCATTCGGTACGGGAGTCCCCTTCGAATCAACCTGGCCGATGGTTCTTGCAGAGCAGCTGACCGTCAAAAACTCACTTAGCGTGGACACGATCAATTTGTCGGGACCATCGGCGGACGTGTGGCAGCTCGCAGAACTATTGAGCCGCTTCGGAAAACGCCACGAACCGGACGCCGCCGTTTTGATGCTCACCGGAAACATGGTGTCCCTGGCATGGATTCGCGACGGCATGACTCCGCTTCCCCTGCTCGAACCGCGCGGCCCGGCCCCTGATCGAATCAGCTCGTTTGTCAGGCGCTTTCCACATTTCTTCGCTGTACCCGGAATCCTGACGTTCGGTATGGATTATTTTCGACTGGCGATCGGGATGAGTGACCATCTCGTCGACCCCGACGCACCCTACGGAGTCATGCTCGCTCACGGCATCCAACAGAACACGCTGCCAGAAGAAACGGCGCAAGCAGCATGGTCCATCGTGAGGCAACAGCTCGAATCGATCCAGCGTGTTGCTCTGGATCTCGACATTCCCCTGGTGGTGACCTATGCGCCGCCGCGCTTCGCACTCTCGGACCGCTGGACGGACAACCTCAAATCCGTTCCGACCGAACGGTTCACGATCGATCCGATAGAAAGGGCGGCGTGGATCTGCGCAGAGCTGAGAATCCCCTTTGTTAAGATCGACCGCTCACTCCGAGCGGCCTTGGCGGCGGGCGAAGAAGTATTCGTACTGGGCGACTACACGCATTTCGACAGAGCGGGCCACCATATCGTCGCGGAAGTCCTGGCCTCAGAAATATCGAGGACGTTCAGCGCTCCGGGCGCAGCGCCTGCAAAATAGGCCGCCACCGACGTTCAGCACCGTGAGAGGTTTCCACTCGCTCCGAGTTCGAAATTTCTTAGCCGGCACGAATCATGTCTCGCGTGCCAGGGACCCTGCGGCGGATCTCTCGCAGGGCGGCTCCGCTTGATCGTTTCTTTGGATTCGCCATCTCGGCACGCTCCTTGGGGTCATGGACCCCAGGATGTATCTCTTAGCTTAGGAGGGTCCGGAGTCCGAATCCTGCTGACGGGTTACAGTTCACCACCAACTAGGGAGGCCGAGGTCTGCGGCAGGTGTCAGCGTGAGTCAGCGAGTACGAGAGTTTCGGACCGGCGCACGGGCGCTGGCGGGGATCCGCATCTGCGACCTCACCGGGCAGCTCGCTGGCGCCGGAGCGACTCGGGTGCTCGCAGCGTTGGGTGCACAGGTCATTCGCATCGAGGACCCGGTGCGTCAGGGGCGCTGGGACCTGCTGCGTGGACTGGAGCCCTTCGTCGATGAGCGCCGGGGCATCGATCTCGGAGCGGGCTTTAACAACCATAACGTCGAGAAGCTGGGCGTCACCTTGAACCTGAGAAGCGAGCGCGGGCGCGAACTCTTCGCAGCCCTCGTCGAGATCTCCGACGCCGTGACCGAAAACTTTGCCGCCGGCGTGTTGGCTCGTCTGGGATTCTCCTATGACACATTGAAGGCTCTGAAA
>JAPYTP010000311.1 GCA_029941885.1 Myxococcota bacterium
ACCTCGAGCTGCGTTCGGTCAAGCTGGTCCACGATCTTCCGGCGGGGGGCCGACGCCTGCTTCAGAAGGCCGAGGGTTATGACTACACGATCGTTTCCGGAGAGATCACCCGCGAAAAGGGGATGGATACCGGGGCTCGTCCGGGTCGGCTCGTGCGCGGAGCCCGCTGACAGAAAGCGAAGGAGAATCGAAGGCGATGACTATATCGGAACACGCGAGTGAGATCGGGCGAGATACCACTTTCGGAACCTACCGCGGGGTGGGATTGCCGTGGGTCGATTTCGACGAATTCCATCAGACGGAGTTGCCCAGACGCCTGGCCGAGGGCACCAACGCCAAGGTGGCCTGGGACGTTCTTGGAAAGCAGCCGATTTCGATCGGACTGCCGGACGGGCGTTTCTATTCCTACCGCTGTAGCGGCGGACGGGTACTCGTCGAAGTCGGGGTTGCGGAAGACGCGCGAACGATCCTCGAAATCGTCGATCACGAATCCTGGATCGACTATCTCTACGAGTACCGAACCCGCTTTGGGCTGCTCTATAGCAACGCTGTCAGATTCATCCGCGGAGACTTCGATACCTGGGACGACTGGGAGCCCGCGATCCGCTGCATGTACTCGGGTCGGCCGATCTACGATCCCGCATCGATCGAATTCAACGACCGCGAAGGGAAACCACTCGATCTGAGCCAGAAATTTCGAGTCGACGATGATCCTGAAGAGATGTCCCATTTTCTTCGACTGACCGGGTTTCTCGTGGTAAAGGACGCGTACGCGCCATCCTTCGTGGCCGAGATCGGTCGCGAAATCGACCGCGTGATCGCGACAGCCGTCGAAGGCGATCTCTATTCGTGGTGGGCCTCGGACGCGAAGGGCGATCGGTTCCCGTATCGCCTGACCTATCTCTCCGACAAGTCACAGGTGATCGCGGGCCTCTACGATCACCCGAGAACCCGTGAGCTAGTTGCGCTCTCGAAGGCGGATGTCGTTCCGGTCCCGGATCGAATCGAGGGGATTCTGGCGGTCGTCAAGAAAGAGGGACTCGAGGATGACGCGAGTGGATTCGCGAATCTCGCCTACCACTCCGATTGCGGATTCGGCGCGTGCCATGTGACCTGTCCTTGTGTCCTCGTCGGACTTCAAGTCGATGCAGCCGGAGCGTCGAGTTCCCAGCTTCACATGATGGCGGGTAGTTGGGGCAAGGCCTATCACAATGTCCCGAGCGACATCACACCCGAGCGCTATCCGCTGGTCCCGATCGTTGCGGAACCCGGAGACGCCACCGTCCACTTCGGCTGTGGACTGCATGCGGGCCCCCCACCGACCGGTCGCAACCGTCGCCGCACGCTCTACATACAGCACTACGGCGAAGGTGCCCGCGATCTGATCGGTCCCTACCAGGGCTACAACCAGATCATGCCGGGCTACGGTGTCGGGGATATCCCGAATATCGAAGAGATGCGCGACAAGGTCGAAGTCTGACCTCAATCGTCGAATCGCGTGAACCGGAAACAGTCTCTGCGGGGAACAAGATCATGAAGCGATTTCTCGTCATCTCTTCCGACGGCCACGCCGGCCTGCTTCCTGGGGAGTATCGTCCCTATGTCGAAGCGAAATACCGTGATGCCTTCGATGAGGCGCTGAAGCTCCAGATTGCGCAGACGAAGGAAACGGAGAAGATGTTTCTCGTCGACGAGATCAACCAGAAGTGGCGCAAGGGTCACGAGTACGAATTGACCGGGGCCTGGGACCATGACGCCCGGATGAAGGTCTGTGACGAGGATGGCATCGCTGCCGAAATTCTCTTTCCCGACGGCATTACCGAGATGAATACCCCGCCCTTCGGCGCGGGAATCGGCCTCTCGACGAGGGGAGCCGACCCGGAACTCCAATGGGCGGGCGCCCGGGCGCATAATCGCTGGATCTCCGAATTCTGTCAGATGGCGCCTGAACGACGCTGCGGTGTCGCCGTGGTACCGGCGCTCTGGGATATCGACGAGGCCATCAAAGAAGTGAAATGGGCGCGACAACAGGGCCTGCGATCGATCATGATTCCCGTCCAGTGGGGGCAATTCCCGGCCTATCACAACCCACGCTACGACCCCCTTTGGGCCGTCTGTGAAGATCTCGAAATGGTCGTGAACTATCACTCGGGTCCGGCGGATCAGGAAGATTATTTCGGCGTCTGGCCGCCGAAGCCAGGGGATGACGTGACTCGGGGCGCCATGGGAATCTACGTTTCCGAGGTGCTCTGGTTCGTGGCCCGACCGCTGACGTTCCTGATCTGGGGCGGAGTCTTCGAACAGTTTCCGCGACTCAAGGTCTCGATCACGGAGGGTATGGCCGATTGGGTTCCGCACCACATGGCGATTCTCGATCGACACTTCGAGCACAGCCCGACCGAGCAGAAACTCGGGGACTACATCAGTCACTTGACGATGAAACCGTCGGACTATTTCCGACGGAACGTTCGCGTCGGCTCGATGGTGACGCGCGCGGAGGCCGAGGATCGTGACCGGATCGGGATAAAGAACATCATGTGGGGCAGCGACTATCCGCATCCCGAGGGCAGCTGGCCCAAGACGGGAACGAAGATGGAAGCGGCGCTTCGCGGACTGCCCGAGGGCGATCTCGAGAATATCCTGGGTCGCAATGCGCTCGAGTGGTACGGATTCGACGAGGAGAAGCTCGCTTCGATCGTCGACTGCATCGGCCCGACGTCGGACCGATTCGCCGCGTTGGACTGACGACTCCGGTCCAACGGGAGCTCTACCAGGGTCATCCTGAACGCCTCTCTCGCCGGAGAATTCTCGGTGGAAACACCGTCCTGAGAGCGAGGATCGGGTGCCGAAGGTTCCGTCCCCGGAGAGATTCCGCACACTCGAATGATCGTACGTGCGATCGGCCTCGTCGGTGCTACGGAGCCCCGGGCGGGTACGCCCCGTACGCAATAGTCGGCAGGGAGCGACCATGAGCGAATCATTGCCGTCGATAGAACTCTCGAGCCTCGCGATCGCTTTCGCGCCCAGCGTGGTGTTGATCGTCCTGATGTGGCGCTGGTCGCTCAACGCCCGCGAGGCTCTGAACGCGAACGTCCGAATGCTCGTCCAGTTGCTCGCGATCGGCTACGTGCTCACGTATGTGTTCGAAACGGATCGACCCCTCGTCATCGCCGGGGTCGTTGCCCTGATGATCGCCGCGGCAGCGTGGATCGCGCTCCGACCACTCGCAGGTCGTGGCGTCCGCCTCTACCTCGTGACGCTGGCCGCGCTCGGCGCGAACGGTCTCGTGATGCTCGCGATTATCACCCAATTGGTGCTCGATCTTCCCCGCTTCTTCGAACCCCGTTTCGTCATCCCACTGGCGGGCATGGTCTTCGCGAATGCGATGAATACCGTGAGCCTCGCCGCGGAACGGTTCGCCGCGGAGCAGGAAAGGGGCGTCGAGTACGAAAGGGCGCGGAAGATCGCACTCGAGGCGGCTCTGATTCCCCAGATCAACGCGCTCTTCGCGGTCGGGATCGTCTCCCTGCCCGGAATGATGACGGGCCAGATCCTGTCGGGGGTCGACCCGCTCGTCGCCGTGCGGTACCAGATCATGGTCATGTGCATGACCTTCGGCTCGGCGGGGTTGGGCGCTGCTTCGTATCTCGTCCTGGTACGCGGGACGATGTCGATGTCGCATCGCCCGTGAGCGCGGGCGCGGTAGCCACCCGAACGCAGTCCGAGGTCCGCGATCGGGCCCGATAGGATCCATCCGGACGAGCGCCGCGATCGACGCCGTTCGGACTCGTGATCTCGCCGCCGGCGAGGGTGGCGACGGCTATGCTCGAACCGGTTGCGACCTGACCGAGAGGGGAAACCTCCATGAAACTGGTGATCTTCGGTGCGACGGGAGCCCTCGGGCGCGAATGTGTAGAGCAATCCCTCGATGCGGGGCATGAAGTGAGCGTGCTCGTGCGGACGCCTTCGAAGCTTTCCGCCGCAGTGCGCGCTCGCGTCACCATCCACGAGGGCAACGGCCTCGACGCGGAGGACGTTTCCCGCGCACTCGCGTCCGATTGTGATGCGGTCCTTTTCGCGATCGGAATCGACAGACATTCGCCCGAAGACCTCTGCACGACTGCGACGCGACATATCTTCACGGCGATGCGCAAGAACGGGATTCGACGATTCGTCTGGTGCGGTGGGGGCAGCACGCCCGTCGCGGAGGATCGAATCACTCTGGGCTCCCGCTTCGTCGCTCTGTTCGGAAAGACCTTCATGGGGCTGCGCAATCGCGACAAGACTCATCAGCTCGCCTTCCTGCTCGAGAACGACGATGTAGACTGGCTCGGAGTCAGGCCCCTGCAAATGGGAAAGGGGCCGCGCAAGGAGGTCTATCGGTTGGGCTTCGACCGTTTCAGCGGAATGTCGAAGATCAGCTTCGCGGACTGTGCTCATGCGATGATCGGGATGCTGTCGAACGACGAATGGCTTCGCCAGGCCCCGATCATTCAATATTGAGACTGCGTCGTTTGCTTGCCCGAACCGATCCCGTCGGAAGGCCCGCTATGCTCGCCCGCCGATCCCAACAGCGAGAGGACACCCGACGATGTTGAGGCAGGAAACCTTGGATTCGAACTCTACGAAGCCGATCGTCGCTCTGCTGGTGAGCCTTTCGCTTCTCGGTTGTGCCGGTGGGTCGCCTATGCCGATCGGTGCTCCTGCCGACATCGTGTTGCTCGGCGAACATATCCATACCGTCGACTCGGCGAACTCAGGCGCGACAGCGGTTGCGCTACGAGGAACCCAGATTGTCGCGGTGGGAGATCCGGAGGACGTCGATGCCTTGATCGGTGAGTCGACTCGCGTGGTCGAACTCGGAGAT
>JAPYTP010000312.1 GCA_029941885.1 Myxococcota bacterium
AGAGCAGAGGACTTTTAATCCTACGGTCCGGGGTTCGAGTCCCCGCGGGCTCACCGTAAAATCTAGTGTTTTCAATGGCTTACATGGCCATTTGCAGATCATTCGTATTCGGTTGATCGAATTCGGAACGTCCTCGGAACTTCGCGAGCTAGATACGGCCGACGCCGCTCAGCGAACTTTTTGGCGCGTGTCTTCGCGCGAATCTCTCGGGGTGCCGGAGGGTCCGTTGGGGGATGGAGCGCTCCGGGACGAACTCTCACAGCTGTATATGGATCGACTCTGCTATAGCGCGACGATCGAGCGCAGCCGCGATCAGGCTCTCGCAGGAATCGGACCCGGCGCAGAGACTTCGATGTTCAAACTCTACCTATCGGAGCTCGGGTGGATAGGCAAAGTACTCGGGCGACGCGCGGCGCAATCGATGGATGCCAAGCGCGAGCAGCATCACCGCGAGTAGCACCAGGGCCCAATCCTGAACGGGCACCCCGGGCGTCGCCGAGAGTACGATATTGCCAACGGGCGCGTCGACGCCAGCCACAACCTGTACTGCGGAGATCGTTGCCGGCTCATAGCCTCCGAAGGTCAAGACCAGGGAGTAGCTGCCGGGCTCGAGCCCCGCAAAGGTCCAACTACCATCGGCCGCGCTGAATGCCGGGGGCAGATCGATTCGATCTTCGATGCGAATCATCACACCCGACATATCGCCGAGCCCGGCCGCCAAGACGACGCCTGAAATGCTCCCGATACTGCCGGCGGGCGCGATCTCGATATCGTCATTGTAGACGCTGGGTGATTCATTTCCGGCAGCGTCGCGGAAGCGGGCATGGACCAGCGCCTTGCCCGAGGCATCGGGTTGTAGATTCCAGGCCAGGGTCGGCGCGAAGGGCTGCCAGGCGGCGGCATCGTAGCTGGGGGAATCAGTGATCATCATGTCAACTACATCGCTCGAAGCCGTCAGGCTAAGCGTCACCGCCACGACGTCCACCTGGGCCTGACCATTCTGAATCAGGACACCGCCGATGGGCGGAATGGGATCGGTCTTTGGTGTTCCCGAGAAGATCAGACTCGGCGCCCCGACACGCCCGATCAGATCGACGGGCTGCACCATGTAATGATAGGTCGTTCCGTTGACCAGGCCGCTATCAGGATATAGGCCGTTAAAGAGCGAGGATTCGAAGTCGGCGACAATTGCAAATCCACCAGCGGGATTCGAAGTCCGCCAGAGCCGGATTCGATGATAGGCGGGATGATCGGGGTAGCGAATCAGATTCGCGCCCGGCTGCAGGGAGACGCCGGCCGGGAAGGGAATATGCTCCAGCACCCAATCGATCACCTCCGGATCCACGGGCTGGGGCAGCGCATCGTCGCCACGATCAAAGGAATTGGCGCCGCGCGCCCACTCCGAGCCATCCGTTTCGCCCCCGTGATCGCTATCCGGATCACATGGATTCGTTCCGATTTCCCACTCATCAAAGCTATTCAGCCCGTCGAGGTCGGCATCTTCGATGGCATCGCCAATCAGAAAGGGATCCAGACACAAATGCAGAGCCTCATAGCGGTCGGGCATCCCATCGAAATCCGAGTCCGGAATCGGATCGCCGACTTCACCGACGACGAAGGCGGTCTTGCGAATCCGCGTGAATGGCAGATCGGCGCTATTCGTACCCGTCGCAACGACGCTAACGGCGTACGCGCTCTCGGGCCCATAGTTCGGTGTCAGTCCGGTCGAAGTGGTGCGCGTATAGAGGTTCCCGTAGACCCCATCACCGGGCCCGCCGTCACCGACGCGACCATCATCGTAGAGCGGAAGATCGAGGGTCGTGCCGTCGGGATGACGGATCAGGGCACGGATCGTCGCGCCCGCGATACTGCCGTTCTTGTCGCTGAGAACCGCCAGAATCGGCAGCGGCAGGCCCCAGAGATTTCGAATGCCTTGGGATTGGGCCGTCGCATCATCATGGTAGCTACCGAGATGAACGCGCAGCGTCGCGGCCTGAAGATCGCGCCCCGAGAGCACTCCTATATATTCCGCGCTGCCTCCCGTGGCGACCAGCGAAACATTCCATGTCCCTGGCGCCAGCGCGTCCAGGTGGAAGACCACGTGGCTCGAGCCACTGTATACCTCCACTCCGGCCAGGGCATTCGACAAGACCGTGGCGTCCGGACGGGTCACCACGACGGCGACACTGACCGCCGGATTGCTCCAATGGAAGGCGAAGGTCGCGTCGCGAATCCCGCCCTCGTCCACCACGAATTGCTCTAGGGCGGGGACGCCGGCAGCCAGGTCGCCGCCCACGTCCCAGAGACGCTCATTTCCCTCGGCGACTTCATTGGCAATGAGATAGGCATCGGCCAAGGCATTCGACTGCGCGGTCGGCACTGAGCCCGGCGCCTTGGCGAACACGGCGCCATTAGGCTGGAAGGCTCCATCGGGCTTGACGGCACTAGCCGGCTTGGCAGCCCCATCCGATGGCATCGGATCATCGTCGAGGGGCACGAAGACGCCGAGGGTCTTCGTGGCGATCTCTTCCATCAGCCTGAAATCTGCGTCCTCGCCGAGTGCGAAAGCGGCGACGTGAATACCCGCCGCCTTGATCTGTGCTTCCACGTCCGCCCAGAAAAGCGGCATATTTTCCTGACCGTCGCTCAACAACAGAACCCAGTCGGCCTGATCCGAATGGCCGAGGGCGGCGAATTGGTCGCTTGCGAGATCGAGACCGTCGCCGATCGAGGTAAAGCCGGCGGCCGTGATCAGATCGATCGCGTCCTTGATGGCCGTACGCTGATTGGGAAGGGCATCGCCGAGACTCTCGACAAGCGCGGCATTATCCGAGAATTCCACCGCACCGAGCTTGCCCGCCGCATTGGCCCGGTCGACTAACATCTTTGCGGCGCTCTTCGCGGATTCGAGTTTCGTGCGGCCCTCGGCAGAAGTGACAGAATCCATACTGCCCGACCTGTCGATGACGAGGATCTCGTCGACACGGAGTTCCTCATAGCTGACAGATTGCGTTTCGATCGCCGTAAGAGTCGGACCGAGATTCACATGAAGATCGAAGACTCCGACGCCGGCTTTATCCGGGGGCCAGACCGTCACGAAGTAGGCATCGCCGATCTCCGCGATCGCCAATACCACGCCCGCGTCCGACGGAGTGTTATTGGATCCAACGTAGACGCTGAAATCATCTCTGTGAAGACCTTTGACGCTCGGCTGCGACAGACTGGCGGGGCCCGTTACCCGAACGCTCAGCAACAGGATCTGTCGCTCCGGCCCGACCGGCCCGACATAGGCCTTATAACTCGCCGTGGGCAGGATGATATCGAGGCTGCCGGGGCCGCAATCGAAGCTCCAATCGATCGTGTCGAAGCTCGATGTCGAAGTCACGACCGCCGCTAGTTGATCCACGGCGAGCGTCCCGCCGACTACGAAGGCCACGCCGAAATCATCGCCGGCGCCGCGCACGAGTCGCTCGACGCGCTCAACTCCCGCGCTGGTATCGAGGCTCATCACCGCATAATTCGTCAGGTGGCCCCCGGAAGGGAGGAATTTCCAGGGACCCCGATTGATGGCCCTGAATCCAACGATGTCACCGATCGAGCAGTCGCCGACAATCATGCGGTAATAGGAGGACGCCCAGGGGTTCATATCGATTGAACCGAAGGTCGCGCCCGCCGGAATAATCCCGACGGCGTCGAGCGAGACGTCATTGAAGTTCGTGCCGTTGCCGTCGCTCTCGTCGAAATAGCTGTATTTGCTGGTGTCGGGAAGGCTCGTGGAATCGAATTGCTTCACTAGATTGGCGATCGAAAAATCACGGAACCAGGACTCGAGCGATTCATTCGGAGCGAATTCCCGGATCGTGTCCTGTAGAACACTCGGAGTGTCGGGATCATCAGCCCTCGTGCCGGCCCTCTCCCAGAAGCGGCGCACAAAGTCGCTGCCGCGCCCGGGTTCGGTCGTCGCCAGACCGTATTGCTCTGCCGCATATTTCCAGCCAAGGGCCGCATCATAACTGGACTGCCAGAAATATTGGCCCGGGCTATTGAGATAGGAATTGGCTTGATTCAGGAAACCCTGAACGCCGACACCGTCGTCCAGAATGTTGAAGACTTGGTCCTCCATCATACGCGCGCCGCCCTCGACGGCGACTCTGCCCCATCCGGTCCAGTTGTCGAAATCGATATAGCGAAATTGCACGTGATGAAAGAGTTCGTGGCCCATCACGCGAAGAATATTATCCGCCGCCGAACCGCAATAGACCGTAGCCGGGAGCTTGATCTTGTCTGCCGGCGCCTGCCCGTTATCGCAATGAGCATCATCGTGGATGCCACCCTTCACACAGTCATAGACGTTTACCTCGATCTCGGCGCCGTCAAAATCCGGCGGCGCAAAGCCCTGGT
The DNA here is from genome assembly GCA_029941885.1 of Myxococcota bacterium. Taxonomy (GTDB): domain Bacteria; phylum Myxococcota_A; class UBA9160; order UBA9160; family UBA4427; genus UBA4427. The sequence continues at coordinate 4,402 of JAPYTP010000312.1, forward strand.
CAGCGAGGCCCTCGAGATTTCCCCCCGGATCGAAACTTGGAACTCCCACAGCAGACCCGGTTATCGCCCTCAATATCGTAAACGCCTGAGTGGTCGGAAGAAAATTAAGATCCGAACCCGCCATCGGTGCCATACAGGAATAGGGATTAGCGTCGCTAAAACTCACATCCCACGACCCCGAGGATACGAGGTCCGGCAGCGGCGACGGGTGGTTGGCGACCGCTTCGAGAGCCATTAGGCACGAGCCCAGGCCTAGCCCGACGGCGCATAGGGAGCCAAGAAATGCCTGTCGATTCCTGTCCATGATTCATCTTACTATCTATGATATTCAAATAACAAGTCCTTTGTGGAGCCCTTGGGGATGCGCCCACCGCGACGCTGAAACATCTTCGGGTCTTTGAGAAACTCGATGATCTCCTCGTGTGATATTAGGAATCAAGCCGGACAATTTTGATTAGCTT
>JAPYTP010000313.1 GCA_029941885.1 Myxococcota bacterium
GGCGAGATCGAGCCCGGCGAGCATGCTGGTCATCCGCCCTATTCCCTGGAGGTCTCCGGTTTCTCGTGATATTTCGAGATTCTGCCCGTAGAAACCCCGTGCCTTTTCGCGGTCCCCCTCCATCTTCGCGCAATCGCCCAGGCCTCCAAACGAAATCGCGACCCCCTTCTTGTCGTTGAGGGCTGGGCGAAGATTGATCTCTTGTGCCTTTTCGAACCAGGGCCTGGCGGCCTCGTGCTGGCGAAGATTGTTCAGCAGGACGAAGCCAAGATTGTTGCAGGCTTCGGAAAGCACCGCTTCGATCGAAGTGGCGGTCTCGGACTCCGGTGGGTTCGCCAGAAGTTTTTCGGCGTCCTCGATGACTTTCTCGTGGGCTTCCTTTCGCTTTTCCGGATCGTCCGGAGCGAGCGAGGCCGCCGCGTAGAAGGCGGCGCGCACCCGTTGGGCCGGGGTCGCATCGGTGTTTTCCGTGACAGCCTGGCTGTACCTGGTCGCATCCTCAAACTGACGGCCCCGGTATGCCCGCAGTGCCGTGCATAGGGCGACCTCGATTCTCTCGGGGGAAAGTTCGGTCTGCGGACAATCCAAGAGCAGTTCCCCAAGTCGCTCGAGGTTGTGATCGACCGTGTCCGACTTGTCCTGCGCGTCCTGGAGGCTGCGGACGTAATCAAGCCGAATTCGCACCTCATCCGTGCTGTGGATTCTTCCGTCCTTCGCGGTCGCGAATACGCCGATAGCGTGCTCGAAGTACTCGACTGCTCTTCCGAAAAGCCCCCTTTGCTGGCTCATCTCGGCGGCGATGCGGCAATAGTCTAAGGCCTCCCGGGGGAGTGATTCCTTGACGGCGGCGGCGTGCGACGCCAGCGCGGAGACCTCGGCATACGGGGCCTTGTCAATGGATCCGAACTTCGCGATGAGAATTTTGCTCTGCTGTTGGACGAAGCGCTTTCGGTATTCGCGTACGGCTTGCATCACCGAGCCACTGTCGCCGCCGGCCGGCAACAGGTTGCGGAACATGCTGACGGTGCGCTTATCACAGAACCCGTAGAAATCGTCCATCTCTGCGTCGTCCCGAACGATCTGGCGAGATTCTGCAGTTTTCAGAAGAGAGAGAAGCTCGAGCAGGTCGAGCTCAAAAATCGAAGCGATGATCGACACGCGAAAACGCCGCCCGATGACCGCACAACAGTGCAAGATGTCGACCAGGCGAGGGTCGAGATCTTCGGTCTGTGCTTCGAGGAGCCGGTTGAAATCCTTCGGTGCCTCGAGCTTTTCGAGTTCGCTGTCATCGGCCAGTCGGAACCCGTCGCCGAACTGCTCGACCAGGCCGCGATCCACGACCATCGAAATCAGTTGAAGCACATGCACAGGAAGCGTGTACCCGCGCTCGTCCACAAATCTCCTGATTTTTTCCTGGCTCGAGTAGTCGAAATTGAGCTGCCCAAAAAGGAGATCGATCCAGTCCTTTCGATTTTCGTCATCTTGCGGAAGTTCAATACGCTTGACGCTCAGTGTTTTTTCTTTCTCGCCAAGGCGCTTGAGGACTTCTTCCAGGGGGTTGTCATTTTCGCTCCGACAGGTGAGGACAAAGCTCACCTCGTTGCCCTGGAACTTGGCGGGAAGCAAATCGAAGACTTTTTCAAGAAGTTCGCGGGTATCTGGATCGATCCACTGCACGTCGTCGAGAATGAATACAATCCGCCCCTGTTGGGAGAGGCTCGACAAGGCGCTCGCGATGGTCTGCGCCATCTCGGCCTGGGTGGTTTTCCGAATCTCGCTTTCGCTTTCGTCGCTGACGTCGAGCAGCGATCCCAGGGCGCCGAGGCCCGCGGCATCCATCACCGTCTGGAGGCCTTTCTCAGCGAGCCCGTTCTGGAGGGCCCGTGCGTTTCGGGTCGGGTCGTCGAAGCGGCGCACGCCGAGGAAGTCCCCCATGGCCTGGGCAAAGGGCTCGTAGGGAACGGCTCCCGAATCGGGGTCGTCCGGGTTGTCGCAGTCTCCGAAGAGCACCGTGCACTCTTCTCCCTTCCCCTCGAAGGATTGGGCGATCCGCCTGCCGAGTTCCTGGGCGAAGCGAGTTTTCCCGGCTCCTGCCTGGGATCGGACGGAGACGACTTCAACGCGTTCGTCTTCCAGGCCCGATACCGCGACAAAGTCGCGGGCCTCCTGCAAGAGGTGGTCGAGTTTTTTCGACGCGATGAACTCGGGTTCGGGAAGAGTCCGCCGGAGCCAGGCAAGCGAAGCCTTGTCCTGCGCGGGTTCTTCGTCGCCCGTTTCGCTCTTTGTCCGCGACTCCATGAGCCGAACCAGGCGCGGGATCAGCGCGGTCAAAACCAGCAAGACCAGGATGCCGCACGACCCGATCGCGATCATGCGGGCGTCCCAGCTGAGAATGTAGAGCGAGTACCCGGCCAGTCCCGCCAGGAGTGCGAACGCCTGGAGGAGACCCTCGCGACTCGCGCGAATGGCGTGATCAGAGTAGGCGCGTGCGAGCTGGAGCGAGAGGATCATCAGCGTGGGGATGGCCATGCCGAGGAGGGGGAGCGTTTCGGCAGCGCCCAGACGAAGCCACGAAAAATAGCCAAGAACAGTGAGCGAGCCGAGCATCGAGCCCCCGAGCAGGCTCGCTACGGCATCTGCATTGTTGATTCCCTTCGCCACGGCAGGAATACGCGCGGCAGCGAGAAACGTGAAGATCAACGGAACGAGAAGCATCCCGATACCCACTCCGCTGTACCACAGCATCGATTGCATCGAGGCCTCGTGCACCTCGAGGTCCGGAGAGAGGGCTCGGACGCCTTCCAGGGAGAGCACCAGCACCAGGGCCGAAAGACCCGCCGAGGCCAGGGCCAGCCAATGCGGGGGCGGGCTGGCATGATCGCGCAGTTGGGGGTCCAATCGGCGCGCTCCCCTGACCAGGAGCCATTGCACCGGCAGGGCCAGAAGGAGCAGCAGTCCGGCGAGTACAGCCCTTCCGTTTGCCTGCTCGGCGAACCCGTCGGCGTACCAGTACCTCTCGAAGTCGCTTCCACCGACAGGCCAATACCGGTAGTAGACGCCCCCGTGGTAGACCTCGCCGACCCGATCCTTTTCGACCAGGTGCACGATCCCGATGCCCGAAATATCCATGTGCCGGTTTTCGAGGCCCTCGACCAGGGCTTCCAGTGTTTCCCCGGGGATCGGATCCGCGTAGAGACTCTCGAATTCTTCGGGGTCGAGGGCGGCCGCCGCCTCGTGCCGTCCGATCACATAGTAGTCGGTCAGGTCTCCGAGGGATCGGCGTGCCAACTCTTCCATATACGGATCGCGGTCCCCGGCAAGCGGGAGAACAAACATGATCTCCGAGATGATCTTGATTCGTTCTCCCGCCGTTCCCTCGAAAAGCGCCTGGAGGCCGTTTTCGAACGCGGCTTCCGAGGCGTCGTTCGAAAATTCGATCACCTCGTCTCCAACGAGGAGCGTCGCAAGAAGCGGCGACTGGCCCCCGAGCGATTCGTACTGGTGGGCCAACTGCTCGCGAATCTGTGCTTTGTTCTCTGAGATTCTGAGAAGGAGCTTCTGCTTCGCGGGTCCCGGCGGAAGATCTTGCGCGATCCGCTCGGCGGCCTCGACATGCGATAGCGACCGATCGGCCTCGATGGCACTGTTGCTGCGCGCTCTTCCCAGCCAATAATAGGTGCTGGCGTGAAGGAGTTCGGTCTCGGCTTCCTGCCATCTTGCTTCGAGCTCGGACGCTGCCGGAAACGCCGGCCCAAGAAGCACGAGCAGTGGGATCAGTGTGGTCACAGCCTGAAGAACCCAGCGGCAAGTCCGCATCCTCACTGAACACCCTCCCTTGCGCGTACCGCGCAGAAGCTTCTCGCAGCCCTCGTGGCCGACCCCAATCGGGGCGGCGTCATGATCGCAGAGGCGATTTTTCTGCCCGTTTGTGGCACGCGCCAAGCCTCCAGAAGCGCCCCGGATTTAATTTTATCACCCGGATATTAGCGACCCCGAGGCAATCAACCCCCGGCGAATTCCCGCACCAGGCCCGCCAGGTCGTGGATATTCTCGCGATCGATGAGGAGAACAGGGACCCGAGCCCGGGAAGCCTGCTCCCGGGCGGCCGAGGTAAACCGGGACTGGGTGACCACTGCGGCGAGTTCGCAGCCGTGATAGCCACTGCCCGCCAGGGCCTGCTGAACCGAGCTGTTGCCCACGGAACTCGAGTAGCGCTTGGCCTGGATCCCCACCCGGGTGGTGCCCACCGTCGTGACGACATCGACGCCAAAATCACCCGAGTGGCGGATGTTCTCCGAGGGCATCCCCGCGCTTTCGAGGACGGTGGTGACCCACTGCTCGAATTCCGCCCCGGTCAACTGATCGATCTCCTCGAGCGAGTAGCCGCAGAGCTTTTCCCGGCGCTGCTGGGCCGAGTATCGGGACCAATAGAAGTAAAGCCCCAATCCCGCGACCACCAGCAGGAGGGCCACTTCCACGCCAATCGCCATCACCGCCGCCAAGCCTACCGCTGCCAGCAGGGATGGCGTGAAACCCTTCGTTTTTTTTCGGCGTGCCATCGAGTTCTCCTGCCGGTTCGATGCTCGACCGTATCAAGCCCCTGGCCTCGCCCGCTGGGGTCGAATCGTTCGCGAAAAGCGGCAGAACACGAAAGAACCTCGCCGCCAGGGCTTACAGGAGCAAAATAGCAGGTTATCGCCGGAGGTAATCGACCGCCCCTCCCCTGCCCTGGGGCACCCCCTCCATTCTGTCTATACTGATCGTGGTCTAGGGTCTCTGGATTCCTGGGCTCTCCCCAAGGCGGAGCAGGCACTTCGACAATGGCCTCTGACAACATCTCCCAAAC
>JAPYTP010000314.1 GCA_029941885.1 Myxococcota bacterium
GAATCCCCGATTATGACAAATACACCGGCGGCTTCAGGCCGTAGGGGCCGCCTTGGCTGGCCCCCGGCGCTGGGCGTAGTGCACCGAGGGCCAACCACTCTAGTGAACGGGTCGCGGGCCTCCGACCGTCTCGTCGGATCGGCCGGCCTTGAGCTCGGCATCGAGGGCACGCACCCTCTCGGATACGAGGTCCAGCGAGGTCCCGTCGTCGATCGTGACGGGGATCATGCCGGGAGCGGGCGGTCCGCCTGACTCGAGAGCGAGTGACTCGCATTCCTCGCAAGCCCCACGGTCGAGATACGCTTCGAACACCTCTTCGCGGTGCGGGATGAAGACGTCCTGGAGCGCGGGCGAAATCACGAAATGCTCGCCGCCGTCGATGGTCTCCGTCTGTGCCTCGGTGACGTGGACGAAGCCCAACGAGGAGGGCCACTCCATTCCGCCCAGGTCATTCTCGGGTGCGAAATTGCTGAGCTGGTGACAACCCGCACAGGAGATGGCAAGCGAACGCCGAACCAGGTGTTCCGGCTCGAGATCAATGCTCAACCGGCGGAGCCGGCGCTTGAGGGCCCGCTCGAAGCGGGGACTCTGGGCGAAGTGCACGGTGTAGTCGTTTTCGATCCCTGAGGAGTTGCTCTGACCCGCGTTGAAGCGGTCGGGGACCATGGCGAAGAACTGGTTCAGATCAGCCGCGGACAGGTTCTCGACCTGTGTCAGGTAGTGGCGCTTGAACCGCCTCGAACGGCGGTCGGATGAGGTCGAGCCGAACAGCTCGCCAAAGGGATTGCCCTTGACGGTAACGGGAGTGAATTGCAGGCGACACGGGCCGTCCTCACCCTCGCACAATTGCGCGAGCTTGAACTCGCGGAGCTGCCAGACTTGCGGCCCCGGGCCGCTCGTGAACTGGTTGGTGCGAATCTGGCCGTTGCCCGGCCCGAAGTGCTCGGCCTGGATGACGGCGGCGATGCCCCGTGCCGGGAATCCCTCCAGGTAGAATCGACGCAGCAAGCTGGCGCGGCGCGCGGGGTCGTCGATCTCCGAGAGCTTCTCCCAGAAGCGGGCGACCATCCGGCACCCCTCGAGCCCACAGCTCGGATCCGGGTTGGGAAGGACTGCCTCGAAGATGACCAGGTTGCGCTGGAAGGGATTCGTGGCACCTGAGTGACGCGCGAAGATGACCCGGTACTCCCCACAGTTCGCTCCGTCCGTGGGTGCGAGGTCGAAGCGATTCACGAGCGCGATGGGCTCGTAGAAGCTCGGGAGGTCCGGTGTGAATGGATCGACGTTGATCTCGGCTCCCTCGTTGCGAGGGCACTGGATCGGGAATCCGTTGATCGTCGCGTTGCCTTGTGAATGGACGACATCGTCGCAGTTCGGTCCGAGGCCGAGCCCGGGAGACAGGTTCTCGGTGTCCCACCATTGCTGCCAGAGATCATCGGGACGAAGACCCGCGATGCCACTGTCGGATGCGAGCTTCGCCAGCACCTCCTCGAGGGAGAAGGTGTGTTGCACGACATCGAGCTCGGTGACGAAGAGCGACCGACGGGGGTCGACATCGGCGGCGGGATCGATGCATACGGGTTGGACCGCCGTGGCCTGGGCAGCGGCGGGACCGGCAAACAGCGAACAGGCGAGTAGCAGTGCGAGAGATTTTCGGATCATCATGGTGTTGCTCCTAGGCTTCGTGGCGCGAGATGCGCAGCAATACGTGGGAATATTTACCATTTGATGATCACACTACGTGGGTTATTTTCCCACGTCAAGCAACATGTGGGAAATTTGATCGTTATTTTCCAGAAGGCTTCTCGTCGTACCGGCATCTGCCTCCGTAACTAGGGAGTTTTATTAATAGAATTGGCCAAATTGGGGAGACAGGAGAGAAACCCGCCGCCGAGTTCAGCCAAGCGAGGGCGGATCAGGTGGATCCCGGTAGATCTGCCCCGTTGGGGTTGCCGGTTAATTAGGTGTCGATCCGATCGAAGGTGTGGGCTATTTTCCCACGGCGATGTCATCTCTGGACACAGGTTCGAGTTCTCACGAGACCCGGGGCTCCCCCGAGCCTCCCAAGGCCCTCGTCGACGCCCTCTTGAGGCTGCTGGTCCCGCTGGTCCGGTTGCTGCTTTCCCATGGGGTTACCCATCCGTTTCTCGGAAGCCTGCTGAAGCGCGTCTACGTCGACGTGGCGGAGCGTGAGTTTGCCCTCGAGGACCGGCGCCAGACGATCAGTCGGCTGAGCCTGCTCACGGGGATCCACCGGAAGGACGTGAAGCGACTGCTCGAGGAGCGCAGCGAGGTTTCGGCAGTCCCCCGCAGCGTCTCGCTCGGCGCCCAGCTGGTGTCGCGTTGGCTAGGACTCGCCGAGTTTCAGGAGGGCTCGGATCCGCGGCGCCTGCCCCGGCTGGCCACGGCCGACGGTTCGCCCTCCTTCGAGTCCCTGGTCGAATCCGTCAGCAAGGACATCCGGCCGCGGGCGATCCTCGACGAGTGGTTCCGTCTCGGCGTCGTGCAACTCGACAACGAGGATCGGGTCTGCTTGAACGAGAGAGCGTTCGTTCCCGAGAAGGGATTCGACGAGAAGGCTCACAACCTCGGACGCAGCCTTCGCGATCACATGGCGGCGGCGGGACGGAATCTCGTGGGTCGGGAGGCGCCGCTCCTCGAGCGGATCGTGTACTACGACGATCTGTCGGTCGCCTCCGTAGAGGAGCTCTCGGAGTTGTCCCGGAGCCTCGGCGCAGACGCGCTGGAGACCGTCAACCGCCATGCCCTGGCGCTTCAGGATCGGGACGCATCCGGTGATGACACCTCCCGGCGGATGAGCTTCGGGGTGTACTTCTACGAAGAGGCGGACGGCGGCTCGGCGGAAGACGACAGCGAGGAGACGGGCGATGCCGATGCCTGACGGGCGGCGAATCCTGCTTCTGCTCCTGGTCCTGGTGCTGCTGCCGGCTCCGGCGCTGGCCGATCCGAGCTGTGAGACCAGTGGCTGGAACGACGAGCAGCTGACCGCGCTGGGGGGCGACAGCGGGCTCGGAGGAACTGGTGCGTCGGGTGACGAGACTGGCCTGGGCGGCACGGGGATCGCGGGCGACGACAGTGGAATCGGCGGAACCGGGGCCAGTGGGGACGACAGCGGGCTGGGCGGAACCGGCATTTTCGGCACGGTCACGTCGCTGGGTAGTATCTGCGTCAACGGGGAGCGGGTTCACTTCTCCGACCAGGTAGAGCTCGTATTGGAGAACGGGGTCGCAATTGGGACGGGAGGCCTGGCCGTCGGTCAGACGGTCTGGCTGGTGGCCCGGCCGGGCGACGCGGGACTGTTTACGGAGAAGATCTGGGTGCTGCCCGGGAAGGCCGGCCCCCAGGCGTCCACTGCGTGGTTGCGGGAACGAGTCGAGCAGGCAGGCAACCTGGTGCGGCTCTCCGTGGAGGGCCCCGTCGAGGGCTGGCTGAACCCCAAGCGGTTCGCCGTACACGGGATCGTGGTGGATGCTGGAGCCACGCGGGACGTGCGCGCCGTGGTAGATGCCGCCTCCCGTGTAAGGGTGAGCGGCGCCGTGCTTCGGGATGGCATCCTTCGTGCGGACAGGCTCTCGGTCAGGCCCGCGCCGGTTCGCCCGCCCGTGCGGCCGAAGCTGCCTCCGGCGCCTCCCCGCATCGAGCGACCGCAACGCGTGGACCGTCCGGACTCGACGCTGCGTGCGATCCCGAGGGACCGACTGCAGAGGCCGACGAAACCCTGACAACGGTGTCGTGCACGGCCCCCCGGAGGAGCGGGGAGGCGGTGTCTGGCCCGTTCGATCCGCAATCGCTAGCGAGCGCCATCCCAGGGGCGAACGGGCACCACGACTTGCAGCTGGGCGCCAACCGCGAACTCCGGGCTGCCTAGCGACAGCCCTGCGACGACGTACGGCGAGAGGCGAAGCCAGGCCCCCAGAGGTGCGCTGCCGAAGAAGGTCAGTTCGTGGCCGTCGTCCGATCTCACCAACGCGTCGCTCGCAATCGAGCTCGGCACGATCCTCCGGGAGATTGCCTGGCGCCAGTCGTAGCTGATGCCCAGGCTCCACCTCTCCATCGGGATCCAGCTCAGGCCCGCGGAGGCCGTCGCGCCGTTTCTCAGTACGAACTCGGGCCGGTTCTTTCCGATGAAGCGGTAGCCCGCCGACACGAACGGCACGAAGTCGCCGTAACGTTGGAAGAGGGTGAGCTGAAGCGTGTAGTCCGTCCTCCCCGTTCCCAGTCCCCGCTCCTCGTCGGCGGTCGGGAGTTTGACCCGTAAACCGAGCTCGCCGGCTGGCAGTCCGGCGCGCTCGGGATAGTAGAGATACGAGACGCCAAGCAGGACGTCACCGATGCCGCTCTCGCGAGCCGATGTCTCGGCACCCGCTTCGAGCGGTCCGTCGACCAGGAGGTAGGGGACGCTCAGCTTCAACTCGAGCTGGTCGCGCGCGGTGGGGGAGGGCGCGAACTGATCGAGGAGATAGGTGAGCGTAAGCGGCACGTAGAGCATCTCCGTCTCCGCATCCTGCCCGTAGTCGCCCCGGCTGTAGTCGATGCCGGTGGCCACGCGAAGCTCGCCGTGTAGCCAGCGCGCAAGAGCTTCCTCGTCCGGCTGCGCAACCGCTGCGCATGGGATGCACATCATCAGCACGAGACAGAGGGTTCGCTGCATCGCCTCTGCATACCGCCTTGTAGGAAGCTCAAAAAGGGCCTTCATATGGGAACTTTTCCCACCTATAGGAAACGAGGGTACAGGCCGCCGGATTTGGTCCACGGCGGATACCCCCTCCCAAGGAGAGACCCCATGCGAAGTTCCAATTCCATCAAGACCCGTTCC
>JAPYTP010000315.1 GCA_029941885.1 Myxococcota bacterium
CCCCTGGACCGGAGAATCATGGATGACGGACACGAGTAGGAACGGCTTGATCGAGCGCATGAATTCTGGATTCGCCGCCCTTGCCGGCGTGTGTTTCGATTATCGATGGGGGGTCGCCGGAATCTGCCTGCTGGTGTTTCTCGGGGCCGGGCATTTCGCGGAACAGATCGAGATCGATGCGAGCTACGAGACCTATTTCTACGAGGGCGATACGACTTTCCTGGCGTATGAGGCCTACCGCGAAGACTTCGGATCGGACGAAGTCTCCTATATCGGGTACGAGTTGCCCGGCGTCGAACATGGTCCATGGAACGTGGCAGCGATGGAAGCGCTCATCGCCTTGACCGAGGCCCTCGAAGACGAGGTGCCCTTCATCTACGACGTGACGACGCTTGCCAACGCGGAATTGACGATCGGAACCGAAGACGGAATCGAGGTCAGCAAGATCAAGAATGATTGGCCTCTCACCCAGGCCGAACTTCTCGAGCGGAGGGAGGCCTACCTTGGGAAGCCGATGCTCGTTGGCGGGATCATCGACGCGGACGCGGATTTCGGCGCGATCATCATCGACATGGATCTCTCGAGCACGGACTCACCCGAGATGATTCAGGCCCCCATCGAGCAGCGGATGGTGCCCGACGATCCCTGGCATCTGGAGAACCTCTATCCACAGGTCACGGAGGCCAAGATCGAGGAGATCCTGGCTCGTGCCGAGTACGACGATTACGTCTTCTATCACTCGGGCGATGTCCCACTGAACGCGTACTACAACCGCATCATCCTCACGGAGCCGGATTTTCTTCAGAGCATCATGCTCGCGGTGATCAGCGTGATCCTGCTGCTCGCCTTCCGGAATCTGGTCTCGGTGATCGCCCCGGCCCTCGTTCTGACCCTTACGATTACCGTGACGATCGCCATGATGTGGCTGATCGACTTCAAGATCGGATTGGGGTTCAGCAAGACCCCGACACTCTTGATGGCGATTGGCGTCGCCCACTCTGTCCATGTCCTGTCCGAATTTTCTACCCGACTGAAGGTGACGGGTGATCGTCGAGAGTCCCTGGTGGGCACGATGTCGCTCGTCGGCGTTCCGTGTCTCCTGACGAGCGTGACGACCGCGGTCGGTTTCGCGTCGATGTCCTTCGTCCCGATCAAGAGTATCGCGCAGGGGGCGATGGCGGATTCCTTCGGCGTGCTGATGGCATTCGTCTTTTCGATGACTCTCTTGATGTCCCTGCTCTCGATCGATTGGCTGTGGCTGTGGCGTCGGGTCTTTTCCGGACCCGATTCGTCCGCCGGTCGTGTCGCGACGCCTTCGAATCCAACCGCCTGGATTCCGATGTCACGCATCCTGGATTGGGTGACGAATTTCAATATTCGACACCGGAACGCACTGATCGTCGGATTCGGTGGCTTCATGGTGGTCTTTGCGTTCGGCGCAGCGCGCGTCGAGGTCGACTCGAATTGGCTCGATGATTTCTGGGATTCGTCCCCGATCTACCAGACGATCGTGCGAGTCGACGATGAGATGGGTGGTGCGACCAATATCATCTACCTGTTCGATTCCGGCCGAGACGATGGGATCAAGGACCCGGCGGTGCTGCGCGAGATCGAGCGCGTTCAAATGGAGGCGGACAAGGACGACTGGCTCGTCCGCAAGAGCTACTCGATCGTCGATATCGTGAAGGATCTGAACCAGTCGTTTCACGGCAACGATCCCGCGTACTATCGGATTCCGGATACGCGAGAGGAGGTCGCTCAATACCTGCTGCTCTACGAGTCCTCCGGTGGCGAGGAGGCCGAGGAATACGTCTCGTCGGACTATCGGCATGCGAACCTGGAATTGCGGCTCCGTATCGGACGAACTGCCTGGACCGAAGGGCTGGCAGACCGGCTCGCGGCCAGTCTCGAAAAGGAGCCGCTCGAGGCTAGCGACATAACGCTCACGGGGATCGGCGCGCTGTGGCTCGTGCTGATGGATTACATCATGTCGAGCAATATCCAGGGCTTCACGATCGCCTTTTCGGTGATCACCCTGATGATGATCGCGATCTTTCGATCCTTTCGGATCGGCGTCATTTCGATGGTGCCGAACCTGGCGCCCGTGCTGCTCGCGATGGGAGCGATGGGCTGGTTCGATATCACGCTCGACTACAACAAGGTTTCGATCGCGGCGATCGCGCTGGGTATTTCCGTCGACGATACGATTCATCTGATGACCCGCTTCCATCACGAATTCGGAGTCCACCAGAACTACCGCAAGGCCCTGCGGGCAGCGCTCAGCGACGTGGGTCGCGCACTGATCATTACGTCGGTTGCGTTGGTGCTGGGATTCCTCGTTCTGATGTTTTCCGAGCTTCGATCGCAGGGGCTCTATGGCGTATTGCTGAGCGGCGCGCTGCTGACGGCGCTGATCGCGGATTTCTTCTTCATGCCCGCCTTGGTGCTCTGGCTCGAGCCCTTCGGACCGGAAGGGAAGGGGTTGCGTGAAGCTGGGGAATTCGAGGTGCGTGAAGCCGCCTAGGTCTTCTCGGGTCGGACGAAGGCGTCTAGACCAGTGCTCGTTCCACTGCGCGGCAACTGGCCAGGAGTGCGTCCGCGAAATCGTCTCGCACGCATGCGAAATGTCCGGCATCGATCGTCTCGACGTGGGCATGCCCAATCGCAGCGGCCATCGCGTGCTGCTGTGCGGCGGGGATCAGGCTGTCGCGCTTCGTCAGCAGGATGCTCGTGGGGACATCGACCTCCCCGATCCAATCTCGGGTGTCGAATTCCGCGATCGCCCGGCCCGCATCGAGGACCGTCGGCCAATGGTGTCCGGCGAGTTCGCAAGCTGCCCAGAGGCCGAGGGGCGTGGCTTCGAGGGCTGCCTGGATACGTGGTGGCAGTACGCGTGGGAGTATCGACGAGAGCGTTCGAGCGAGCTGTCTCGGGGTATGGGTGACGCTCTCGACGACGGTGGTTGCGCGTCTCGCGAGGCTCAAGATCGCCGAGAATGAGCGTCGGCCTCGGGAGCGGGGAACCGGTGCGGCGCTCGTGGCGCCGAGTACCAGGCCCGCGACCCGGTCCGGATGGCGCCGCCAGAGCGACTGCGCGACCATGCCGCCCAGCGAATAGCCGATGACGATCATGGGGCACCCCGGACTCACGTGATCGATCAGGGCGGCCATATCGTCAGCGCAGCGCTCGATCTCGAAGGGGTGCTGCGAGTGCTCGTCGATCGGAACATCCGCGGAAGAGGCGCCCGCATGACCGTGCAGGTCCGGGGCGAACACCGCGTAGCGCCGTGAGAGCGCGTCGAAGCTCTGGATCCAATTGAGCCCCGCGCTGGCGAGCCAGCCGTGGAGCAGGAGCACGCCGGGCGCTGTGGAACGGCTGGCTGGGGCTTCGCGAACAAAGACGCTGCGGTTTTCTGCGATTTCGATGCGGCGCCCCAACGGAGGGCGCAGAGATCCCAGCCGCCGGAGTGGGGCGGTCACGAGATCGAGGCTATCGGTGACGAAGAAGGCCAGTGTGGATCCCCAATTTCCCTTTTATTTCTGGGTCTTACGATCAGATATATCAAGTTGTTTCTCGAGAATGGCGTCCAGCGCCATGGAGACCCGAAGCCCGTGAATCTCTCGACGATCTTTCCGGTTCTGAGCGCGTTTGGACTCGCCTTCAGCCTGCTCACCTATTTCCGCGTGCGCCTCCATGGCCAGCTGCTCGTTCCCACCTTTGTGATCGGCTGGCTACGAGGGGAACTTGCGCTGCAGACGATCGCGATCGAGGCCGTCGCGGTCGCCCTGGTCGCCCTGGTCGCGCGCACGGGAGTTCTCGAGACGGCGGGAGGGGGTGTCGGACTGGTGCTCTGTGTCGCTTCCTGGGGCGTGCTGATCGCTTGCCATCGCCGTGGGCTCGCGGCTGGGGGCGAGCTGGCTGCGGCGCTTTCGCCGCTCGGAATCGACTGGGATCAGCGGGTCTCGACACTGCACGGCTTTCCGAATCCCTTCCGCTTCGGGCATCCCGACGTGACTCGGATCCGCGACCTCGAGTACGGCGAGTCGCTGCCACGTGACAAGGGGGGGCGCAACCTGTTGGACCTCGTTCTCCCGAAGGCGGCGAAAGCGGGCGACAAGCGGCCCGTTCTCCTTCAGGTCCACGGGGGCGCCTGGATCATCGGCGACAAGCGGGAGCAAGGGCGGCCGCTGATGACGAAGCTCGCGGCGAAGGGCTGGGTCTGTGTGGCGATCAATTATCGACTGAGCCCGAAGGCGACGATGCCGGACCATATCGTCGACGTGAAACGCTCGATCGCCTGGATCCGAGAACACATCGCGGAGTACGGCGGCGACTCTGATTTCCTCTGCATCACGGGAGGCTCGGCCGGTGGGCATCTGTCCTCGTTGGCGGCGCTGACCGCCAACGACCCGCGCTTCCAACCCGGTTTCGAAGAGGTCGACACCCGGCTCGATGCCTGCGTGCCCTTCTATGGGATCTTCGATTTTCTCGATCGCGCGGACGATCGATCCCTGGGCAAGATGGCCGATCAGCTCGGACCCCTCGTCTTCAAGTGCACGCCCGAGGAGAATCCCGAGCTCTGGGACTCGGTCTGTCCGCTCGCACGGGTGCACGCCGGGGCGCCACCCTTCCTCGTGATCCAGGGAAGCCACGACAGTCTGGTGATGGCGGAAGAGGCGGTGACCTTTGTCTCGGCGTTGCGAGAGAAAAGCGCCGAGCCGGTGGCCTTCGCGGAACTCGAAGGTGCACAGCACGCCTTCGAAATCTTCCACTCGCCGCGAACGGAACACGCCGCTCGTGGAGTCGCCGCATTCCTCGAGCGGGTGCACTCGGACTA
>JAPYTP010000316.1 GCA_029941885.1 Myxococcota bacterium
GGTCTACGGAGTGCTAGCACTCCGTGACGCGGTCGTTTGGGGCTACGGATGTTTAGCGTTGCTGGTGGCCGCATGCCTGCTGCGCTCCCCTGTTTTCTTCTCCATTCCGAGGATCTACAGCAAGTTGCTTCCTCTGATCTTGCTGGCGATCCCATTGGGTCTCCTGCTGTCGACGTTCGCGGCCGAAGCGATCCCGCGGACTCCCGGGAGCGAGGTGCCTATCATGCTCATCAAGGGTGGAGATGCGGGCGTTCACCTCGCGGGCATCGCCGCCTTTCTCCTTCTCGGCTTGGGAAAGAGAGCGCCAACAGGCCGCTCGGTTGCCATGTCAGACCGTCAATGGCTCCCCGCTGCGCTTTGGCCGGCGGGCTTCCTGCTAGTAGCATCTACGAACCGTGGTGGCACAGCCGCAGTTCTCGGTGCACTCGGTGTGCTTGTCGCCCTCGGTGGAGTACGTGCCACCAGCTGGCTCAAGGCTGGAACCGTCGCGTGCTCTCTCGTCGGAATCCTCCTGTTCTTCAACCTGGAGATTCAGACCGGACAGAAGCGGGATATCTCCGTCCGCCAGATCGCACTGAACGCGACAAGCATCTTCCAGGAGACCGGTACGAGCCTGGACGGCTCGCGCGCGTGGCGCCTTCGCTGGTGGAACCAGATCATCGACTACACCGTATTCGGTGAACACTTCCTGAGGGGCAAGGGCTTCGGCATCAACTTGGCCGACGACGACGGCTTTCAGACCTCTGCTCGACGTGTCGGTGCGCTACGGAGTCCCCACAACGCCCACATCACGATATTGGCTCGTTCTGGCGTTCCGGGATTCATCATCTGGACGCTTTTGCAACTGGCGTTCGCGGCGAAGCTCCTGAGCGCGTATCGCAGCTCGCGCTCCCGCGGCGAAACCTGGTGGGCGCACCTCGACCTCTGGATACTCGCGTATTGGTCTGCGTTTCTGATCAACGGGGCATTCGATGTGTTCCTCGAGGGACCTCAGGGCGGAATCTGGTTTTGGAGCTTGTTCGGCTTCGGGATCGCGGCGACCGAGCGCCAACGTCTCATGTTCTCCGGAGCTGAGACCCCCCAGGGCCAGACAAGACTTCCCGTCCCGGTTGGGCTTCTCGCCGGAGACGAAGGAGCTTCTTGGTCAACCAACCCTCGGCACGGCTCGACGGGTCAAGAGCCGCGCTCTTCCCTTTGGGCGGGCTCTCCACTATGCGGCGGTTGCTGATGCGCGTGAGCAGAGCCTTCACAAAACTCGGTTGGCTCGTGGGACATCCGGAATTTCAGAATGACCCGGCCCGAGTGATAATTCGCGTGCTGCAATGGGAATTCTACCGACTCCGAGGGACAGACATTGACCTGACCCTGGGCGAGTTCACGATCCGGGCCCGCCCCCACGACGGCATTGGCAGGCTCGTCTGTTATTTCGGCGAAGCCGCAGACGAGATATTCCTGTTCCTTCCCGCATACCTCAAGCCCGGCATGACCGTTGTCGATGTCGGAGCCAACATAGGCACTCATGCGCTCTACGCCACGAGTCTTGTGCGCCCCGGAGGTAGGGTTTTCGCCTTCGAGCCCGACCCGTCTACGCTGAAGCAACTCAGGATCAACCTCGAGCTCAACCATGCCGCCGACGTGACGGTGATCGACTGTTGCATCATGGACAAGCCGGGAACGATCCTCCTCAACATCAACGCCGATAGTGCAAAAACATCCGTTGTTCGTGAGGGATACACTCAGATAGAAGTCAAGACTGACTCACTTGACAATCTGATCCCAACCGGGGTGCACATCGACTTGCTCAAGATTGACGTCGAAGGGGCGGACTACGATGTGCTGATGGGAGCCCCGCGCATCTTCTCCGCCTCACCCCCCGGCGTGGTGATCATCGAGACTACGAAACGACGGAGGGACATCATCGAGTTTCTCAATCGTCGCAGGTACGGCTGCTACGCGTTTGAGCCAGGGATTTCGGCGCTCCGGGAGCTGCGCGAGACAGACTTGAATCTCTATGCAGTCCATCAGTCGCTCGGTCTGCGAGAGGTGACACCTGACCACTGGACGATCGACCCGGTGAGGCCGCGTCCAGACTGATTCACGGCGCCAGGCGTTCCCCGCCTTTCGGTCATGACTCCCAGGACCCGGCGTCTCACTCGCGTGGAGTTCTGGGTTCAACCGGCTACCGTCATACGACTCGGCCAATTCGAACGAGTCGGGAATGAGGTCGCGAAAAGGAAGACCGCAACTGGAGCTCTCGCTCAAACCTTCGGCGCTCCCGGCGAACGGTCCGATCCGGAACGTCTGCTTGGAGCATCCGTGAGGGCCGCCCTCCAGCGAGTTGCACGCGACCCAGTTTGGATGCGCGCTGGACGCGAAATGTCAGCCAACAGATCGCCGAGAAGTTGAATACGCAACTCTTCAAGAGCATCCCGGGCGGCCTGGTCGACGCCGGCTTCGCCTCGTTGGCGACTTTCTGTGTTGGAGTCTTCTCTGCCAGCGTGCTCGACGTCACGCTGCTCGGAGCATATGCCCTGTACTTCAGCGCGTTTCTCATGGCGGCCACGATCCCGACCCAGCTCTTCTTCGTACCAGCGGAAGTCTGGGTCGTCTCCACTCACACTGCGGGCCGACTGGGAGTGCTGCGTCATACCCTGCGCACGGGAACCGTGCTCGCACTTGGCGCTTCAGCCCTCGTGTCGCTCGCAGCCGTCGCAGTGCCGTCGGGCATCCAGATTACTTGGATCGTTGCTCTGAACGTGACCGCAGCCGCCTGCGCGTTCCTCTCTCCAATCCAAGACCATGTTCGACGAGTTCTCCACCTGGCGGATCAGGCATGGGGTGCGGCGTTCGTCTCGCTTGTTCAGGTCCTTGGCGTCCTCGCGGGCCTAGGTCTCTTGACGCTCTGGCAAGTTCCACCTCCGTGGGTCCCTTTTGGCGTGCTGGCGTTCGCGAATGCTGCATCGTCGACAGTCGGATTCGGTCTCATCGCTGTATCGAGCCATGGCCCTCTGCAAACGCAATTCTCGATCTGGGAGTTGATGCGCTCGGGGCGCTGGCTCCTTCTCCAAGGTCTCATCCCAGCCGGGGCGGGATTTCTGTGTGCGGCTGTCGTCGCTCAGCTCGCCGGGGTAGGAGCGCTGGGATTCGCGGAGGCGGCGAGGATTGTTGGCCAGCCGGTGCTCGTGCTTGCGGCCGGAATCTCGGCTGCCACCGGACCACTCATCATGGCTGCCGCCGCGAGGAAGCAGCAAAGAGAAGTTGAGCGAACGTCACGTGTCGTCCTACTGGTTACGTCCCTGGTCGGCGCTGCCTATCTCTGCTTTTTCGGCTTCGAGCACGCCTGGAATCCACTGCCGGGAGTCGTTCCCACCGCGTTCGTGATCCCGGGCCTCGTTGTGGCAGCCGTGATCGCAACGAGCATGGAGGCGTTGACTTTCGCTCCTCGAGCGGAACTGATGGGAGCGGGGCAGCAGCGCAAGCTCGCGGAAGTGGAGGCGATCGGAAACGTCGTACGTACGGCCTTCGCTTGTGGAGCTGTTCTGCTCAGGTCGTTTGCTCTTCCATGCGGCATGCTGGCACTGGCGTGGATACGTTGGCTTGGCTATCGGCGCGCGAGGCGACTTCTCTACGGTGCGAGCGTCAGCGGGGCTCAAGCGGCATCGAAGCACCGTGCGCAAACCTGAACGGGCCGCCACGGGAAGCTCCACCACTGCATCACTCGTAGCGACTGAAGCCCCGCGATCCGGCAGCCCGGGCGGCTCTGCCCCCCCGGGCTTTCCGGCGGAGTTCGTCGACGGCGTGGTCGGCAAGTGCTGGCATATCGACGTTGGCGCCGCGAAGCTCGCGGTTCTCCTGCAGCAGCTCCTCATGCTCGCCTGATCATCGATCGTCAGGCGCCTCGGCGGCCTGAATCGACCTCAGCCTGTCGATCGAGGGCATCGTCGCCCACTCGGAGGCATATCGGCCCGGCAAAACCACCGCGATTCGGGCGTCCCCTAGCGGAGTTGCGTCTCTCGCTGTTCTCAACCACACTGTGGTGTGAGCCCCACAGTCTGGATTGGAGGCTGCTTGCGCAACATCGAGGAGACAGAAGCGCCGGTCGCTGAGCCCAGCGACGTAGGCCCGCCGGATCTCCACAGCTATTGGCTGATGATGCGCGAACGCCAGTGGCTGGCTGCTGTGGTGTTCGTCGGCGTTGTCGCGGGGGCAACTGCGATCGCGTTTCTCTCCGATCCCGTCTATACGGCGCAGGCTCTGCTGGTGATCGAGCCTCAGACCCCGCGGGTGATCGACATCGAGGCGGTGCTCGGGGACGACAATCCCGGCCAGAGCGAGATAGCGTTCTATAACACGCAGCACGCGATCCTTCGAAGCCGCGACCTGGCAGCGCGCGTCATCGCCCGCCAGGGGCTCACGGACGACGACTTCGCTCCCACGCGACTCGACGCCATGCTGATCGCCAAGCTCATCGCCCTGCTTCCGAAGCCGGGCGAGCGGCCCGCGGCGCCGGTCCCCGATGACACCATCGACCCGTGGAAGATCGACGCCTATCTCGAGCGACTCAGCGTGCACCCGGTCCGCGAGAGCCGCGTGGTTCGTCTCACCTTCGAGACTTCGGATCCCGAGCTCGCCGCGGACGTCGTCAACACCCACGCAGCTGAATTCATCGAGTATCGCCTGCGCCTGCACCAGCGCGCGAGCGAGCAGGCGGAAGCTCTCCTGAAGGGGAAGCTCGCGGAGCTCGGCAAGCGGATCGAGATTTCAGAGGTCGCACTCAACACGTATCGCAAGCAGCTCGGGAT
>JAPYTP010000317.1 GCA_029941885.1 Myxococcota bacterium
ATCATGTACGGGACCCAGCCGAGCCCCCCTTCGCCGAGCACGAATCTCACGTTGGGTCGCTGTTCCAGGATTCCCGAAAAGACCATTCCACATAACGTCTCGTCGAGCTGCATCGGAATCGTCGCAACGAAAGCGGCCATCCTCCAGGACCCGAGCTGCGCCTTCAACATGCTCCCACGTGGCCCGAGATGGGCGTGGATCGGCAATCCGTTCTCTTCGGCGACATCCCAAAAGGGGTGCCATTCGTCCTCGAAGATCGGCGACACCCCTTCGTCCTGAGCGATGATCGCGCCCTTGTGTCCCATCTCCGCCACGCGCACGAGTTCGTCGCGCGCGGCCTTCGGATCGTGACCGGGGATATGAGCGAGCAGCAGCAGTCGCTTCGGATCGACCCGGTTGAACTCGTTCGCCCAATCGTTGTAGGCGCGCATGCAAGCCGCTCGGAGTTCGGGCTCTTCGAGCTTCATCTGGGTCGTCATCGGGCTGTAGATCACGTGTGCGTAGACGCCATCGCGATCCATGTCCTCGAGACGCGTCTCGGGCTGACCCGGACGAAAGCCGTGTTCCTCGGCGCCGATATAGCCCTTGCCCTTGCGACCGCTCGGACTCAGCACCCGGCCCTCCGCTTGCCAGCAGGGGCCGTCCTCGGTGTCCACGACCTTGGGGCCCCGCTCCCGAAACTCCTTGGGCAGGCGCTCCTGAAAGAGCTCCGGAGGCAACACGTGGATGTCCATGTGATCGTCGGCGGAAATGATCATCTGATCGGAGTCGAGAGCCAATTCAAGATGCCTCGCGTAACCCACGGTCCAAGAGAGGTCACTGGGGAGCAGTCAAGCTAGACGCATGGGGAGGGGTTTTCAATGCTCTCACAGCGCGGTCCTGGGGTCTCGAGGAAGGCTCCTTCGGGTTCGGCAAGCCGCTCTGCGAGGACTATGGTGATGTCGTGGCGTCCCCGCCATCGCAAGAGGAGAGAACGTGGCCCAGTCCTTGCTCCAGGGAGTACGCGTCGTCGATCTGGCCGCTGAGCCAGGGCAGATTACGGGCCGCTTGTTGGCCGATCTCGGCGCCGAGGTCGTGAAGCTCGAGCCCGAGGGCGGCGAGCCCCTCCGCCAGATCGGCCCCTTCTGGGGGGATCGACGCGATCCGGAGGCCTCGCTGCGCTTCTTCGCCTGGAACGTCGGCAAGACGAGCGTCGTCGCCAAAGCCGAGGATCCCCGCATCGACGAGCTGCTTGCGGGCGCCGATGTCGTTCTCGACACACCGCGATGGCCCGGCGCAATGCAGCTGGATCCGGCGCGCGCGCCCCATGCCGTGTGGGTTCGGATCACACCCTTTGGTCTCGAGGGTCCCCGCGCCGACTGGAATGCGACGGACCTCGGGGCCATGGCTGCAAGTGGCAACATGTACGCCACCGGCTTTCCCGACCGCGCCCCTCTTCGCTGCAGCGAGCCCTCGGCGTATGCCCATGCCGGACCGGAGGCTGCGATTGCGACTCTCAGCGCCCTCGCCTCCGGGCGGCCGCAGGTGGTCGACGTCTCGATCCAGGAGGCGGTGATCGTCTCGAATATGGGCTCGATGTGGGATTACGCGCGCAAGGGCGGGAGCCGGGGAAGTCGTGCGGGTGCCCGGCTCGGGGCGACCCGTGAGATCTGGAAATGCGAGGACGGCTGGGTGAGTTTCGGCTTGCGCGGGGGAGTCGCCCGCGCTCCAACCTATTGGAAGATGACGAAGATCCTGGAAGCGGAAGGCATTTCTACGCCGGCCTGGTCGGACCGCGATTGGGACGCGTTCAATCAGAACGAACTCACGGAGCAGGATATTCGCGAGATCGAGGTGCCTCTCTCCGAGTATTTCGCGCGACACACGATGTTCGATCTCTACGAGATGGCCGCGGCCGACAATATCATGCTCGCCACCGCCAATTCGCCGCGGGAGATGTACGCGAGTTCGCAGCTGGCCGCTCGATCGATGTTCGGCAAGCTCGGCCCGATCGATCGATTCCCGACACGCTTTGCGATCGCACGAAGCGCGGACCATCAGGTCGAGCCCCTCGACGCGAAACGCCCGGCTGCCGGGCTCGACGAGGGACCCTGGCCGGATTGGTCGCCACGCGACGCAACGAACGCCGGAAGAACCGAACGAGCACCGAAGCGCGCCGACCGCGGTGCCTGGCATGGAACCCGGATCCTCGAGTTCGGCTCGGGCGCTGCCGGACCGATCGCATCACGTTATTTCGCCGAGCACGGCGCCACGGTCATCAGGATCGAGTCGCGCAGTCGCCCGGAGTTCCTGCGCACCATGGCTGTGGCAATGCGCAGCCCACACGGTCTCGAGGGCAGTGGGATCTTCGGCGCGCTCAACGTCGGCAAGAAGAGCGTCGCACTCAACCTGAAGGACCCCGGTGGCCTCTCGGTCGCCAAGCAGCTGATGGGGTGGGCCGATCTCGTACTCGAAAATTTCGCGCCCAAGGCGATGCGGGGCTTCGGTCTCGACTACGACTCCATGGTCGAAGAGCTGCCCGATCTGCTGATGGTATCGGCGTGCATGAATGGGCAGACCGGCCCCCATCGAAACTACCCGGGCTTCGGCTCACAGGGCTCGGCGTTGGGCGGCTTCACGCTGCTGACGGGCTACCCCGATCGAGAGCCGGTCGGCCCGTTCGGGACCATCACCGACTCCCTCGCGCCGCGCTATTGCGCGACCGCGATGGCCGCCGCGCTCCTCTATCACCGGCGCACCGGCAAGGGCGTTCACATCGATCTCTCGCAGGTCGAGGCAGGCCAATATGCCCTCAGCCCCTGGCTCCTGGACTACGCAGTCAACGACCGTTGCCTCGAAAACATGGGCAATCGCTCACCGCGAACGGCACCCCATGGCGCGTTTGCCTGCGAGGGGGAGGACCGTTGGGTCGCGTTGGCGACGTGGAGCGATCAACAGTGGGATTCTCTGGCAAAGATCATCGGACTCGATGATCCGTCGTTGGCAACCCTCGAGGCGCGGATGACGCGCCAGGACGAAATCGAACGTGCCGTCACCGCCTGGACCTCCCGGCACGGTCGCGATGAGATCTCGGAGCGCCTGCAGGCAGAGGGGATCGAAGCGGTCCCGGTGCAGGACTGGCAGGATCTCCTGGACGATCCACAGCTCACAAGTCGGGGGCATTTCGAGCGACTCCCACACTCCGTGCTCGGGGAGTGTTGGTACCAACATAATGGTTTCCGCCTGAGCGACGCTCCCGCCCACTACTCGCAGCCGACCCCGGTCCTCGGCGAGCATTCGGAAGCCGTATTAGGCGAAATCCTGGGTCTCTCGACGAGTGAAATCGAGGAGCTCAAGCGGACTGGCGGCGTCGAGTAGGCGGATTCGAGCCGCGCGATTTGCCGACCGATGGGCCGATGGGCCGACGCTACCCGTTTGGCTTGCCGCCCTCGGCTGCCGCCTTGGCCATGGCTTCGAGGCGATCCAGGATTTGCAGGCGCTCCTGACCCACTTCGTCGTCGAGCCTCTCCGCGATCTCGTCCACGGTCCAACGCCCGTCTTTCACCATGTCACGGACCTCCTGGGGCTGGTTCCAGACCGCGACGCGACCCCCGTTCACCGTGTACGTCTGGCCCGTGATATGCCGCGCCTTCTCGCCCAGCAAGAATGTAACCATCGGGGCAACGTCCTCGGGCTCTCCCATCTCGAATCCGAAGGGCACCTGACCCGACATGCGGCTCTTCGCAGCGGGCGCGATGACGTTGGCGGTCACGCCATACTTGTAGAGGCCTGCGGCTGCACTGCGCGTGAGCGAGACGATCCCGCCCTTGGCCGAGCTGTAGTTGGCCTGCGCGACACTCGCGATGAAGGCGCCCGAGGTGACTCCGATCAGCGTGCCCGACTTCTGTTTTCGCATGATCGCCGAAGCCGCTCGAAACACGGTAAACGTGCCCTTCAGATGGGTGGCGATCACGGGATCCCAATCTTTCTCGGTCATGTTGAACAGCATGCGTTCGCGCAGGATGCCCGCCACGCAGACGACACCATCGATACGTCCGAAACAATCCACTGCGGATTGGACGATGCTGGCACCGCCGGCCATCTCGGCCACGCTGCTCGCGTTCGCGATGGCCTCGCCCCCCAACGCCTCGATCTCAGAGACGACGGAGTCCGCCACTTCGCTCGTGGGCTCCTGGCCGTCCATCGATACGCCGTAGTCGTTGACGACGATTCGGGCGCCCTCCCGGGCGGCGTCGAGGGCAATCGCCCGACCGATTCCGCGGCCCGCGCCGGTGACTGCGATGACCTTGCCTTCCAGATAACCCATGTTGCACTCCTCGAGCCGCTCCGCGGCCGCGGCTCATCCTAGCGACAGAATGCCTGCGATCGCTACCGGAACGCGTGCGACCGGTGCGTTACCGTATTCCCTGTTCCCGTGAATCCGAACCCCGCAATCGCGAAGAGAGAGAACGTGCTCAAGGACAACGTCGCTATCGCCGGAATCGCGGAAACGCGATTCGCCAAGAAACTCGAGCCCGGGGAATTTCAGCTCGCATGCGAGGCCATCGTCGGCGCCTGTCGGGATGCGGGGATCGATCCTTCGGAGGTCGACGGCCTTGCCTCCTACACGATGGAGACGACGAGCGAAGTCGACGTGGCCCGCGCCGCGGGCCTGGGCGATCTCACCTTCTTCAGCCAGGTCGGCTACGGAGGCGGCGCCGGTCCCGGCGTCGTGGGGCAGCTCGCGATGGCCGTGGCCACGCGGCAATGCCGTGTCGGGGTTTCCTGGCGCGCTCGCCAACCGGGATCGGGCG
>JAPYTP010000318.1 GCA_029941885.1 Myxococcota bacterium
ACCCTAGGACTCGGGGTGTTGGCCGCCGGGGCGCTGGCGACGTTGGCGGGACCGATCGTACGTTTCCTCTACGAGAGCGGCCGCTTCAGTGGCGAGGACGCACGGGTCGTCGCGGGACTCCTGGTCGTACTCGCCTGCGCGGTGCCCGGCTGGGTCGTTCAGCAGGTCGCGGTTCGTGGATTCTACGCACGCGGAGAAATGTGGCGCGCGATGTCCCTGAGTACCGGAATCGCGTTGGCGGTCTTTCCGCTCTACTGGTGGAGCGGGCGCGAACACGGAGTGAGCGGGTTGGCGGTGGCGTCGACCACCGCCATCACCTTGAATGCCCTCGCGACCGTGATCTGGTTGCGTATTCGCGTCGGGGCGCCCGATCCGCTCCTGCTGGCGACGACACTCGTTCGCGGTTCGCTCGTCGTGGCGATCGCCGGGCTGTCGACCGCCTTGGGGATCGGGCTGCTGGGTGCCCGAGTCGAGATGGCGTTCATGCAGCTCGTGATCGGAGGGGCGATCTATGGGATCGTTGCTGTGGTCGCGATTCGTTTCGTGGGCGACGAACCGATGCGCGAAGGGCTCGGCGCGGTGATCGGTCGATTGAAACGACGAGCGACCGAGAACCGAACATGAGTGGGATCCGCGCGTCATGACGGCGGCGGTCTGGCAATTCTTCGTCGATCGCGGCGGAACCTTCACGGATTGCCTTGGGATCTCTCCCGACGGCCGGGTGCACACGACCAAGCTTCTCTCCTCCGATCGTGCCCCGGTCGAGGCGATCGAAAGCATTCTCGGCGAGGCCGGCGGGGGTGACTCCGCGGAGGTCGAAGCGCGGGTCAAGCTCGGGACGACGGTGGCGACCAACGCGCTGCTCGAACGTCGGGGTGCACCGACGGCGCTGCTGACGAACGTAGGCTTGTCGGGCGTCTTCGACATCGGGACCCAGGAGCGTCCCGAGCTGTTTGCGCTCGAAATAGACATCGCACCGCGGCTTCAGGGTTGGCGACTCGAGGTGCCGGGGCGTCGTGGTCCAGCGGGCGAGGTCCTCGAGGAGCTGGACCTTGTCGAAGCGCATCGCACGCTCGGAGAGGCGTTTGAGGCCGGGGCGCGATCGGTGGCGATCGCATGCATGCATGCCTACGCCCACCCCGAAGACGAGCGGGCCCTCGCCACGGTCGCTCGCGAGATCGGATTCGAGCACGTGGTCGCTTCACACGAGGTGGCGCGTGAAATCGGTCTGCTCTCCCGCGGAGAAACCGCGATTGCCGATGCCTACCTGACGCCGCTGCTGCGGGGTCATGTCGAGGAATTGGGCCGGGGGCTTCCGCGAGCGAAACTTCGTTTCATGCAATCCTCGGGCGGATTGACCGATGCGCAACGGTTTCGCGGTCCCAACGCGCTGTTGTCGGGGCCCGCCGGAGGAGTCGTCGCGGCGCGCCAGGTCGCGCGACAGGCGGGGTATGCGCGGGCGATCGGTTTCGACATGGGGGGGACTTCGACCGATGTCTCTCTGATCGAAGGGGAGCGCCTGGATCGCGCCTTCGAAAGCGAAGTGGGCGGGGTCCGGGTCAAAGCGCCGATGATTCGCATTCATACCGTTGCAGCGGGGGGCGGGTCGCTGTGCCGCTTCGACGGGATTCGCCTGACGGTGGGCCCCGAGAGTGCCGGCAGCGACCCGGGGCCCCTCTGCTATGACCTGCGCGCAGTGGATGGTTCGCCGAAGGCACGGGAATTGACCCTCACCGACGTCAACCTCGCCCTCGGCCGCGTCGTGCCCGACCGCTTCCCTTTCGCCCTCGCGCGGGCGCCGGTCGATCGTGCTCTGGCTGAGTTGCGCCGGAGACTCTCGGATGCGGGATTCGATCGATCCCTCGACGAGATCGCCGCGGGCTTCTTCGAGATCGCCAATGCGAGCATGGCGCAGGCGATCATCGAGGTTTCCGTCGAGCGCGGTGCGGACCCGCGCGATCATGTCCTCGTCGGTTTCGGGGGGGCGGGCGGACAACACGTCTGCGCGCTTGCGACACGCCTCGGGATTCAGGAGATCCTTCTTCACCCCTACGCGGGCTTGTTGTCGGCCTACGGAATCGGGATTGCGCCGCTGTCGTGGGACGGTCAGAGAGACGGACTCGCCCGTCCCCTCCCCGAGGCGGGGCCACTGCCCGAATCGACGCTGCGCGAATGGGCGGAACTCGAGGCCGAGGGGCTCGCCGTGCTTTCGGGGGAGGTGACACCGGGGGATAGGGAGGGGGCGACGAGTGGAACCTTCATGATCGAGAGAAGCCTCGATCTGGGCTATGCCGGAACCGACACTTCGCTCCCGGTGGTCGAGCCCGATGGATCGTCGTCCGGTGGCGATGCGAGCATGGCCTTTAGAAATGCTTTCGAATCCGAACATCGCGCGCGGTTCGGCTACGCGCGAGAGGGACGCGAGATCGAGATCAAGACGCTCCGGTTGCGCGTCAGCGGCGACGAGGGGGAGTCGATCGAGATCGCGGAGGCAGCGCCACCTGGGAGCGGACCGCCGCAACCGATGCGCCGAGAAAATGCCTGGTTTCCGGGTCCGGGACGAGTCCCGGCGCCGGTCTATTCCAGGGAAGCGCTTCGAGTCGGTGATCGTGTTGCGGGTCCTGCGCTGATTCTCGAATCCACCGGTACTGTCGTCGTTGATCCGGGGTTCGAACTCGAAGTCGATTCGCGGCGGGTATTCCGGTTGCGCGCCGAGCGGGACAGGAGGGAGCGGACCTTCGTCGATCTCCGCGAGGCCGATCCAGTGCGCCTCGAGGTTCTCGGAAATCGCTTCATGTCGATCGCCGAACAGATGGGCGCCGTCCTGCGAAACACTTCGGTCTCGACCAACATCAAGGAGCGGCTCGACTACTCCTGTGCGGTCTTCGATCAGGACGGCGGACTCGTCGCGAATGCGCCGCATATTCCGGTGCACCTGGGCGCGATGGCGGACACGGTCGCGGCCTTGAGAGAACGGTTCGAGCCCTTTGGTGTGGGCGACGTCTTCGTGACGAACGATCCGTTCGCGGGGGGCTCCCATCTTCCTGACGTCACGGTCGTTACGCCGGTCTTCCTCGAGAATGGCCCCTCGCCGAGCTTCTACGTCGCGAGTCGAGGGCACCACGCGGATATCGGTGGGAAGACACCGGGGTCCATGCCCGCGGACTCGACGCGACTCGAAGAAGAGGGGGTCTTGATCGAAGGCTTCGCACTGGTACGAAACGGGCGCTTCGACGAGGAGCGTATCCGCGAGGTGCTCGGGAGCGGGCGCTATCCGGCACGCCGTCCCGATGACAACGTGGCGGATCTCGAGGCGATGGTGGCGGCGAACCGCGCGGGCGCGGGGCTGCTCGAGGCGCTCGTCGCGGAGTCGGGGGAGGAGGTCGTGCACGTGACGATGGTCCAGCTCCAGCGGGCGGCGGCCGTAAAAGTCGCTCGCGAGCTCATGCGATTCGAGACCGGAGAGCATCGTTTCGAGGACGCGCTCGATGACGGCACTCCGATCCGAGTCCGGCTCCAGATCGAACATTCGAGTGGTCGTCCGCAGAATGCGTCGACGTTGCCCGCACGCATGACGATCGATTTTTCAGGAACGGGCCCCGCCTCCCGCGGCAATCTGAATGCGCCCTCGGCGGTGGTCCGCGCTGCGGTCATCTATGTCCTTCGGTCTCTCGTCGAGGAACGGATCCCCCTCAACGGCGGATGTCTCGATCCGGTCGAGATCTTGATTCCGCCGGGCTCGATTCTCGACCCACCACCGGGGTCGGCCGTCGTCGGCGGCAATGTCGAAACTTCTCAGCGCGTTGTCGACGTCCTGCTCGGCGCTCTCGGGCGAGCGGCTGCGAGTCAGGGCACGATGAATAACGTGACCTTTGGTGACGAGGCGTTCGGCTACTACGAGACCATCGGAGGCGGCGCGGGGGCGACAGCGCGGAGCGCGGGCGCATCCGGAGTACACACCCACATGACCAATACCCGGATCACCGACCCGGAGATCCTGGAATCGAGATTTCCGGTCGAGCTTCTGCGCTTCGGAATCCGCCCGGACTCCGGGGGGAGCGGGGAACACCGAGGCGGGGACGGAATCGTTCGGGGCTACCGCTTCCTGCGCCCCGTCACGGTCTCGCTGTTAACCGAGCGTCGGCGGAGCGCGCCCTTTGGACTTGCCGGGGGCGGTGCCGGATCGGCGGGTCGAAACAGGGTACGGCGCGATCCGGAAGCAGGGCTCGAAGACATCCCCGGGCGAGCCGTGTTTCGACTCGATGCGGGCGGGGAGCTGTGGATCGAGACGCCCGGCGGAGGCGGCTTCGGTCGAGCCCCCCGAGATCCCCGCTGAGCGCATGTCTCCTCTTGAACTCGGCCGCCGACAATTCTAACGTCCGCCCGGGCGCGTAGCTCAATTGGCAGAGCAAGTGACTCTTAATCACTAGGTTCGGGGTTCGATTCCCCGCGCGCTCACCATTAGCTTTCGCAGCGCTCCCGACCGCCTCCCTCGACTCGAGGTTGCGGTGACACGCGCTGCGATGACATTTCGTCGTCATTAAGCTTCGGTGACTCTTATCAATGGACTGCGGACTCCTGTCTCGTGCCGCCGGAAGATTCCGGGTGGTGGACAGGAGGATCGCCTCGTGCGGTTTCTGGCGCTAGTTGGGACGCTGCCGATCCCTGGCATCGAACCGGGAAGGAACCCCGTCCGGGCGGGCCGGTCGAGAATGAGCCGGGGTGGCGGAATTGGTAGACGCAGTGGCTTTAGGAGCCACCGTCCTTTGGACGTGCAGGTTCGAGTCC
>JAPYTP010000319.1 GCA_029941885.1 Myxococcota bacterium
CGAAGAAGAAGGCAGCGGTGAAGAAGAAGGCCGCCCCGAAGAAGAAGGCGGCGGCAAGGAAGAAGGCGGCAGCGGCCGTGGCGAGCCCGAAGCGGTGGGCCGAGTTCGGTGAACTCTCCCCGAAGAATTCACTGCCCGGGGAGGAATCCGCGCCGGCCAACGCCCCTCTGTCCGGGACGGAAGTGTCCACCGAGGTGGCTGCCGAGAGGAACACCATCGCTCAGGAGCGAGTGGTGGAAGAGTCCCCGTCTCCGATTCCGCCCCCGACAGGGCTCGTTCCACCGGCAGGGCCGGCCTCTTGGACGGCAGCACGTATCGCGACTCCGGCGAATTCACAGATCCCGCCGAGCGGCCCGAGGGGGGCGGCGTCTTCACCCGAACGTGAGGAACCGCCGAGGCCGAGGGGGCCGATGGGACTCGAGGAAGCGGCCCGCGCGTTTGGCCTATCGCGGATGTATCCAGAGCAGGAGAAGGTGATCGCGCATGCCCTCGGTGGAGGCGACGCACTGGTCGTCTTGCCGACGGGTTTTGGGAAATCCGCGTGCTTTCAAATTCCGTCGCTGATCCTGCCGCAGCCGGTCGTCGTGGTGTCGCCGTTGCTCGCGTTGATCGAGGATCAGGTCACGAATCTCGAGAAACGCGGACTCCCCGTCGTTCGCTTCGACGGCACGGTTCGAGGAACGGCGCGAAAACGCGCGATCGCCCGGATCGAAGAGGGGGGGCAACTCCTGGTGATGACGACACCGGAGACCCTGGCGGGCGACGAGTTGTTGGCGGCCCTCTCGACGAGCGGAATTTCCCTCTTCGCCGTCGACGAAGCCCATTGTGCGTCGGAATGGGGACATGATTTCCGCCCCGCGTACCTGCGCCTCGGGACTCTGCTCGAACGCTATGGTCGGCCCCCCGTCATGGCGCTGACCGCGACCGCGACGGAATCCGTTCGTGAGGATCTGAAGCGGATCCTCGATCTTCGGGATCCTCTCGAGGTCGTCGCCTCGCCGCATCGAGCGAATCTTGCGTTCGAGGTGATCGAGTGCGCCGGCGATGCCCGGTTGCGTGCGCTCGGTCGACTCGTCATTCGTTTGCGCCGGCCAGGAATCGTGTACTGCTCGACGACGAGGGACGTCGACACGGTCTACGGCGCCCTCAAGCAGATGAAGATCCCCGTCAACCGCTATCACGGTGGGATGAACGGGAGTGATCGGCGCGCACAACAAGATCAGTTCATGAAGAGCGGTCGGCGAAATGTCATGGTCGCAACCAGCGCCTTCGGACTCGGGATCGACAAGCGCGACTTCCGCTACGTCGTCCACTTCCAGACGCCCGCATCGATCGAGCAATACGTTCAGGAGGCGGGCCGCGTCGGCCGCGACGGAAAGCACGCGAACTGCATACTTCTTCACGATGGAGTCGATCGGCAGATCCACGAGTTCTTGCTGAGCCAGAGCCGGACCGCCCCGGGGCAGCTCTATCAAGTCTCGGATGCGCTCGTGGCCTACACAGAAGAGGGACGTGAGCCCGACCTGCTCGATCTGGCCGCTTCCGCGCGCGTCGCGCAGCGAGTGACGGCGGCGGCGGTCGCTATGTTCGAGTCCGCGGGCCTGGTTCGGATCGGGAAAGATAAAGAGATCGAAACACTCATTGCTCCGGAGGAGCTCAAGCAGCGAGCGCGGCGATTGAGCGAGCAGCTTCGAACCCTGCGCAAACAGGACGGCGAACGTCTCGATGCAATCGACCGATATGCGATCGCCGAGCGTTGTCGCGGCGAACTTCTGGGCGAGTATTTCGGCATTCCGATCTCCGAGGAATGTGGTGTCTGCGATATCTGTCGCCGTGTCCCGTCGCGACCGTCGTCCTTCTTCGATCCGATTCGAAAGAAGAAAGAAGCGAAGAAGAAGGGGGCGAAGAAGAAGCGTGGCGGAAAGCGGCGACGCGGACGCGGCTCAAAGCGAGCCTCGGTCGCCCAGGCGGACGCGCCGGCGAAGCGGTCTTCGAGACGTCGTCGTAGAGGCGGGCGGGGTCGCAAGCCGCAGGGATGATCGGGTTCGGGTTGTTCGCCGGCGGCCATTCGATCGCCGGCCGGAAGGGGATTCACCTTCCCGCGAGGGAGTCCCCCCGAGTGGGATCGGTCATTCCGAGTGCGTCTTCAGGAGTTCGCGATAGAAGCCGATGGCGATCGACACGGTCACGCCGGTCAGCATCAACTCCTCGTCGTCGGTGTCCATCGCGAAATGAGCGCGGTCCTTGCGGGACTGGAACCGAAACAGGAAATAGCTGGACGAATCGAGCAGGCGCGAGAGCTTGATCTCGGCGATCGCCTCGACCTCCCCCGGCTGCGGCGTGAGTCCGAAGGGCGGGTGGACGAGCGCGACAGTGGGTGTAATGCGAAAGCCGCTATGGCTCACGTAGTCACCCAGTCGGCCGAGAACTTCGACCCGTCTGCGGTCGAGGCCGATCTCTTCCTTTGCTTCGCGCAGCGCGGTCTCGATCGGCGATGCGTCGTTCGAGTCTGCGCGGCCGCCGGGAAAGACCCAATGGCCCGGGAACGAGATGCCGTGATGCCGTTGCGTCAGTAGCACCGTCGGCTCCTGTTCACGCAACACGATCGCGATCAGGACCGAGGCGGGGACCGCCTTCATGCGTTCGGCGTCGGTGACCCGAGGCTCGACGTGGGGGTTTTCGAGTTCGACGTCGGCGCGCCCCGCTTCGCCCGCGAAATGGGTACGCAGGGACTCCGCGCTCGGTCGCAGGGCAGGGCGCACGAGTGGCGTCTCAGCGATGCGAACCTTCTCTGCCTCGTCGAAGCGCCGACGCATTTCTGGATCGACTGTATCGGCGGCCATCGTGTCCTTGGGTGCGGTTCGTCTGGGTTCGCGGGGGAGTTGCCGAAATCTAGTCTGAGACGCTGGGCCGCTGATTCACGAGGTCGTACCAGCGCTTCGTATTCGTATGGGCATCGGTCATGCCGAGCTTGACCCAGGCCGCGAAGTCCGTCACGACGAACGCACTGATATCGGCGACCGAGAAGGAGTCGCCAGCGACGTATTCGGTCTCACAGAGGCGGACGTTCAACATGTCGAAGAATTCGACACCCCGGGCGTGTCCTCGCACGGCGAGTTCAGGGATCTGGTCGTAGTTGGACGGACCGGTGATCGCGCGGCCGACCATGCTCTTGGTGCGATTGCGGAATGCGTCGGCGATCGGTGAGAGTCCCTCGAGTTCGACCCGCATGTTCCAGGTTGCGATCAGACCCCTCTCCGCCGGTGTGTCCCCGAGCAAGGGCGGATTCGGCACGAGGGCCTCGAGAAAGGCGGCGATGCCGGCGTTCTGCGTGAGGAACGTGCCATCATCGAGTTCGAGGACGGGCACGGTGCAGCGCGGGTTGATCCTCCTGAAATCGTCGGTGAGTTGCTCGCCCTTCCCGAGGTCGACCTGAATCGTCTCGATGTCGAGGCCCTTCTCGGCGATGAAAATTCTCGCTCGCCGTGGGTTCGGGGCGGTCTGGCAGTCGTAGAATTTCATGGGTTTTCCTCTCTTGTCGGTTTGACGCTGTCCGCCGCAAGGGTAGGGTGGGGCGCAGTCGATCGTTAGTGGGTGTCTTCCTGGAGTCTGGCTGCTCGCCAGGCTTGCTGGATCACATAGGCCTTGATCGCGGCACTCTCATCGGGATCGACCTGCGCGGCGAAGGAGGCCATTCCATTCGGGGCGAGAGCCCCGTCTCGAACGACCGAATTCCACGCCGCCTCGTCACCCAGATAGACGGACCCGCGCAGGTCCGGAATCAGCAGGCCCGACACGGCGTTCAATCCGTGGCAACCCATGCAGATATCCTGAAACAGGGCGTAGCCCTCTCGGATCGTCTCTTTGCTCGCAGTCTGTCGCGGCGGATCGAAAGATACCGTCGGCTTCCAATCGACGACGGGGAGTTCGCCCCGGGAGCCCAGCTTGAACGTGAGAACCCGACTGACGTTTGGCAAGCTCTCGGCTTGGACGAACTCACCAAACACGAGGGCGAAAGCGCCCCCCCATCCCACGTTCAACGAAATGAATTGTTCGCCGTCGATCTCGAAGGTCATGGGCGGCGCGACGATGCCGGTCTGAGCGGGGAACTCCCAGAGTTGCTCGCCCCGATCGGCGCTATAGGCAATGAATTTTCCATCGGCGGTCCCCTGGAAGACGAGGTTGCCGGCGGTCGTGAGGGTGCCGCCATTCCAGGCGCCGGAGTGCTCTACGCGCCAGGCTTCCTCTTGCTTACGGGGGTCCCAGGCGACGAGTCGTCCGGACACGAGCGCGCGCATCGCATCGCGCTCTGCCTGGGAGTCCGGCAGGCTCCCGACGATGCCGTCGATTCCTAGATTGGGGACGCCCGGGCGATAGACGAAGTTCTCGGGTTCACCATAGTTCGCGGGGATGTCGAGGACCGGGATATAGACGAGCCCGGTGTTCGGGTTGAAGGACATCGGGTGCCAGTTGTGCCCGCCGAGATACGAGGGGAAGATGGTGTTGGGCCCCGCCTGGTAGCGGGCATTGGTCGTCTCGACCGGCCGGCCCGTCTCCATGTCGACGTGCGTGGCCCAGGTGATGTCGACGAAGTTGTTCGCGCTGAGGAGTCTTCCGTCCCTGCGGTCGAGCACGTAGAAGAAGCCGTTCTTCGGCGCCTGCATCAGAACCTTGCGGACGCGGCCATCGATCTCGAGGTCGGCGAGGATGATGTGTTGCGTCGCCGTGTAGTCCCAGGTTTCGCCCGGCGTGGTCTGGTAAT
This sequence comes from Myxococcota bacterium, assembly GCA_029941885.1. GTDB lineage: Bacteria > Myxococcota_A > UBA9160 > UBA9160 > UBA4427 > UBA4427. The sequence goes on from JAPYTP010000319.1 coordinate 4,763, forward strand.
GCCAGACG
>JAPYTP010000320.1 GCA_029941885.1 Myxococcota bacterium
TCATTCGGTTACTTATCGGCGGAACGAAAAAGCCCCGTTAAAATCCCTATCCCCAACCGCGGACCCTTTGTTGCCCGATCGATTGACGAGCCGCAGACACTCCATCGTTCCCGCCATGCCGATCATCAACGGGTGGTAGCCGAAGCTCCCCTTGTAGATGAAGTCGGTCCCTTCCTTCTGATCGCCGTAGGCGGGACGAACACAGCTATCAAGATCGATGATGGCGCGTGCTGCCTTCTGGTTGACATAACGTCGCTTCCACACATTCTCGTGGGCTTGGTCAATGACATGATCGAGAGATCGCAATGCGCCCTCGTCGAACCGCCGCAAGAAATCTCCGGCGGTCGTCGGATCTAGGATGCGATCCGCGCCAAGGACCCTTCGCACGGGTTCGCTCGTCTGAAGATCTGCGATGTCTTCGATACCCGTGCCCCCGGCGTGCAGGTTGTACACATGGGTCAGCACGTGATCGGACTCATGGAACGGACGGTGGGCAGAACGCAGGGACAGCCGGCGGTCCAGATCTCGCGCGATGCCCAGGCTCCGAACCAAGCCGGCGGCGAGGGATGTACTCGCTTAGGCGTGGCGGGTGAAGTGTGCGTCGCCTTCGATCCCGAGGAGTTGCGAGCGAATCTGATCACGACCCGAGAGTTTGAGGCTGAAGTTGATTGAACCTGGGGGAATTTCGTGAGCGCTAGCGCTGTGACCCTCGCGTGTTGCGCAAGAGGAGTTCTTCTGGGAATGTATCGCCAACCGGGATCGCTTCGCGGGCAATCGTACAGTGGCGCGGAGCGCGTTGAACCGTGATGGATCTGCGGCGGCCCCGAACCACTGGAAAGGAGCTCGAATGATCCGAAGCATTACGTTGGCAGTGCTGATCTTGGGAATGAGCCCCGTCACTTCAGATGCGGAGCCCCCCGAGCCCCCAGAGCCTTCCGGCTACGAACTGTGGGTCGTTACGGAACCCGCCGAGGCAAAGATCGAAATCACGAGCCATGACGTGACCTATTACGACGGAATCAAGCTCGCCTCGGGCCGCTACAAGCTGAGAGTCTCTCGCGAGGGTTACGTCACGCAAGATCGGTTGATTCGGATTCTGAAAAGCACTCACACCGAAATATTTCGGCTCGAACGCGTCGCCGCCACACCTGCCGACGATTGAGCGAGTCGTACGCTCGCAAGCGCCAGGGGCCAGCGCACGGGATACTCCTGGGCCTGTTTAGGCCCGATCGAGATCCCTCGCTCGATTTTTCGCGCCCGGTAAAGGCGATATTCTTGGCCACTAATCTTCTCCGCTCTGGCATAATGTGCCTCGTCGCTGTGGGCGGACGCTGAACTCTGGAGCTGACCGGCTTGAAATAGCCGGGTTGGACGAGTAAAGGCTTGCGAATCTGATGAAGTCTCACGAGATAATGAAGTCGGTTGTCGGTGTCGTCGGGACGAAAGAAGTCGCGTTTGCCCTCAACACATCCGCCTCCCTGGTTTACAAGTGGTGTGCTCCCTGGAACCCGGAAGACCGGGCGGGCACGACGCGAAATCCACTGGATCGAGTGCTTGAATTGGTCGAGTGCACCGACGATCGTCGGCCTGTCGAGTGGCTGTGCCGGGAGGTCGGGGGAATTTACGTCGATCCGTCATCGATCGAGTCGGAAGTGGACCTGGATGCGGAATGCATACGTCATACGCAGACGTTGCTGTCTGAATTTTCGGATCTGCTCCAGGTGATCTCACTCGCCATGGCGGATGAATCAGGCATCGATCGGGCGGAAGCCGAACAGATTCGCGAAAAATGGCACCGTCTACAGAGCCAGGGGGAGACGTTCGTTCGTGCCTGCGAGCGCGGTCTCTTCAATGAATCGATCGTTAATGATCCGATCGATGGGATTGGCGATTCGACCTGATGCCAGCCGCGGAATAGCGAATTCTTCCCAGCAAGGCTTTCGCCGCCTGCAGGGGCGGTATCGCTTCCAAAATTCGCTGAGATTTACAATTGCCGGTGGGGTTCGCAGTCCGTAGTTTGGTCCGCGTGATGGCGAGCTGGATAGTCGGGCCATACCAAGGAGAGAGCGTGAGCGAATCGGACGTCAATGAAGCCAGAGAAGCAAAGCGAGCCCCGCAGGCCGATGGGGCAGAGTCCAATGCGTCTGGCGGGTTTCTGAACCGAATCTACGCCACTGTCGGGACAGTTGGCTGGGTGTTCATCGGCCTCGGCTCTTTTTCGGACGCATCGCTGCTGCTCAACGACATGAGGACGGAAATCATGTCGAACTTCACTAATGCCTATGAATACGAAACCATCGGCAGCCTTCACGTGGGCAACACGGTCTCCTTCGTTGAAGAAATCGTCGGCGAGCCCCAGGTAAGTCGCGACCTGGGCGACGAAACCTCAGCCAACTATATCTTCGACGACAAGTATCTTCTGACGCTCTTTTATCGGGAACAACGCGTGACCGCGTATACCGTACTCGCCGTGCAAGACGACTTCAATCCGGAGATTTCAGGTCTCGACGACGCAATCGGCGGAATCGGTGAGTTTTTCTACACCGCATTGCCAGGGGTACCGGAGCGGCAAGTTGCCAGCGATTCGAGGGTGGCGAGCTATTACATCGAATCCATCGATACCGAGCGTCTCGGACGTTTTCTCGACCTGTACATCGGGAATGTGATCTACGGCGTTGGCGGGACTGGCCCCAATGTCAGCGCCTTCTCCAAATCACTGGTGTATGGATCCGACCAAGAAATTCGAGCCGCAAGCGCGAAGGTCCGCTCTGACCTGCGTCCCAATCTGTTCGGGCGCGGGGAGGTTTCTCTCGAAATGGTCGAGAAATCGCTTTTGTCCACGGCTGAGTTCTTGGATTATTTCGATCCCAAATAGGGATCTCGTCTCGATCACTTAATTCCAACAGATCGACCCAGAAGGAGAATGAAAAAATGACCAAGCTATCCGTGCTCGTTGTCGCCGTGATGTACGTCGGAACATTGGTAGGGTGCGCAAGCACACCACCCCCACCGCCACCTCCCCCCAAAGCGGCGGCTCCTCCGGCCCCCCAAATCCCCTCATGGGTCGATTCTCCCTACCTTGAGGGGGGACTCGTGTCCAGTGAGTGCGTCAGAAACTACAAAGGCCAGCGGAGCATCCTGATCTCGAAGGCAAAGCTAGTGGCACGCGGCGAACTGGCTTCCCAGATCGAAACCAACGTCAAGGCGATGGCCAAGGACTTTGCGCAGTTGACGGAGACCGCCGACGGCATGGTGAGCGGCGAAGACTTCGAACGGGTGCTCAAGCAGATCACCGACCAGAACCTCATGGGCTCGCGACTGGCTGAATCTGGATACTACGAGCTCGAGCCAGACGTGCAGTACCTCTGTGTGATGATGGTGCTTGATCCAGCTCACACTCGAGCGTTCTACGAGGAGCTGATGAAGGAAACCGGCGCGAGTGACCAGCTCTCGAATGACAATGAGGACGTCTTGTACTTGAAGTTCAGGGCAGCCGAGGCCCAGAAGGAACTCGACTTCAGGACGGGCAACTAGACGACGGAGAGTGCCGGGGCCCGATGTCTCGGCACTCTGCCAACTCCTGGCATCTCCGACCCAGCGACGCTTGCGAGCCCGCTGCCTGGAATTGCCGATGGCGAATCAGCTTCGAAACTTACTGGATTCAAAACTCTCTTGCGACGAGGTACCAGGCTATGAGTTCTTTCAAACGAGCAGTGGCACTCATCACATTGGCGATCACGCTTCCCGGCCCGAGCGCCCTGATGGCAGATCCCTTCGACGAACTCGAAAGAGAAGCCGCTCAGCTAAATGCGGCCGACCCCCCGGAAGCGTCTGGTAACGAGACATCGGCGTCCAGCAGATGTCTGCAGGATACGAAGGTTGCAGAGCCGGTGGAGGCGACCGGTGCGGACCGCTACGCCGTCTGGAGGGAAGAACGGAAAGCCAGAAACAAAGCGTGGAACAAGAAGTTGATCGCCAAATACGCGCAGTACCGCGGCATCGCAACCCAGGAGCAGCTTGCATTTTGTACCAAGCTCGAAGCCCACTGGGACGACCCCGTGACTTCAAACAAGAAAGAGTGGGTCGAGTACTCCAAGGATCTGAAGCAGCGCAGTCGAGTCGACTTCGAGAAGGGCGAGATTCAGATCGAAGTGACCGTGGACAAGGGTGCCGCGCTGAACCGAGATCATATGCGCAATGCACTGAAGTCCCTGGTCGTGCGAGACCGCGCGCAGGCGTTCGCGAATGATCAGGTGGCTTCCGCGATCGAAGAGAGGAGCAAGAAGGAAGTGGGGACGGAGTATCTCAAGACGGCACCCGTCAAAGCCGAGCCGTTGCTCACCAGCTACCTCACCGGAAAGCAGGACACCAGCGAAAGGGAAATCGAGGAGATCATCGCCCATATGATGGGGTCGGAGTACATTTTGAGTCCAACCGTCAACTCCATGGGCAAGACGGTGCACACGATCACCGTGCCGCTTTCCGCTCCCGAGTCAGTGATGGCCAAGACATCACGGCCCACGCCCGGAGCTCCGTCAAAACTCCCGCGCAAGGCCACGGCGGTCTGGCCCCACGTGAACGGCTACGCGACCGAGCAAGAGATTTCCAAGGCGCTGGTCCTGGCTGTGATCGAAACTGAGTCGGCTTTCAACCCCCAGGCCAAGTCGGGCGTTCCCGCCTACGGCTTGATGCAGATCGTTCCCAACAGCGCGGGTCTGGATGCGAC
>JAPYTP010000321.1 GCA_029941885.1 Myxococcota bacterium
TCGATCGTCAGGCCTCTGCACTCCCTCGCGCAGGCGGCGAAGCGGCTTTCTCGTGGAGAGCGAGAGGTCGAGATCGACGACACCGTCTTCTCTTCCGATGAAGTCAAGCTCCTCACCGGCACGTTCAACGAGATGAGCCGCGGCCTCGGTCCCAACGCCCGAGAACTCGAAGAGAATCAGCACGAGATCGAGGCAGCGAACGTCGAACTCGTGGCCAAGAACCAGGAACTGTCGAATCTAAACCTCGTGCTCGAACAGCTTTCGATCACGGATGGGCTCACGAAACTCCACAACCATCGCTATTTCCAGGATTCGATCAAGGATGAATGCAAACGAAGCGTGCGTACCAAAGACCCCCTCTGCCTGATTCTGATCGATATCGACTTCTTCAAGAAGTGGAACCATCGCCTCGGCCATGCTGGAGGTGACGAGATCCTCCGAAGAATGGCCGAGGTTCTCAACCAGTCGGTCCGCGAGACGGATCTGCGCGCGCGCTACGGCGGCGAGGAATTCGCGCTCCTCGCGATCAACACGAATCTTCCGGGAGCCGCCGCGCTCGGCGAAAAGGTCCGGCAGGCGATCGAGGAAATCAACTTCATGGTGGACGTGCCGAGCGAACGCGAACAACTCACGGTGAGTGTTGGCGTCGCGCAGTTTTCCGGCGATCGCAAGCGGCTCTTCGCGGATGCCGATTCCGCCCTCTATTCTGCCAAGGATTCCGGCCGCAATCAGGTCGTCATCGCCCCACCCACGACCGACGGTTCACAGATCGCCGAAGGGGACCGCGTCCAAATCGACTAGCGGCGGCGGGAGACCGGCATCCCGCGAGAAGCGAATGGAACGATCCGTCAGGGCCGTCGTGCAGCGGGTGCCGGATAGACTTTGGTGACGAGACGACCAAGAAGTCGACTGTGGATCCAGCCAGCGGGCCCCCCCCGTGACCTGTACGAGTGTCCACTCCCCTTCGCTCGCCTGCGGAATCACGGGCGTTCCCGCTGCGACTCCATTCCTGAAACGATCTTCTACAGACATGAGGGGCCTCGCAATTCGCACTCCCGGGCCGCAATGAGAGGCGGACCGGAGTGGGCGATCAATCCCTCAGCCCGAAACGCCCGAATCGGGCTGGCCACGCCAACGCCGATGGGTCCAGATCCACTGCCCCGGAGAAGCTCTGATTTCCTTCTCGATCTCGGCGGTGACCCTCTGAAGGTTCCGCCGTAGGACGTTCACGTCATCGGGTGACCCGGGCTCGAGCTGGAGTGCAGGTAGAAACGTCACGCGATGATGGATGCCATCGGCATCTCGGCGGCCGGCCGCGATCAGAACGGGCGCACCCGCGCGCTCCGCCAGCGTAAGGGGTCCGAATCGCGTGCTCGCGGGTCGGCCGAAGAAGCTTACGAGAAGTCCCTCATCGCGCCCGGCGTGCTGATCCAACAGGACGAAAACGTTTCGCCCGTCGCCAAGAGCACGGAGGAATTGCACACCGGCTCGGTGGCCCAGGGCGATCTGCTGGACGGGCTCGTCAAGGGCCTGGACCGGCCGAGCCGGATCGACCCCCGACCGAATCCGACGAACCGCACGCTCGAGTGCTGCCGGCCGTTGGCTTCGGTAGACCACAGCCATCGGCACGCCGAGCGAGGCCAGCTTGAGAGAATAAAGCTCCCAGTTGCCGAGATGCGGCGCGATCACCACCGCTCCCTTTCCCGCGGCCTGGCGAACGGCTCGATCGAGATGCTCCAGCCCCACCACGTCCACTCGAGAGAGCATCTCTTTCCGATGTCGGCCCGCCATCACGACGAGCTCGCCGAGACCCAGCCCCAGATGGGAAAAGACTTCCTCTTCCCATCGCCCTCTCTGGGTCGAGTCGATCTCGGGGAAGGCCGCCGCCAACTGCGCGCGCACCCGACGAGTTCGCGGACCACCGACGACGCGCCAGAAACGACCGAAGGCCGCCCCGATGCGAAGCGTCCTCGCGATACCGGCGACCTCCGCCAGACGGATCATCAACCCGAGCAGAGCGACGAGGGCGCCGCCAGAGAGGCGCTCGAGCAGCGAATGCTCCCTGGAGTCCGCCGACGGATGGGTTCGGGTCATCCGATCGTGCGACTCAGTTTTCCCGCGACGCGACGTCCAGGGCCGCGATCAACTGGGGCCGCAGATCCGCGGGGTCGAGAATCGCAGAGAGCGATCCCACCTCGCGCGCACGCTCGACCGTGTGGATGGCATCGAACTCGGCCGCCATTTCTGCCTGCTTCTCGAGGGTGACCTCACGCAACACCGCCTCGAGTGCCGCACGGTTCTCCTCCGTCGGATGGCGCCGGGCGATGTCACTCTTGTCCTTCACTCGGGGATCACCGAGCGCCTGCGCCCGCACCTCCCGGCTGAACACGACCGCCGCCGCCGGCCCACCGCCAATCACCGACGCATAGGAACCCGAAAGAGCCACCGCCTGCATGCCATCGTTCAACTCCTGCGAGAAGACGACGTAGGCACCCCCGTGGTAGCGCGACACGACGACGAAATAGATCGGCCCCTCGAAATTGACGACCGATCGGGCGATCTCCGCACCGTTTTCGAGTTGCATCTTACGTAGGGATTCCGGTGAGCCATCGAAGCCCGAGAGGTTTGCCAGGACGACGACCGGCCGGTTGCCACTCGCGGCGTTGATCGCGCGAGCCACCTTCTTCGAAGACTGCGGGAACAGCGTCCCTCCGTTCCACGACTCCGGCCCATCGACCGGGTGATACCCATCGCGCGGCACGTTCCTGCTCTCGATTCCGATCAGCGTGACCGGCTTCCCACCGACATGCGCGTCCCAGATGATCGCCGTCTCCGCCCCCACCCACGCGTTCCAGCGCTCGAGGTGCCCCCCGTCGACGTCGACGACGGATTTCATCACGGCGCGCATCGAGAATGCCCGCTTGCGTCCGGGATTCGTCTCGTCATCGAAGAGCTCACCGATTGTCTCGAGTCCGTCCGCATCATCGGCTTCGATCGGGGTGTCCCCGATCGATCGATCGTGCGGATCGTCCGTCACGAATTCTCGCGGCCCCGCTTCACCCGGAACGACATAGGTGTACCGATAGTGTTCGTAGAGAATCCGGTAGGCGTCAGCGAGATTCCGCGCGAAATACTGGGCCTCGCCGTTGGGTCCCATGATGCGTTCGAAGCCACCGATCGCGATTTCGTCCTCGGCGGAGACCGCACCCGAAGCCTCGAGCGCCGCACGACCCGTCAGCACCATAGATGCATTCTGCGTCATGATCAGTGCGCCGCGCGTATGCATCAGCATCGTCGCCAGCGCGTCCCAATAACTCTGCGCGCCGACGTTCACACCCTGAACGATCACGTGCACCACGCCACCCGCCTGGGTGAACGTGACGATGCGCCGCACGACCCGCGCGGTCGCATCGAGATTCTCCGTTCCGCTGTCCATTGCGATCTTGGCGCCCGACGACACCGGCACCCACTCCAGCGGAACACCGAGTGATTCCGCAAGATCGATCGCAGCCACGACCCGATCGCATTCCGGCCGGGCCAGAGACCCCATCCCCATCGTCGGATCCGATAGGACGAGGACGCGAAGCATCCCCTCCGGCACCTTGTCGGTCGGCGTCCGAACGAGTCCAAAGACAACGCTCGAAACATTCTCACCATAGGGCCGACCAGCGACGCTCATCGCCAGGGGCCGAGTGCTCGTGGGGTCGAGATCGTGTTCCTCGAATTGGCCGTCAGAGCGAGTGCCATCATCGGATTCGTTCGTGAGCATCTTGACGATCTCGTAGGGATAGATCTGACGGCGATGCCGCGCCGCGACGACCTTTCGCTGATATTCAGCCGTCGGAGTCAGCCTGGAGTTGTGCGGCTCGCGCCAGTCGACTTCGAGGTGCTCGCCCGTATCGGAGATCACGAGTTCGCACGGCATGGGCGAAGCGTCCGGGCCAGCCTCTCGATCGAGGCGGTTCAACCGGACGAGCACTTTCTCGAGTCCGAGATGGCGCGTCGCAGGGGCGAGTCGCCCCGCGATTTCATTCGCCACGCCGGGCTCGATGTAGATCGACGGCGCCACGAAGATCGCGATCCGATTCCATTGCAATCGGCGGCGCGGATCGTGGGTCTGCAGGGTGGTGCGAAGCGTACGCGCCGCGCGGTTGAACACGCGTTCGAAGGTCGCGAGATGGTGGTGGAGTTCTCTCCCCGGCTCCGGCGAGCGATCCCGCGCATCCGCCAGAACGAAGATTCGCTCATCCGCCGGTGCCGTGCGAGCGCGACCGTGGAACGCGTAGATCCCCTCGTCAGCATGGAGACGTTCGAGCTCGAAATCGGCATAACGGTCCAGGGCGATTCGGGCGGCGGTCTCCGGATGGAGATCATGATGCTCGGCTACGTGCTCGAGCTGACCATCGCGGCGGACGAAGGTTCGATAGACATCCCCCTCACCGTCCGGCGTCAGCAGTCCGATCGTCATACGCCAATCGAAGCTCTCCTCCCGATAGACGGCCCGGAGTTCGCCCAGTTTTTCTTCCCAATCGATCTCGGACTCGGCCGGAATCAGGTATTCGAGTGCAAGGATCGGTGTCTCCGGATCATGCTCGAGAAGGGATGCGGCCCCACGAACGAGGCGGTCCATCCAGAGTGCTGTGTCCGACACGGCCCCAGTCGCCGCCAGCACGACTCCCGCTTCCTTGTATTCGACACAATGGATCGGCTCGC
>JAPYTP010000322.1 GCA_029941885.1 Myxococcota bacterium
ATCGAGAACGTCTCGAGCGGACAGGGGCAGTACCTGTAGGAATTCTGGATCAAGCCTGATCGAGTCGGTGGACCTTCGCCTTGGCTGAGGCTTCACCGGGCAGGGACCGGGGCGGGAAACGACCGGGCCCCTCCCACCGACTCGGCAGGCAGATCTGGACTGCGGTTGCTTCTTCGAAACCGGCTGGCGCAGCAATAAACGCACGCAGCACCCAGGAGCGAACGAAACCAAGATGGCGATTCCCACTGTCATGGGTACGGAGATCGAGTTCGGGATCTTGGTCAAGAATGACCCCGACTTCGATCCCATCTCGTCATGCGTGCTGATCGTGAATGCGTACCGCGAGGACCCGAACGGCAATATCCTGTGGGATTACGATCAAGAGAATCCGCTGGCGGACGCACGCGGATTCCAGGTCGAGGGCGAAAAGTACACGCCGAATCAGCAGGAAAACATCGCTCGCAACAAGACGCTGATCAACGGAGCTCGCTACTACGTCGATCATGCGCATCCCGAGTATTCGTGCCCGGAGGTGACCAATGCGCGGGATCTCGTCATCCATGAAAAGGCGGGCGAGCGGGTCATCGAGATCAGCCGCCGCGAGGCGAATCAACTGCTGCCACAAGGCGCGCAGATGCTGATCTACAAGAACAACAGCGACCGCAAGGGAAACTCCTATGGCTGCCACGAGAATTATCTCATGGACCGCCGGACCTCCTTCAAGCAAGTCGTCGAGCCCCTGCTGCCCTTTTTCGCGACACGCCAGATCTGGTGCGGTGCGGGCAAGGTCGGGAGTGAAAATCGAAATCATCCCTGTGACTATCAGCTGTCTCAGCGCGCGGATTTCTTCGAGACGGAAGTTGCCCTCGACACCATGGTCAAGCGACCGATCGTGAATACACGGGATGAGCCGCACGCCGACCGGGAGAAATACCGCCGACTGCACGTCATCGTGGGCGATTCGAACATGTCCGAGTTCACGATCTATCTGCGAAATGGTGTGACGGCGCTGATCCTCTCGATGATCGAGGACAACGCGATCACGAAGGAAGTCTCGCTTCGGGATCCGGTTCGATCGATTCGAGAGGTCTCCCACGACCTCACGCTCGGGCACCCGCTCACGATGGACGATGGAACTTCGCGGACGGCGCTCGAGATCCAGAGTGACTTTCTCGAGATGGCACTGGCGTACACTTCCTCACGTTCCCTGGACCCGGTCCAGAAGGATGTCCTGCAGAAGTGGGAAGATGTGATCGAGGCTTTGAAACGCGACCCGATGGAACTCGACACGCGAATCGACTGGGTGATCAAGAAACGGCTCATCGAGAGCTTTATGAGCCGGAAGAATCTTGCCTGGGACGATGCCCGGGTCCAGATGCTCGATCTTCAATATCATGACTCCCGACCGGACAAGGGGCTCTACTATCTGCTTGAACGGCAGGGCAAGGTCGAGAGAATCGTGACGGACGAGGAGATCCAGCATGCGATCTATAATCCTCCCAAGGATACGCGGGCCTTTTTCCGAGGTGAGTGCCTCCGGAGGTACCCGAGCGAGGTGTTCGGAGTGAATTGGGACTCGATCTCGTTCGGACTCGAAGACGAGTCGATCAAGCGAGTCATGATGGCGGAGCCCTTGAAGGGCACGAGTGAATTCGTCGAGGAGCTGCTCGATCGGTCGGAAACGGCCGCGGATCTCCTCGAGAACATGGGCTCTTAGTACGACTTACGGCTCGGCCCGATCCCCAACTTCCTGGGCGGCGGTCGATCTGAATGGGCCCGGAGGACGAGAAAATGGCAAGATTTCTAACAGCAGACACGCTTTCCCCGCACGGCCGGAGCGAGATGGTGGATCCCATCCCGTTCTACATGGCCGCCAGTGAACAAAAACAGAAGAACAAGGGCGGCGGTGGCGGCGACGACGGAGGCGAGTCCGGGGAGGGCGGCCAGAAGCTCGCCGAGAAGGGGGAAGATATCAAGGAGGAGATGGATAATCTCCTGGACGAGATCGATTCCGTTCTCGAAGAGAATGCGGAAGAGTTCGTCAAGAACTACGTCCAGCGAGGCGGCGAGTAGCGCGGCCTCCTTATGGCCGAGACGCCTCGCTTCGAGGTGTCACGGTGGGGGCTGGCTCATTCGTGCGCAATAGTCATGGTCGGAGGCGCGAGTCTCCGTTAGACGGTTCGATTGTTTTCTGAGGGGGGAACAGTGCCGCTTCGAGGCAGCTACCAAGGCTCGAGTTTCTTCGAGCTACTCAAGACCGACCACCAGCATCTGGCGCCGGATCTTTCGGCGTGGGGACGGAGCGTCGGGGACATGGTTCCGCACGGGACGACCGTGCTCACCATGAAATTCGGAGAAGGCGTGCTCGTCGCGGGCGATCGCCTCGCGACGGCCGGCCATTCCGTGGCCTCGCGCGATGTCGTAAAGGTCTTCGAAACGGATCCGTATTCGGTGATGGCGATCTCCGGCGCGGCCGGACCCTGCATCGAGATGGCACGCATCCTGTCGGTCGAGTTCGAACACTACGAGAAGCTCGAAGGGGAGTCTCTCGAGCTCGAGGGGAAGGCGAACAAGCTGTCGCAGATGATCCGCGCCAACCTGCCCGCTGCCATGCAGGGGCTCGCGGTGGTCCCGCTCTTTGCCGGATTCGACACGCGCCGGAAGACGGGCCGTCTCTGGAAATTCGATATCACGGGTGGCCGGTACGAAGAGGGCGAGTTCGATGCAACGGGCTCGGGTGGCCTCTATGCGCGTGAATCGCTCAAGCACGGCTGGGCCGGGGACCTCGGTCGCGACGACGCGATCAAGGTGGCCGTCGCCGCCCTGACCGCTGCCGCCGACGAGGATCGCGCGACCGGCGGGGTCGATCTCGAACGCGGGATCTATCCGATCATCAAGGTTTGTACCGGAGCGGGGCACAGCGATGCGAGCGATGAGGAAATCGCCGTCTGCTATCGCAGCATCCTCGAGGCCCGATCCGCTGGAGGAAATCTCTGATGTCGATGCCGTTCTATGTCTCACCGGAACAGGTGATGGCCGACAAGGCCGAATTCGCTCGAAAGGGAATCGCACGAGGCAAGTCGATCGTCGCGCTCGAGCATCAAGGCGGGGTCCTCCTCATGGCCGAGAACGCCACTTCGCTCTCGAAGGTCGGCGAGATCTACGATCGAATCGCCTATGCCGGCGTTGGCAAGTTCAGCGAGTTCGACCAGTTGCGAAAGGTCGGTGTGCGTTTCGCGGACACCAAGGGGTACGCCTACAGCCGCGAGGATGTGCGAGGCCGGGGAATGGCGAACGCTTTCTCTCAGGTGATCGGCGAAGTGTTCACCCGGGAAATCAAGCCGCTCGAACTCGAGATCATCGTGGCCGAGGTCGGGGACGATCGGTACGAAGATCACAGAGCGAACTCTCTGTACCGAATCAAGTACGACGGGTTCATCAGCGATCATCCGGGTTTCTGCGCGATCGGTGGAAACGTCGAAGAGGTCGTGTCCGTCCTGAAAAATGACTATCGTGAGGGGATGCCCGCGGGGGAAGTCGCTAATCTCGGCCGCAGGGCGCTGAGTGCCGGTGCAGAACGAAGTTCTGCTCTCGATGCGGACAGTCTTGAGGTGTGTCTCCTGGATCGGGAACGGACGGGCCGCAAGTTCTGCCGCCTTTCTCCCGATGAAGTTCAAGGTATGCTCGACGATAGCTAGGAGTCGTTCAACGCGTCTCTTGCCCTTGGTCCGGAGGAGCGAGCCTTCATTGGGAGGGGTCCTCACTCACAGGGGCGTCGTTCGAGCGGTGAGGCGGCTTTGTGCAGAAGCGGATCTACGGCATCGAGACCGAGTACGGGATCATCTTCACTCCGGAGGGTAGGAAGACGCTTCCGGTCGAGAAGGCGATTCGCTTTCTCTTCGAAAAGCTGATCACGACGGAACACTTCCTGAATGTCTTCCTCGAGAATGGTGCGCGCTTCTACCAGGACACAGGCTGTCATCCCGAGTACGCGACGCCCGAGTGCGCCGCACCCGGCCAGTTGATCATCTACGACAAGGCCGGTGAGCGAATCCTCGAGGATCTGCAGATCTACGCGGAGGAGAAGATTCGCGAAGAGCGGATCCCTGGGAAGCTCTCCATTTTCAAGAACAACACGGATTTCGTAGGGAATAGCTACGGCTGTCACGAGAACTATCTCGTCGATCGCGATGTCGATTTCTACTACCTGGCCGAGCAGTTGATTCCCTTCCTCGTCACCCGCCAGATCTACACGGGTGCCGGCAAGGTTTTTCAGACTCAGGACGGCATCCACTACTGCGTGAGTCAGCGCGCGCAGCACATCTATCAGAAGATCTCGGGCACGACGACGAACGACCGCTCGATCATCAATACGCGGGACGAGCCGCATGCGGATCGAGAGAAGTATAGACGCCTGCACGTGATCGTCGGCGATTCGAATATGAGCGAGTACACCAACTTCGTGAAGGTGGGAACTTGCTCGGTCGTCCTCCAGATGATCGAGGACAACTATATCAACAAGGACTTCACGCTCCGAAATCCAGTCAAGGCGATCAAGGACATCACCTACGACGCCACGTGCAAGAGACGCCTGCGGCTGGACAATGGCCGCGAATATTCGCCGATCGAGATACAGCGCGAGTATTGCGAGATGGCGCAGAAGTACATCGAGCAATACCCCGTCTCGGATGACCACAAGAAGGCTG
>JAPYTP010000323.1 GCA_029941885.1 Myxococcota bacterium
GGGAAAGGCTGTGGGCAGCCGCCGAAGAAACGGGCCTTCCGATCAGCTTCCATATCGGCGGCGGCACGAAGCTCGACCCGCGACTGATCGAGCAGCGGGCCATGTTCGCGGCGATCGCGCCCATGCAGATGGACGAACCCCTCGCGATCATGATCTACGGCGGTGCCCTCGAACGGCATCCCGGATTCAAGATGGTGTTGGCCGAGTCCGGTGTCGGATGGGTTCCCTATTTCGTGGCCCGCATGGACGCCACCTACGAAAAGCATTGCCTCCCGTTCCCGGGCAAGACGATCACCACCCCACCGAGCGAGATCTTCAAACGCCAGGTCTACGCGACCTTCGAGGAGGAGCCCCTGGGTCCGACCCTGATTCCACTCTTGTCCGAAGACAACTTCATGTGGGCGTCCGACTATCCACACCCCGACAGCACCTGGCCCAACTCCGCCGCCGCCATCGAACATTCCCTGGGTTCTCTCGGTGAGGAAGCCGTCCGCAAGGTCACCGGTGAGAATTGCAAGAAGCTCTACGGCCTGCCGTAGAGAACGCGGGGATTGCGACGTCGATCCCCGCGTCTAGTCCGGGCGACCCACGTCGACGGATTCTCGGGATCCCTCGCCTCGAGGTTCGATCCCCGATCCAACTCGAGGAGAAGCCGCGGAGCCCGCTTCGAAATCTTCCTCGGCGCTTCGCCGGTCGGCGGGCGACGACAGAGGAAGTTCGATCTCGAAGGTCATCCCGTCGCCGTCCGGTCGCGCGTGGGCCCGAACGCTGCCCCCATGGTCTTCCACGACCCTCTTCACGACGCTCAATCCGAGCCCAGAGCCGCCCTCGGCGTGTCTCATCGTGTAGAAGGGATCGAAAACATGCTCGCGTTCATTGTCGGAGAGTCCACGACCGTTGTCGGTCACCTCGATCCGCACGTGGTCTGACGCGGTGACGGTGCGCACCAGGATTCGAGCCTCGGCGTCGCATGCCTCGACGCCGTTTCGGACGAGGTTCACGATCGCTTGTTCCATCTCGATCGGGTTGACCAAGAGCGGGACGGACCCGGAGGCCAACTCCACATCGAGTCGACCCGAGCGCTCCCTCGCATACGGCAACGCGGCATTCACGGCATTCTGAACGATCGGGTTGAGATCTTCCTCCCATTTCTGACTGGGATCGCCCCTCGAAACTCGCAGCAGGGAATGCACGATCCGGCCACAACGCTGGGCCTCCGACTCGATCAAATCGAAGGCATCGTGCGCGACGGACTCGTGCTCAGGGTCGTTCTTCATGAGCTTCGCGTATTGGGCCGCGGCCAGGATCGAGCCCACGGGATTGTTGATCTGATGAGCCATGCTGGCAGCCAGCGTCCCAACGGCCGCGAGATTCCTCTTTCGTTCGAGCATCTCCAATTCGAGCCGTTCCCGATCGGCCCTCCATTGCTCGAGAAGACGCTCCGTGTCGACCTTTGTGCGATTCGTCGCCGTAGAGATCCGATCCGTGGCGATTCCGCAGACCAGCGTAAACAGGACGATCAAGAGGGGGATCCGATGAATCGCCTCCACCGAGAGCGCCGGATCGGCGTGAATCCAATCCGCTAGTCCGAGCGATCCCAGATGCGGGATCAGCTAGATCTCGGCACAAACGAGCAGCGCCCAGAACGTCGGCCACGTTCGACCGGGCACGAGCCACGCGATCGCGGGCACGAGCACCAGCGTTATAGTTCGGCTCCCGGAGTGGCGCCCGCACTCGCGAAATTCACGACGCTCAGGCCGAGAAAGAACAGCGCACAGAGCACGTTCCCGGCGAGGGTCAGCGAGCCGGTGTAGCGAAGAAGTACGGGGACGCTCAGGCAGTGGGCCAGCAGCATCCACCCGAAGTAGGAGGCAGTGACCGAGCCTCGCGTCATTTGGAGCATCGCCGAGAACAGCGCGAAAAACGACACCAGACCGGTGGCCGCCAGGATCAGCCGAGCCCTCCAGAACACCTCGGAATCGGCGGCGTTCAGCGAATCGGGCGACCAGTTCCCGGCCAGGTCACGCACCGCTAGCCCCCTTGCGGTCGGGTGATGAAAGCACGCCGTCTGTAACGGTGACGACGGGAATAGCCGTTGCGCCGACGCGCACCAAACCAATCCAAAGCGTCCAGGGGCACGGGGGCTCGAATGGAACGAATGCGTTTTCCCCGTCGACGGCCGGCGCGAGCCTGCCCGATCCGCGGTGAGCGCGGAGCGCTCCGCTGATCAGCCGTTCAAGCCCAGGGATCGACCATCACCTTGCAGTGAGGCGCCCCCGCGAGCAGCGACTCGATCGCCCCCGTCAGCCCTTCGAGCGGGACGGTATCGGTGACCATGCAGCGGGGCTCGAGATGGCCGGCCGCGAGAGTCGCGATCACCTCCTCGTAGTCTTCACGGTCGTAGGTCATCGAAAACTGGATCCGGATCTCCTTGAAGAGGGGAAGCGCGGTCGTGATCTCCTCGGGGTGCAACCCGTAACCCATACCGACGACGATTCCCTTCGGAACCACCAGGCCCATCGACCGCATCATCGCTCCCGGATTCCCCGCGCATTCGAACACGATTTCCGGTGGCCCCCCGAGAGATCTCTCGATCGCTCGCTCGAGATCGTCCGCAGCCAGAATGAAATCCGACGCGCCCATCTCGAGGGCAATCTTCTTGCGGCGATTCGAGGTCGCGACCACCACGATCCGCTCGACACCCCGTCGACGCGCCCAGAATACGACGCTCAACCCGATCGCACCGGCCCCCAGCACCACGATCTGCGAGCTGGGTCCCAGGCCGGAGAGGCGAACGCCGTGCAGGCCCACGGCGAGTGGCTCGACCAGCGCGCCGTCCTCGAGCGTCAACGACGGCGGGAGCCGATAGGCCTCCCGAGCGGGAATCGTCATGAATTGGCCGAAGCCACCGCTCGCGTGCTGGCGCCACTCGGGACAGAAGACGAGATGACCGCGGCGGCATTCCTCGCACCGCCCGCAGGCCGTAACACATTGGGCGGTCACGTGTTGCCCGATCGCGAACTCGTGCACCTCGGATCCGAGGGCCACCACCTCGCCAGCGAACTCATGGCCGTAGACGACTCCCGTTTCCATCCCGGCCGCACCGGTATAGGTGCTCATATCGGTCCCGCAGATCCCGCAGCGACCGACCTTGATCAGCAATTCGTCTTCGCGGGGTGAAGGCGTGGGTTTCTCTTCGATGGAGAAGGGCTGATGGGGCCCCTGGTAGATGGCGACCTTCATATCGACTCTACGCCCCGCCTACCATTTCCGACGCATCTGCGCGCCCATCCTTCTCTCGCGCAGCACCGCGTCGCGCTGCTCGGGAGAGACTGCGGGCGTATCGGATGGAAGATGTTTGCGCACGTCCTCGAGAGCGACCCGGGTGATCGTTGGCTGCGGCGCCGAACTCGCTTGATTCCATCGGCCCTGGATCGCCCCGTGCCGATACCCTCCCGTGTCCAACCAATTCGGAACGCCCGGGTCTCGAACCGAAACGACGGCGCGAAATCGACCGTCCGAATCCACTCGCGCCTGGTGTGCGTTGAGGCTCGATTGACGATGGGTCCAATCGACGGTCGCAAACAGATCGTCGGCCAACATGAATGACCAGTAGCGGACCTCGTCCGGAATATCCGTCTCGATGATCAACGCCTCGTCCTCCTCGATTTCGAAGAGACCCTCGAGATAGACCTGCGGCCATGAGGCGCCGGTAAACCCACTGTAGTCGTACACCTCGAGTCGATTCACGATGCCCTTGTCGCGACTATCGGCCAGGTGGACGAGCCAATGCGTGATGCTGTATTCCACCCATTGTGCGACCTCGTCCATCCGGGCGCTCAACTCCGCAGCACTCGTGCGGGGGCGAGCCGCGGGCACGTCCAGGCGCTCGATCGTCATGCGCGGATCGACTTCGTTCACCCAATCGTACATCGCATGTCGACACGCGAGATTCGTTGCGGCGGGATCGAGGAACCACCAATCCCCGACATATCCATCCGGCCGTTCCTCGCTGAGCAGCACTTCGAAACGGCCGTCGTCTCCGATCGTCAAGTCGTCGAGATCGTAATTCGCGAGCCCGGGCTTCGGGGTGTCCGTGCGGGTGAAATAGGTCTCGCTCACGGTGAGAACGGCGAAGAGCGACGTTCCGCGATGTCCGGCAATCCGGTACACACCCTCCCCTCGGATCGGCGCATAGGTGTAGGTGAAGTCGGGGACGGGCGCGGCGAAGTTGAGAGCGCTCCCGAGCATCGGGACCCATTCGGGATGGTCCGGGTCGTTGTACACCAGACCGAGATAGCCGCCGACGATCGCGGACATCATCATCCGATAGGTCTCCTGGCGAGCCTGCGGATCTTCGGGCGTCCGGATCTGGTCGACGAGTCGCTTCGCCACGGGTGCAAGACCCGCCAGAAAGTCGTTCCACTCCGGATACCCGGCTTGCTCATCCATGCCCACTCCTCCTTCGCAGAGGAGAGAACATACCGCTCGATGCGACGGAACGAAGGGCGTCGGATCTCGGCCTCCGGCCCCTGAAACGCGCGCAAGTCGAGGGTCGGCGGTCCCGGCCCTTCAGTTGCTTCCGGACTGCCGACTACGCGGGAGGGCCCCGAGCCCTGTTCCAGCTCCCTCCCCGTCCCGTCGATCATGCGAGCATGAGCCGATTAGTCGTATTCCTCATGCTCG
>JAPYTP010000324.1 GCA_029941885.1 Myxococcota bacterium
CCGCCTGGGTGAAGGCCTCGAGCAGCTCACGTTGCATCTGCTTCGAGACGGCATTCAGCACATCGGGGCGGTTCAGGGTGATGGTCGCGATGCGTTCGCTCACGTCGTACAACACGGTCTCGAAGCTCATGGTTCCGGGTTCCTTTGGGCTGGGTATCGATCGAGTGGATTCTTTCGGCACGTGCAGCGGTGGCCGTAGGGATCGCAGGACGCCTCCGCCCTGTCAGCATCCGTGATCACGAAACGCCCCGCGAGTGCCCCTTCCAGTGGGGTTCTCGGAGCACACGCTTCAGCACCTTGCCATTCGCGTTGCGCGGGAGTGCGTCGACGAATTCCACGGAACGCGGTCGCTTGTAGCCCGCCAGTCCTTCGCCGCAGAAAGCCATCAACTCTTCGGCGCTTGCCGAGGAACCGGCTTCGAGGACGATCACGGCCCTCACCTCTTCGCCCCAGCGCTCGCTGGGAACGCCGATCACCGCGGTCTCGCACACCTTCGGATGGCCGAGCAGGCACTCCTCGACTTCCTTGGCGAAGACGTTCTCGCCGCCGGACACGATCATGTCCTTGAGGCGGTCGACGATCGAGAGATAGCCGCGATCGTCGAGGAAGCCGATGTCGCCCGTATGGATCCAGCCCTCGCGCAGCGTTTCGGCCGTGGCTTCCGGGCGACCGAAATATCCCTTCATCACGAGCGGAGTGCGTGCGCAGATCTCGCCACGCTCACCGACCGGCAGCGCCTGGCCATCGCTTGCAAGGATCCGAATTTCGCAGCCCACGACGGGTCGACCCGTCGAGAGGAGCAGCGAGGGATCCTCGAGGCCGCGGAGGTGATCCTCGGGCATGAGGTGCGTGAGGATCGGTGCCTCGGTCTGTCCGAATTGCTGATGGATCTCGCAGGGAAAGACCTCGAGGGCTCGGCGCATCGTCGCGACCGAAATCGGCGAGGCCCCGTAGCTCAAGTAGCGAAGACTCTCGAAACGATCGGGCCGCGTCTCTTTCACTTCCGCGAGACAGGCATCGAGCGTCGCGGGAACGAGGCTGGCACGGACCAGACGTTCGTCCGAGATCAGGCGCAGCACCTCGCCCGGGTCGAATTTCGCGAGCAGGTAGACCGAGGCTCCGCATAGCGTCGTGTGTAGGAAGTTCAGGAATCCTCCGGAGTGAAAGGCGGGGGAGACCAGCAGCTGCCGTTCGTCCGCGCCAATCGGAAAGACGGTGCGCCAATAGGAGGCCGCGACCATGAGCGACAGATGGGTATGCACGACCCCCTTCGGCCGACCGGTGGTGCCGCTGGTATAGAATTGCACGGCTTCATCGGTGGGGGCGGCTCGGCGGGCGTGTACCGCGGAGGAGGCCGTCTCGAGGAAGTCCGGATAGGCGGCGACACCGTCGGGGAGCGCGTCGCCCCCCGGCTCGGTCAGTCCGACCACCCCGTCGAGCTTCGAGAGTCGGCCCCGCAGCGCCAGCACGGTCTCCGCGAAGGGTGCGTCGACGAAAATGTGCCGGGCCTCGGAATCCTCCAACACGAAATGGAGCTCCTCCGGCGCCAGCCGCACGTTGACGGGGACCACCACCGCACCGAGGCGAGCGACTGCAAGACTCGCGATTGGGAACTCGAGGCGATTGCGTGAGACGATCGCGACCCGGTCGCCGGAGGCGACGCCGAGGCCTTGAAGCGCCGACGCCAGGCGCGAGACCTCACGGGCGGCGTCGCCGTAGGAGAGTCGACGCGATGCATCCACGCCGAACTCGCGGTTCGGAGTGATTCGGGCCCAGTAGTCGAAGTGGTCGTGGATCAGCACCGGAGCTCAGCCGCCGCCTTCTGCGAAGCGCTCCGCCAGGGCGTCGAGCGCGCCCTGAAGGTCGGAGGCGCCGCCCGGCGGGTCCGGAAGTCGCACATCACCGTGGCGACGGCTGGGAAGCAGCACGGTCGCGTGTCCAGGCGTCGTGATCTCAGCGTGTTGATTCTCTCCCCAGATCTCGAGGTCTACCGCGGGTCGGTTCCCCTCCGCGAGATATTTTCGGACGATCTTTCCGCGCATCCATTGGGTGTCGCCCACGAAGTTGAAGCGCCGGAATTCACAGTCGAGTTTCCAGAGCCATCCGCCGTCGCCCATCCAGTCCGTACACAGATGAACGAGCCAACACTCGCGCATGCGACCGTAGTCGTACATGGTCGGTGCGCCGGCCACCTGGGCATATTTCTCGTCCCAGTGCACCCGCATCATCTGATCCGGGATGCCGAGAGGGTCGGGGCGGTAGAAGCCCGGGATGCGCTGTCGGTTCTTGAATCCCATGCGCAGCGGCTTTACGCCGTAATAACCCATGCCCACGCCGACGTGCCAGGTCACGATGTCGGTGACGGTCAGCGGGCCCTTCACGAGGGGACGGAGCTCCTCTCCCTCCCTCACGTCCTCGAAGTATCGCGGCTCGGCGCCTCTGGGCTCTTCGGATCTGTATTGCGCGTCGATCTCTTCGAGCTGCTCCGGGGTGTAGGGCACGGGCCCGTTGTCTTTGTATTTCTTCTCCTTGCGCGCACTGTGCCGCTCGGTTCGGATCATCAAGCGGTACTGGGTCGAGAGGAGCTCTCCCTGATCGTCCCCGAAGACGTTGGCGGTCCACTCGTGGACCGAGCGCTTCGCGAACTTGCTCTGTTTGTCGAGAACGCCCACGATCGCGTTGCGACGGTAGACCTTGCGATTGGGTCGAAGCGGGCGCCACCACTCGCGGACGCCGCTCGAGTAGAAGGAATGCACGCCCCGTAGTGGATCGCCGCGCATGATGTCGAGTTTTTCTGGCGGAACCGCGTCGACTTCGTCGATCCCGATCAGTGTGTCACATCCGACGAAAGCCGGGTGGAGGATCATTCCGCCCCAGCGGGTCTTCTCGGCGTACTCCGGCTCGCAATAGAGCGGATTGTCGTCGCCCATGCTGTGCGAGAGGTTTCGGAAGATGTCTTCGTTCGGGCAGCGGTAGTGAGGGGGTTGGGGCAGGGGCTTCGGGATGCCGATGCGTTGGCGCAGCTTCGCGATGCCCTCGTCGGTGATCTGCCCTTCGTCGGGCGCGGGCCCTTTCCTCTCACTCATCCCAATCTCCTCAGCGCGGGCGGCGGCGAGCGTGTCTACCAGGAAAGAAGGTCCGCCACTCGAAGGCGGTGCAGATTCGGATCACCCAACATCGCCCAGTCGAAAAGGGAACGCTTGAACCAGAACTGGACGTCGCATTCCCAGGTGTATCCTATGCCGCCATGTGCTTCGACAGTCCGACGCGCGACGTCGACGAAGCGATCGGTCAAGTGTGCCTTCGCGTTTGCGGCTGCTGCGGCGGCTTCCTCGGGCAGGTGATCGAAGGCATGTGCGGCGTACCAGACCAGGCCGCGGGTCGGATGGATCTCGACCGCCATGTCCGCCAGCTGATGCTTGAGCGCTTGGAAGCTGCCGATCTTCACCCCGAACTGCTCGCGCGTCTTCGCGTATTCGACGGAGGCGGCGACGCACGCCATGCCGCCACCGTGGGCGTCGGCAGCGAGTAGCACGAGGCCCGCGTCGAGAACCCGACTGGCGACTTCGTGGCCGCGGGGCAGCGGATCGCAGGGAGTGTCTTCGAAGCCGACCGAGTCGAGTCGCCGCGTGCGATCGAGACCCTCGACGCGCTCCGTCGTGAGCCCCGGCGCCGCGGATTCCACCAAGCCGAAGCCGCCTCCGCGTACGCCGACCAGGAGCAGGTCGGCGCCCTTCGCGTGGGGCACGAACCGCTTCTCACCGGTGAGGGAAGATCCATCGCCGAGGCTCCACTGTTCTGGGCGCCAGGCGCCATCCGGCCCGTCCTCGGCGATCGCCAGGCTGGCACGGAGTTCCCCGCTCGCGAGTCTCGGGAGCCACCGCTTGCGCTGCGCATCGCTCCCGCCGAGGTCGATCGCCAGCGAGGCGAGGGCGTGTTCCAGAAAGGGGCCCGGTGTCGCGTGGCGTCCGATGGCCTCGGCGACCACACTGAGCTCCAGCATGTCGAGGCCCGCGCCGCCCACGTCCTCCGGCAGATGCAGGCCCAGAACCCCCATCTCCCCCAGCCCGCGCCAGACCGCCTCATCGTATCCCTCGTCACTGTCGAAGAGTTCGCGGACGCGGGCCATCGGACATTCACTGCAGAGGAACTTGTCCACGGTTTCTTCGAGGAGCCGCTGGTCGTCTGTGAGATCGAAATTCATGACTCGTCGGCCCCGCTGGCCGCGACATCACGGGGCAATCCGAGTCCACGCTCGGCGATGATGTTGCGCTGGATGTTGGTCGTCCCGCCCGCGATCGCCATCCCGAGAGATCCCATGAATTGATTCATCCATTTTTCGTTGCCGGAGGTCTTGCCCGCCGGCTGCCCGAAAGGGGCGAGGGCGCTCTCGGCACCGAGCAGACGCTGCGCCAGCCGGGAGACGGCCTGTCCGATATTCGTATCGTTGATCTTGTTGAACAGGGGAAGCGTCTCGGCGTCGCGCCCCCTGAGTTCGCGAGTGAGTTGGATGTAGGACGAGCAGCGCTGGGTCTCGACGTATCCGTGGATGGAGGCCAGCGCCTCGCGAACCTGGCGATCCTCGATCGCGGGGCGTCCGTCGATCTGGGCCTTACGCGAAAGACGCAGCAGGCTTCGAAAGAGTCCGGCCGAGCGGTTCGCACTTCCGATCATGT
>JAPYTP010000325.1:0-410 GCA_029941885.1 Myxococcota bacterium
ATCGAGGAGTCCTGCCTGGCACGTTTGGTCCCATCCGTTTGGACAACGCCATCTCGCACGATTAGATCCGGCCCAAGGATGACTCCGACGTAGTCGAGTTCGAGACCTTGGCAGGTATGGATACAGCCGATCTGATCGACGGAGGTTTCCTTGATGATCCAGAGGCTTCCATCTCCGCTTAGGTTCCACTGCATCTCGAAGTTGAATTCTGGAATCAGGACGTCCATCGCGGTGGGGTCTTTCTTGCTAAGCCACGGCCAGCAATATCCAGCGACTAAACGTGACTTGTTGCGGCCTAGATTTCTCTGGCGAATGCGATCTCGGAGATCGTTGGGCGAATCGCATACTTGAAAGTCGAAGTCGACGGATTCGAGACTCTCATGAGCGGTATCGGCGATCTGGAGAGTTTG